>JBGSQD010000065.1:0-16912 GCA_041738275.1 Geobacterales bacterium
CTGTTGCTGCCTGCAGGGTGAGATTACCCCTGATGACCGTGGCTGACCCCTTGATGGTCTGGATGTGGCCGATAGTATCAGCTGCCAGGGCGGCTGTTGAGGAAAAGGCGAAAAAGATGAAAAACATCCCGCAGATCCATACTCTCATGATATCTCCAATCTTCAGGTAATATGACCGATTTCAAGCATTGCACTCACTCACAATATTGTCAAGCACCACCAACATGGAAAGATGAAATCCGCATCTCATGCCTGCACGACCAACGCCATCGAATCTCTGAACATACCACTGCGGAAGGTGACAAATTGCGCCGGATGATCATCTGCTCTAGATTCTATAGCAATTGTTCGAGCATAATCTAACTGTGATTTTTCAATACCATTCCCCCCCACTTTATGACCTGATTTTTCAGAAGCTACAGGGCGCGCTAAATGATCTTGCTATAATTAATTAAAATCAATAAGCTCATATAATACAGTTAGTTATCGTACTATTGCAGGGAAGTATTTTGTTGACTCGATTGTTAATTAAGATAGTATGACAAAAAAATTAGGTTCGAAGACCGAATAATCTTCACAAAACAGGAGAGTTTACATGTCGATCTTCAGGATGTTGCCTTATTTAGTTTTTGCGGGTTTGTATTTATTAAGCAGCCCGGTATTTGCTGAAGAGGCAAAAAAGATTCAGGACAATTCTTTCCTGATCGAAGAGGCATACAACCAGGAAGGCGGGGTTGTTCAGCACATTTCGGTATTCCAGTACCTGAAAAAAGCCAAGGATTGGCAATATTCCTTTACCCAGGAATGGCCTGCTCCAAAACAGGCGCATCAGCTTTCCTACACCATCCCTGTTGTTCACATGACCGATCCCACAAACTCAAGCGGTTTTGGCGACATCGCTCTTAACTACCGTTATCAGGCCGTTTTTCAGGATAAGATTGCCTTGTCTCCACGTTTTTCAATTATCCTTCCAACAGGAGACTACAAGAAGGGACATGGCACGGACACTGTCGGCTATCAGGTCAACATCCCTTTGAGTGTGGAGCTGTCCAATAGATTTGTCACCCATTGGAACATGGGCGCCACCTTTACTCCACGTGCCAAGGATGCTGCCGGAGAGAAGGCAAATGTCCGCGGATTCAACTATGGAGCCAGCCTGATTTACCTGGCAACAGAAACCTTCAATCTGATGCTTGAAGCGGTAGGGACAAGCACCGAGACGTCACCAATCCATGGTGTAAAATCAACAGAAAGCACCTTCTTTGTAAACCCAGGTATTCGTTACGCAATAAACTTCAAGTCCGGTCTTCAGGTGGTCCCGGGCATTTCAATTCCAATCGGTGTCGGCCCTTCGGAAGGTGAATACGGTGGGCTTCTCTACCTTTCCTTTGAACATCCGTTATTTTGATTACTATAGAAGCTAACTCATCATCAGGAGAAAAACTATAATGGCCACCATCAGATCCAAGATCATTGTTAATGTCATCATTCTCTTGCTCACCATCGTTGCCATCGTTGGCATGGAATACCGCAGCATCTCTCATATGGGCAAACTTCAGGATGAAGGGGCAAAACGTTCAGATGATGCTGTTCTGGCTGCAAATGCCTCACGTGTCGGATTGTCATTTTACTCGGTTATCGCCGATACGGTCATCAACCGCGATCTTGATGAATCAGCCAAGGTCTGGGCTGAGACCAAGGATCGCAACCTGAAGCGACTTGATGAGGTGGTCAAGGTTGTTGACACACCTGAGGAGAAAAAATGGGCCGAAGACGCGAAAAAGGCGGCCAATGATATAGTCACCATCTTTGAGACCAAGATGCTGCCATTGCTGAAGACAACGGCAGAGGTAACTCAGGAGATCAAGGATCTTGATGCCCAGATGGACAAGTTAGTGAAGGCTGTTCGGGATGACATGATAAAGATCGAGGAATCCTTGGCCAAAGAGGCAAAGAAAGGGGATGAGGATTTTGACGCTGAAAAGAAAGCAGCTCTCGCTGAAGCGTTGATCATCGGCCTTGTCGGCATCCTGCTGCAGGCCGGACTGGCCACCTGGCTGATCCGAACCATCATGAAGCCGGTCGATGCCCTTCGTCTAATGCTCATGGATATCTCCCAGGGGGAAGGCGACCTGACCAAACGACTGGACGATACGACCAAGGACGAACTGGCCGAGATCAGCAAATATTTCAACATGTTTATCGAAAAGCTCCGCAGCATGATCAGCCAGATAGCGCAGACATCAAGCCAGGTGGCCACTGCTTCCAACCAGCTCCAGTCCACGGCCGAACATATTGCTACCGGCTCCGAAGAAGTCGCTGCCCAGGCTGGCACTGTTGCCACTGCCGGTGAGGAAATGTCTGCCACATCTGGTGATATTGCCCAGAACTGCCAGATGGCCGCTGAAGGTGCGCAACGCGCCTCGCAAACGGCTAGCGACGGAGCCCAGGTGGTTGAGAGAACCGTGGCGGTCATGGGACAGATTGCCGCAAAAGTCCAGGAGTCAGCCAAGACAGTGGAGAGCCTTGGGGCACGCTCCGACCAGATCGGCGCCATCATCGGTACGATTGAAGACATTGCCGACCAGACCAACCTGCTGGCCTTAAACGCTGCTATCGAAGCTGCCAGAGCCGGTGAGCAGGGGCGTGGTTTTGCTGTTGTTGCCGATGAAGTGCGCGCCCTGGCCGAACGCACCACCCGCGCCACCCGCGAGATCGGTGAGATGATCAAGGCCATCCAGAAGGAGACCAAAGAGGCTGTTATCGCCATGGAACAGGGTGTTCATCAAGTTGAGACCGGAACCATCGAAGCGGCTAAATCCGGCGAGGCGCTACAGGACATTCTCCAGCAGGTTAATGATGTCGCCATGCAGATCAACCAGGTTGCCACCGCCGCCGAAGAGCAGACTGCTACAACCAGTGAAATCTCCAGCAACATGCAGCAGATCACAGAGGTTGTGCAGCAGACCTCGCAAGGGGCGCATGAATCCGCAACCGCGGCGGCCCAGTTGAGCGGCAATGCCGAGGAGTTACAGCGGCTGGTAAAGCAGTTTAAATTGTAACCATCGTATAAATAAGAAGGGGATTCCAAAGCGGAATCCCCTTCTTAATTTGTGCGCAGAGCAGAGCGGTGTATTTGCCGGTTATTTTCCCCAATGACTCGGAAAGTGTTTTTCTGAACGGTTTCAAAATTAATTCTAGAACCGTCCTGACGCCGGTACGGATATCCACCGAGCACGCTACTTGTTGTATTCAGGAGATAATGATAAAAGTTAAGGCAATTGTTTGCGGTGAATATATTGATCCGCAGCCTGAGCCAATAACCCGGAACGAGTCATATGGTACTGCTCGGCATAACGGTCGATCTCATGCAGCAGATTTTCCGACATGGTTATATTTACTCGCTTTGCTTTAACTTTGAGTTTGGCAAGATCAATATCTACCAAGAGCCAGACACCGCCTTGATATTCGGGGTTAGCAGCCAATTGTTCTAATGATGTTGGTGCCGGTACGGGGATGTCTTCACCTTCAAAATAGACTTCTGCGGCCTCTTGGATCATGTGTGGTAAATCCTCCCACTCGTCGGCGGCAGAGAAACAGCCGGGAAAGTCGGGGATAGTTACACCATGGGCGTGTTGATCGTCTCCAATGTGAACATAAGCGGGGTATAACATATTACCTCCATTCCCAACCTGCTTGACGGAAAATGTTCCGCAAGGTGCCGGTTGGCATGTCTTTACGTGGATGTGGCACTACCACATGACCAGCTTTTGACGGGTGTTTGTATTTCTGGTGGTCTCCCTTGCCTCCGACACAATACCAACCCTCATCTTCGAGTCGCCTTATGATCTCTTTGCTGGTCATAAATAATTTTATACACACCAATACACATCGCGTCAATTGCAAAGTATGAAAAGCAGAAGGTCAGGTCTCCAAAATTCAAATTTGAGATTTGGAGACCACTGGCAAGGCTGGAATAAAAGTGTGTTACTACAGAGACCCAGTCTCGCGACAGTGACTTGATTCTCGCACAGGGGAGACTTGTACCCCATAAGGTCGCCTGTTAGGTCAAGCGCGGACCCGTTCGCCGGATAAGCAAAATGTATATTTATAACCATATTATAAGCCATACAATAGTATGGTTTTTTGCTTTGTTTTCTGATAAGGTGATCACATGACAACAGCGCATTTTGAATGGGATTCGAAAAAGGATCATGAAAACCAGGAAAAGCATGGGGTCTCATTTGCATCGGCTCAATACGCCTTTGCCGATCCCCATCGTATCATCGCCGAAGACCTGAGCCACAGCGATGATGAAATGCGTTACTACTGTTTTGGCAAGACTGGCGATGGAATACTCACGGTACGATTTACTTATCGTAGCAATGTAATTCGCATATTTGGCGCCGGATACTGGCGGAAAGGAAAGGCGATTTATGAACACGAAAATAAAATACACCGATGAAGCTTTAGGCGATATCAAGATTATACGAGATTTTCTCCCATCTCCTGCTGAACTTGCCTTCAGTGAGGAATCGGTCAAGGTAACGATAACCCTAAGCAAGAAGAGCGTCGAGTTCTTCAAAACAGAGGCATCAAAATATCATACGCAATATCAGCGAATGATCCGGCAATTGCTGGATTCCTATGCGGATGTGCAGACAGAGCATCGAACAACGCACTCAACCGGACGCGCAAAGAAACTGCGCGCAGGTTAGCGTTGACATCGTTATTCCAAAAGCAAATCAAAGGAGGATACCACCATTTTTTGCCGACTTTTCATTACGTTCTTATTCCTGCTGCTTAGCACGGTCTGTGCTTCCGCTGCCGTGCCGCCATCCTCGATCAATCTCAACGTCATGGCTTCTGCAACCGATCTCGCCGCAATTATCAATCAGTCTCTGCCCAAAGAACTCTATAAAGGGCAGGGAGGGCTGGGGACATCGGTCACTGTTCTCCGTACCGGCCCGATTGCTGTTACCGCGAGTGATAACTTTGTCTATTTTACGGTGCCTGTTCAACTGACCTTCGGCTATGCGCTTTATGAAAGCCATCCACTCCGGGCAGGGCTCAAATTCAAGGCCACTGTGAATGTTACTCCGGACTGGCGCCTCAAGACCGAAATTTACTACACCGGCTTGACCGATAATTTGGCCGACACGTTCAAACTCGGACCGCTGTCTTTAAAACCGAAAAGCATGGTCGAGAATATCACTCAGTCCGTGCAGAAACTTCTTGCGCCGATCATAGACAATAAAATCAATGACTCTGTCAAGCTACGGGCCAAGGTTGCGCCACTCTGGCAGAATGCGTTTACCCCGAAACTGGTCAACAAGGAATTCAGCGCCTGGCTGAAGCTGACTCCGGAAAAAATCGTCATGAGCCCTCTGGAGACGGCAAGCAATCAGATCCATTTGTCCATCGGCATCATTACAGGAGCCGAGATCACTGTCGGTCCAAAGCCGACGGCAGCTCCGGCAAGGGCATTGCCGCCGGTGCAGCTGTACCGTGCTTTCGACAAAAATTTCCATATTCAGCTTGTCTCCGAGATCTTCTTTGCCGATCTGCTGAGCGCACTGAACCCGGTGTTGCTCGACAAGACCTTCGGAAACGAGAAGAAGGTCACCATCAAAAGTTTCAACCTGAAGGGAGAAGACGGCCGTTTGGTTATTGCCCTGACCACTACCGGAGATTTTGAAGGCGAATTAACGGTATTAGCCAAGCCGACGTATAACGCACAGAATAATTCGCTTACCTTTGAAGAAGTGGATTTTGACACCAGGAATGCGGGGTGGTTGATAGGTACCGGAAGCTGGCTGTTCAGCAGCACCATTCGAAGCACGATCAAGACAAAGCTCGATACCGCTGTCGTAGAGCAATTGGAGAGGGCGCGCCATAAGGCGTCTTCGGCGTTGTCCACCGTGCAAGTGGCTGAGCATGTCAGGTTGATCGGCTCCGTCAAGTCGTTGTCTCTTGGCGAAGCAGCGGTGCTGAACGACCGGTTGTCGGTCAATGTCGTTGCCCAAGGCGAAGCGGGTGTCAGCCTGAAATAGAACATTGCCCCTTCTCGAACAGATACGGGGACCGCTCCGCCTTGACGCCCCACCACCCCTGTAGTATTCTCTAACTGCGCTATGAAACCCACATCCAACCATGGAGAAACAATATGAACCCGAACGACCTTACCTGGAATACCGCCCTGCTCTACCCGGCCCCGGACGCACCGGAGTTGGAGTCGGACCTTTGTGCCTTTGACGGACTGGCCGCTGATTTTCGCCAGCGTTATTTTGAAAAGATTGCCGGCCTGGAAGTCCATGCCGTCCTGAACGCGGTTCAGGAATATGAAGCAATGCAGATACGCATAGCCAAACCGTTCTGTTACGCACACCTGCTGTTTGCCTCCGACTCCGGTGACGAAACCAACAGGGCGCTTTCCCAGCGCTGTTCCGAGTTGGGCAACCGACTGTCCCAGCAGCTGCTGTTCTTCGATCTTGAACTGATGAACCTGGAGGATGACCGCTTCCAGTCGCTCTGCAATCTGCCGGAGGCAGCCAACTACATCCACTTCCTGCAGGGTATCCGCAAGTTTCGCCCCTACACCCTCAAGGAGAACGAGGAGCGTCTGCTGACCCGCAAGAACCTGACCGGCATCAGCGCGTTTACCAAATTATTCGATGAGCTCTCGGCCTCCCTTAAATACCGCATGGAACTGGACGGAGAGGAAAAGGACTTTACCGGAGAAGAGCTGCTTTCCCTGCTGCACCACACCTCGCCGGATGTGCGCTTCCGCGCCATGACCACCTTCCTGGAGAAACATGGCGAGCATGGCATTGTCTTCAATTCGGTCTTCAACAACATGGCACTGGATCATGGCCAGGAGATGGAGTTGCGCCATTACGAAACTCCGATTCAGCCCACCAACATCGGCAACGAGATACCGGATGAGGCGGTGGAGCACCTGATGGCGGTTACCGAGGCCAATTATGGCCTGGCACAGGAGTATTTCCGGCTCAAGGCCAGGATGCTGGGGATGGATAAGATTCGCAATTGCGATGTCTATGCACCGGTTGCTGAAGCGGAGAAACAATACGGCTTCCATGAGGCGCGGGAGCTGGTGGTATCGTCCTACAGCGGTTACGACCCTGACTTCGGCAAGATCGTAGACGCCTTTTTTACTGAACGCCGGGTGGATGTCCTGCCCCGCACCGGCAAGTCAGGCGGAGCCTTTGCCATGGGCATCTCCCCCCAGGCTCCGCCCTTTCTGCTGCTCAACTATACCGGGACGCTACGGGACCTGGCGACCATAGCCCATGAAGCCGGCCACGGGCTGCATTTTGTCCTTTCTCAGCAGCAGAGCATGCTCAACTACCATGCACCGCTGCCTTTGGCTGAAACCGCTTCGGTCTTTGGGGAGATGCTCCTGACCAGAATGCTGCTGGACCGGGAGAGCGACCCGATTGTGCGAAAGTCCTTGTTGTGCGCCAAGATCGAAGACATTATCGCCACGACCTTCCGCCAGACCGTCCTGACCCGCTTTGAACTGCGACTGCACACCGAACGCATCAATGGCCTGCTCTCCAACGACAGGGTGGCTGAAATCTGGCTGGAGGAAAACAGCAGGCTGTTCGGCGATTCCGTTGAGATGATCCCGGCCTATCGCTGGGGATGGAGCTACATCAGCCATTTTATCCACGCCCGCTTCTACTGCTACTCCTACACCTTTGCGGAGCTATTGGTGCTGGCGCTGTTCCAGAAGTATCGCGAGGATGGTGAGGAGTTCAAACCGGGCTACCGCAGGCTGCTGGAGTCGGGCGGAGCGCTGTCACCGGCAGATACGGCCCGGCTGGCAGGGATAGATATAACCGAAAGCGGATTCTGGCAGAAGGGGTATGACTTTCTGGAAGAATTGATCGAAGAATTAAAAAGGATCGTGTAGCACCCCTTGAGGGAACCATGATTGATCAGGACATCAGCAACACAGCCTCCTTGTCCGGGAGTTCAAATTTTGTCAGAAAATACCTGACCGGTATCTTCCTGGTCATTGCCCTTATTGTTCTCTCTGTTTTCTGGGGGTTCAGCTTCCGCTCGAACGCCTTGATCAAGGATCAGTTGCGTCAGCAAGGGCAGTCCTTTTTTCAGGAGATTGTTCTTACCCGTGAATGGGCCGCCAACCACGGTGGTGTGTACGTCAGACTCACACCTGGGGCAGAGATCAACCCCTTCCTCATGAAAATCCCCGGTATCAAGGCGACCATCAAGGATCAGGACGGCCAGCTCTATATCCTGAAAAACCCCGCCTTGATGACCCGCGAGATATCCGAACTTGCTGCGACCAAGGGAATATTCAAATTCAGGATCACAAGTCTTGAACCATTGAACCCTGAAAACAAGCCCGATAGCTTCGAGCAGGCAGCACTGATGAAATTCGATCAGGGTGTCATGGAGTACTTTTCCTACGATACCAGGGACAAGGAGGTACTCTACCGCTATATGGCGCCGCTTGTGACCCGGCAGCCTTGCCTGCAATGCCATGAACAGCAAGGATATCGTGATGGTGATATCCGCGGGGGGATCAGCATCACCATCACTGCCACCGACATGATGCGCCAGATAAAACTGAACCAGTATTACATTATCCTGTCCGCCATCGGGATCTTAACCTTGATCTTCGCCATTTTCCGCTTTATGTCACAGATGTTTATCAAAGAGATTAAAGAATCGGAGCAACAATTAATGGATATGGCGAGCAGGGATTTTTTGACCGGCCTGCTCAATCGCCGTGAGGCCTTCAGGAGGATTGGTGAAGAAGTCTCCCGCGCAAGTCGCAGCGGAAAACCGATATCCTTTATCATGATCGATATCGACCACTTCAAACTGATAAATGACGTCTACGGTCACTCGATTGGAGACATTGTTCTGAAAGAATTATCCCGCCATCTCAAGGAAATCATGCGCGATTATGATATTGTCTGCCGTTACGGCGGTGAGGAATTCCTCGTTGTAACACCTGAAGCCACCAGGGAAAAGGCACAGGAGCTGGCTGAACGTATTCGCAACATGGCCATGCAGCTGGTGATTCCATTAAGCACAGAAATGAAAAAAGTCGATATCACGGTCAGCGCCGGGGTGGCGCTGATGGTTGAAGGCGAGAACTTTGAAAAGGTTCTAACCCGAGCCGATGCCGCCCTTTACCGCGCCAAGGAGTCGGGTCGCAATTGCATTGTTGTTGCATGATCCAGGACTAACGAATATATTTCTCCCTCAGCGCCACCTTGTTGATCTTGCCGACGCTGGTCTTGTCGATGGCATCCACCGTACGCACCTTGAGGAGTACAACCTGCTTTGAGACATGCCCCTTGTCGGCATATTCCCGGACATGATGCTGGATAAGCTTTTCGTTTGCCTCTATACCAGGTTTGGGCACTATCAGCGCCAGGGGACGCTCCCCCCACCGTTCATCCGGCTGGCCGATCACCGCAACCTCGGCCACGGCCGGATGGTGAATGATAATATCCTCCAGCTCCAGCGACGAAATCCACTCCCCGCCCACCTTGAGCACATCCTTACTCCGATCGGTGATCTTCACATAACCCAGATGGTCCCGAACAGCCACATCGCCGGTGTGCAGATAGCCGCCTTCCCAAAGCTTTTCAGAATTCTTGTGGTCCTTGAGGTAGCCCTGGGTCAGCCATGGTGCCCGGACAACGATCTCGCCGGAAGTTCGCCCATCGCAGGGAACCTCGCCCTGCCCCTCCCCCACCACCTTCAGATCAACAAGCGGAATTGCCAGCCCTGTCTTGCAGCGGATCTCCGCCTGCTCTCCCATGCTCCACTCCATCATCTCCGGCGTCAGATGAGAAATCGTCAGGATCGGGCAGGTTTCGGACATGCCGTAGCCGGTAAAGACATCCACCCCGTGCTGCAGCGCCTCGACGCACAGAACCTTTGACATGGAAGCGCCTCCGATGATCACCTTCCAACCGGTCAGATCAATCTTCGAAGAGGAGGGGTGCTTGAGCAGCATATGCAGGATGGTCGGGACACAATGGGAAAAGGTCACCTTTTCGCGCTCAATGAGCTCCAGCAGCGTTTCCGGGGCATAACGTCCGGGATATACCTGTTTGAGCCCCAGACAGGTGGCGACATAGGGCAGCCCCCAGGCATGCACATGGAACATGGGGGTAATCGGCATATAGACATCGCCCTGATGCAGCCGTCCCTGTCCGTTTGATGACGCGAGTGTCGACAGAACCGAAAGAGTGTGCAGCACCAGTTGACGGTGGCTGAAGTAAACACCCTTCGGCATGCCGGTGGTACCGGTGGTGTAAAAGGTGGTGGCACGGGTGTTCTCGCTGAAATCAGGGAAATCGAAATCTGCTGGCGCAACTGCCAGCAACTGCTCATATTCTCCGGTAAAGGGGATATGGGCTTCGTGATGCGAAGTATCATCCGTGAGCAGGATGTAATCACGTACCGTGTCAATACGACCGCGGATCTGCTCCAGGATCGGCAGGAATTCGGCATTAATCAGCAGCACGTCGTCCTCGGCGTGGTCGATGGTATAAAGTATCTGTTCCGGCGAAAGTCGAACATTGATGGTATGCAGCACCGCGCCGATCATCGGCACGGCAAAGAAGCATTCCAGGTAACGATGGCTGTCCCAGTCCATGACTGCCACGGTATCGCCCTGCTTGACACCCAGTTTGACAAGAGCACCCGCCAAACGATTGACCCGCTCATGAAATTCACGGTAGCTGTGACGTACCTGCCGACGGTAGACGATCTCCTGGTCCGGGTTGTCAACAATGGGATGCTGCAGCAGGCTCTTGATAAGAAGCTGGTAATCATGGGCAGATTCAGTGCGGGGAACGCGCGTACTCTTCATCAGATATCCTCTCGTCCTTTCTCTAAAACCAGCATATATTTGTCATTTAGATTCATTTTCACACTCAGCCAGCATGTCCTCGATCTCATCCGAGGAAATATCAGGCAGTACAAAGACACCCTGACTGTCTTTCTCAACCCTGCTTATGCCGGGGTAACGTTTTTCCAGCACCTTTATTTCCAGAGTCTGCTGCCTGACTGTGGTAAGAAGCCGGCGGTTTTCATCCTCCAGATCGAACTTTTCTATGGCGGAGCGAATGGCGAATTTCAGTTCATGATCGTTCCATGGCTTGGAGAAGAAACGGTATATCTCACCCTCGTTTACAGCCTTCATGGCCGCATCCAGGGTGGCATGTCCGGTCAGCATGATGCGTACGGTATAGGGGTGCTGCTCCTTCACCTGGGACAGAAATTCCGAACCCTGCATGCCGATCATCCGCTCGTCGGACACGACAACCTTGAAATGTTGCTTCTGCATGATTTCAAGCGCCTCTTCGGCACTTGTTACGGATACGATCTCAAGCGGTTCGTCAAACAGTGACCGTTTCAATGCCGACAAAACATTGGCTTCGTCATCGACCAGCAGGATCCTGTTATTCATGTTGTCGCTCCCATTGATAATAAGTTGGATTAATGTTTTGCTCCCCGCACCTCTCCGCAGAACGGGCAGACAACCCAACCGTCCTCGAGCGGATAGTGGCACGAAGTACAACAATTATGGCGAAACGTGCCGCAATGGGGACAAAAAAGGAACTTGGACTCTATCGTCTTGCTGCAATGCCCGCAGGTCCGCTCCATGCGCACCATCGGCCCGATAACCCGCAGCACCTCCTCCAGGGTTGTCAAGCCATGGCGTACCTTTTCCAGGCCATCCTCCAGCAGGATCTGCATGCCGTTGGCACGGGCCAGTGCCAGCAGTTCCGACTCCTTGTAGTTGGTGCTGACCATCTGGCGGAAGTCATCGTTCATCACGAACAGCTCATAAACGCCGATCCTGCCGCGATAGCCGGTGTTGTTGCACTGCGGGCATCCAGCTCCGATGAAGACTTCGTTGCTGAAGAAATCAGGCGGCAGACGCAGCAGATCCAGCAGATCCTTGTCCGGGGGCACCGGTGTGCGGCAGCCGTCGCAGATCTTTCGCACCAAGCGCTGGGCAATGATTCCCTCAAGGGCCGAGGCAATGATGTAGGGCTTGATCCCCATATCCATCAATCGCGTTATGGAAGCCACAGCGCTGTTGGTGTGCAGGGTGGAGAGCACCATATGACCGGTCAGTGCCGCCTTGAAGGCAACGTCGGCGGTCTCCACATCGCGGATCTCACCGACCAGAATCACATCCGGGTCCTGGCGCAGGGTAGCCCGCAGCACCTGTGCAAAGGAAAGGCCGATCTTTTCGTGAATCGCCACCTGGTTGGCCTCTTCCAGGAAGTATTCAACCGGTTCCTCAATGGTCTCGAAGTTTTTACTTGGATTCATCATGGCCGACAACAGGGAGTAGAGCATGGTGGTCTTGCCGCTGCCGGTGGGACCGGTGGCGATGATAACCCCCTGCGGTTTCTTGCTGATCACGGAAAGCCGCTGGTAGTCATGCTCCAGCACTCCCAGTTCATCCAGGTGTTTGATGGAGGCGCTCTTGTCCAGGATGCGCATGACGATCTTCTCACCGTTGATGGTGGGGAGTGAGGAAACCCGCATATCCACAATACGCGTGCCGGCCTTGACGGTTATGCGCCCATCCTGCGGTCTTCGCCTTTCGGAGATGTCCATCTTGGCCAGGATCTTGAGACGTGAAATCACCGCCGGGTGCAGATCAGACGGGATCTTGATCTTGGAATGCAGCATGCCGTCGATGCGGAAACGGATGACCGTGTATTTGGTTTTCGCCTCAATGTGTATGTCGCTGGCGCCGTAGCGGATCGCCTCGGAGATGATGGCATTGACGATGCGGATGACCGGGGCAACCTTGGAGGAACCGATCAATTCCTCAACGCTGGCCTCCTTTTCCTCTTCATCCAGTATTATGTCGATCTCGTCCAGAGGCTCCAGATCTTCAAAATCCTGATCTCCGGATTCCTCGGAGTTTGCCCACGCCTGGGCGAGCTTGTCACCGATCTGTGATGAAGCCGCCAACAGCGGCGCCACCCGCAGACCGGTTACCCGGCCGATGTTATCGCAGGTAATGATATCGGATGGATCAGCCATGGCCAGGGAAAGGGCGTTCCCGTCCAGGCGGACCGGAACCAGGCGGCTTTTTTCACAAAGCTCCCTTGGAAGACAGCGCGCCACGTTCTGGGGGATGTTTATCTCCCGCAGGTCTACAAACTCAACCCCCAGATGCTTCTGCAGCGCGGCAATTATTCGTGATTCGGTCAGGATGCCTGCCCGTACCAGAAAATCACCCAGAAACTCGTTTGAATCCTTCTGCTTGCGGGCAAGGTCAAGTTCCTGTGCGCCGATTATGGCCGACTTGACGAGGATATCCCCCATCATGCCGCGGTTCTGCTCGAACATCCCGGCAAAACTCTTGATCTTGTTCTGTTGCTGGTGAGCGATATCCTTCAGACGCCGGTTTTCATGTATCAGCACGAACTGCTGCAGAGCCAGTGCCACCGTCAGGCGCAAATCCTCATCATTCCACGGCTTGGTGATGAACTTGTAAACCGCCCCGTCCTTGACCGCTCCCATGATGGAGTTCACATCGGCGTAGCCGGTCAGCATGATGCGAATGGTCTCGGGATATTTGTCTTTTACCAGTTTAAGAAGTTCGCCGCCGGTCATGCCCGGCATGCGGTGATCGCTGACAATCAGCTGCACCGGCTGCCGTTCAAGTATTTCCAGAGCTCTCTGAGCGGATGTGGCGGTAATGATCGTGTAATTTTCATCAAGGAAAATGCGGCTCAAGGCGTTTAGGACGTTTTCTTCGTCATCGACGAAAAGCAGGGTGAAGTTTTCCTCCCGGGCCGGCGGGGCTTCAATGGTCAATTCCTCGGACATGGTTTTATCTGATCCCATGTTTTTAAAAAGGTCAGCGTATTTTGCCATGGTCTGTTTTTCCTTGCCCTGATTAACAGGAAATGAAAGTTCCCGAAATAATATCCTCAATAAAACACAGAAACAATTTCTATCTTACTTTCGCAGGGAATAAACCCTTCTGCGGCATTAATCCCTGCTCCTCAGCACCAATCACCGTCTTCCGACATCCGCTCTACGCGGTTGCGGCCTGCATGCTTGGCTTTGTAGAGCATCCGGTCAGCCATTGCCGTAATCAGTTCCTGTCCGGATTCCTGTATGGGTCCGATAGTGGCGCACCCCAGACTGACAGTAACATAGGGTGCAGTAGCAGACGCGCCATGGCGGATATCAAGCTGTTCTATGGCGTGACGCATCCGTTCAGCGGTAATATATGCGCCTTCTTCATTCGTCTCAGGCAGGATGCAGGCGAACTCTTCCCCCCCGTACCGGGCCACGAAATCACCTGCTCTCCCGGCAGAAGCGGCCAGGGTTGTTGCAACTTTTATCAGACAATCATCGCCTTCCAGATGGCCATGTTTATCATTGTAGTTTTTGAAATAATCAATATCAATCATGATCATTGAGAGCTTTGTGCGGTTGCGCAGGGCACGGTGCCATTCGCGGTTCAGGCATTGGTCATGGGCGCGACGATTTGGCAGACCGGTCAGACCGTCCAGCAGGGCGAGAGTGGTCTGGACATCCCGCAGCCGTTTCAGCTCCATCTGGTTTCTAACCCGCAGTCGGGTAATAGTCGGATTAAACGGCTTGGAGATATAATCCACCGCACCAAGTTCAAGACCATAAATTTCATCTTCCTGTTGCGACATGGCCGTGATGAATATGACCGGGATTTCCTGTAGTACAGGATCTGCCTTGAAGGCCTTCATGACGGCGTAGCCATCCATCTCCGGCATCTGGATGTCCAGCAGAACAAGGTCCGGAAGCACCTCGGAAGCCACTGCAAGGGCCTCCGTGCCACTCGTTGCAAATACCACTTCAAATTCATCACTCAACAGCTCGATGAGGATCTGGAGGTTGATGGTGGTATCGTCAACAACCAGAACAGTCTGTCTTTTTGAGGTGGTAATCATGGTTGTTCCTCAAGGTTCACGTGAAGTTCTTCCGCAAGCTGTTTCAATGAAACCAGGCCTTTCTTGAAATCAAGACCTTTGATCTGTTCTTCCAGGGCTGAAAGCGTGGGCGAGGCAGGCAGGTGCGGGCTCAGTTCCTTGAGCTGTTTCGTGGCGGCCGCCTTGTTGTGCCTCAGCAGCACCGCCAACTTGTTCAACCGTTGCTCCAGCTCATCCATACCAAGTGAAATCTCCGTTTCAGGATGTGCGACCGCTGTTTTGCCGGCCCTGCTGCTATCAAGCATTCTGACAGAAACCAATACCCCATCCATGGCTTGTTCCAGCTGATCCAAAAGGCTTGGCAAACCATCCGTCTGATTACCCTGCAATGCGTCCTCAATCGCCCTGGTCAGGGCAAAAATGGAGTCGGCGCCAAGATTGGCGGAAACCCCCTTGAGGTTGTGCACGGTCCTGCGCACCTGTTCCATGTCGTGAGCTTCCATGGCAATGCGCATCTCAGCAACGCTATTTTGATGCTGTTCACTGAAGGTGACCAGCAAATCACGCAATAAACGCCCATTTCCGCCGAGACGTTTAAGTACCATCGCTACGTTAATGCCGGGCAGCGATGATGGGAACAGGTATCCTTCATCCGTCGTATCGACCGGCGTTTCCTTTTCAGCCGGTGCCCCGGGGCGTATCCATCTAACAAGGGATTCATACAACTCGTGGGGGTTGACCGGTTTTGTCACATGACCGTTCATGCCGACAGACAGGCAGTTTTCCCGTTCCTCCGCCAAGGCATAGGCGGTCATGGCAACTATGGGCAGCGCCTCAATACTCCACTGCTTTCTGATCAACCGGGTTATCTCAAAGCCATTCATATCCGGCAATTGGATATCCATAAATACCAGATCAAATCGACAACCGCTTCCGAGGAATGCCAGCGCCTCCCTGCCGCTGGCAGCCACTTCCACCACCATGCCGGCCTGATGCATGATTTCACAGGCAACCTGCTGGTTTATGGGGTTGTCTTCGACGAGCAGAATGCGTGAGCCCTTGATATTTTCAAGGCCGGCGCGTTGTCGTTCCGGCCTGCTCGAATACGGGACTGCTCCTGCCTTTATACCCTCCGAGACTTCTCCAAACTCGATTGTGAATGAGAAACGACTACCCTGACCGGGATGGCTTACCACTTCCAGCGTCCCCCCCATCAGGTCGACCAGACGCTTGACAATGGAGAGCCCTAGACCGGTTCCGCCGTACCTGCGGGCTATCGAGCTGTCAACCTGACTGAACGGGGCGAATATCCGGCCGATCTGTTCGTCATCCATACCGATACCGGTATCAATGACAGAGAAGGTAAGGATGAATCGGCCCGGGTTCGACCTCCGGGCAGGAACCACTGCAATAACAACCTGTCCATGTTCCGTGAACTTCACTGCATTGCCGGCCAGGTTAATGAGAATTTGTTGCAATCTGAGCGGGTCCCCCACAAGGGTTCGGGGAACGTCAGGGGAAAGGGTGATCTCTAATTCAAGCCCCTTTTCTTCGGCCCTGACTGCTATGATATTGTTGACATGATCAAGCACCTCCGGGAGATCAAACGTCACCGATTCCAGGTCCAGCCTACCCGCCTCGATCTTGGAAAAATCCAGGATGTCGTTGATAATTCCCAGCAGCGATTCCGCCGCACTGAGCAGCTTGCTTACATAGTCCCTCTGCCGCACGTCCAGATCCGTCTGAAGTGTAAGGTAGGCCATACCGGTGATGGCATTTATGGGGGTCCGGATTTCGTGGCTCATGCTGGCAAGAAACTCGCTTTTGGCGGTGTTTGCCATCTCCGCGACCTTTTTGGCACGCTGGAGCTCTTCCTCGGATTGCTTGCGCTCGGTGATATCCTCTTTGACAGCGGCAAAATGGGTGATAGCTCCATTATTACCGAT
>JBGSQD010000079.1:0-15727 GCA_041738275.1 Geobacterales bacterium
GTCCCTCCGCTGCAGTACCTTGGCGTAATCCACCAGCAGGATGGCGTTTTTGGTCACCAGCCCCATCAACATGATCAGGCCGATCAGGGACATGATATTGATCGTATCGCCGGTAATCTTGAGCATCCCTGCCATGCCTACGATGGAGAGCGGCAGCGACAGCATGATGGCGAACGGTTCGAAGAACGATTCGAACTGTGCCGCCAGGATCAGGAACACGAATACCACCGCCAGCAGCAGCGATTCGCCCATGTAACCGAAGGATTCCGCCATGTCCTCGGCCTCGCCCGACAGGTTGACTGAATAGCCGGGCGGCATGTTGATCTTTTTGACGGCTGACTCCACATGCTTGGCCGCCGTACCGACCGGCAGTTCGTCCAGATTGGCGCTGATTGTCACCTGCCGGGCCAGGTCGCGGCGATTGATCTCGGTGGGCGACGCCGCCACCACGGTGCTGGTCAGGCTGCCGAGCGGAATCAGCTTGATCCCCCCATTGGCGTCGGCCACGGAAACCTTCAGATCCCGGACCTGGGACGGATTCTGGCGCAACCGCTCCGGCAGGCGCACGCGCACATCCACGGCGTCACCATCCTCGTCCTCGTAGGTGGAGATTGCCTCGCCACCCACCAGGCGACCGACCGCAGCGACAATATCGTTGGTGGTCACCCCTGCCGAAAGGGCCTTGTCCCGGTCCACCCGCATACGGTATTCGGGGATATCGTTTTCCAGGGTCATGGCAAGATCGACAATCCCCGGCACCTTGTAGAGCTCCTCCTTCAACCGGGCGCCAAGCTGTTTGAGGATCGTCAGGTCGTCACCCTTGAGATTGACGTTGAGCGGTTTCTGCGATCCGCCGATCTGTCCTACCTCCTCGATGGAGAAGGTTATCCCGGCCACCTTGTGGAGCCGCTCACGCACCTCGCGCTGCAGAACGAACTGTTTCTTTTCCCGTTTGTCGCGATCCTTCAGTTTGACGTACAGCAGGCCGTCGCGCACCGTACCGCTGTCGCCGGCGCCAATGGTGGCGTAGGTATGGTCAACCTCGGGTGCCGCCTTGACCGCCGCCAGCACCGCCTGCATGCGGTTCTCGGTCTCGGCCAGGGAGGCGTCCGGCGCGGTTTTGAAAGCGATCTGATATTCACCTTTGTCCTCGGGCGCCATAAAGGATGATTCCAGTGTGCTGAAGATCAGGAGCCCCACAACAAAGGATGTCAGGGCCAGGGCCATGACCGTCTTGCGGTGATCCAGCGACCAGCTTATGGCGGTGCGATAGCGGTCCGCGGAGCGGTCGAACCAGGTGTTGAAGGCCTCCAGCCAGCGGGCAATCCCTTTGCGCTTTCCCTGCAGGTGGATGGAGGGGTCGTGCCAGCGGGAGGAAAGCATCGGGTCGAGGGTGAAGGAGACGAAGAGCGAAACCAGCACGGCAAAGGCCACGCTGATGCCGAACTGGTAGAAGAAACGCCCCACGATCCCCTTCATGAACGCCACCGGCACGAACACGGCCACAATCGACATGGAGGTGGCAAAGACCGCCAGGCCGATCTCGGAGGTGCCGAAGCGGGCCGCTTCCATGTGATCCTTGCCCATCTCCAGGTGGCGCACGATATTCTCGCGCACGACAATGGCATCGTCGATCAGCATGCCGATGGCCAGGGAGAGCGCCATCAGGGTCATGACATTGAGGGTCATGCCCATGGCATTCATGACAATGAAGGAGGAGATGACCGAGATCGGCAGGGTCACGCCGGTGATGACCGTGGAGCGCCAGGAATTGATGAAGCAGAAAACGATCAGCACCGTCAGGATACCGCCGATGATCAGGGTCTCCTTGACGTCGGCCAGGGACTCGCGGGTCATGATCGAGCCGTCGCGCACCAGGGAGATGGTTACGCCGGGAGGCAACTCCGTCTGCACCTTGGTCATCACCTTCTTGACCGTATCCACCAGTTCCACCTGATTGCCGCCTGACTGCTTGTAGATGTCCAGGCCGATGGCCGGCTGGCCGTTGACCAGGGCCAGTTTGCGTTTTTCCTCGATGCCGTCGGTGACCTGGGACACCTCGCCCAGGGTGATGGGGCGGCCGCCCCGCTGGGCAATGGTCAACTGACGGTACTGCTCGGCCCGCTCCGGCTTACCTTCGATCCGCAGCGGGTATTCGGCTTGCCCCTTGGTGATGCGTCCCAGGGGGGTGTTGGTGTTCTCGGACCTGATGCCGTTCACCACGTCGTTGACCCCCATTCCGAGGGAATCCAGGCGGGTCGGATCGAGATCAACGCTGATCTCGCGTTTCTGCCCGCCGACCATGTCCACCTTGCCCACGCCGGCCACGCTTTCGAAACGTTTCTTGATCCGCTTCTCCACCAGGGTGGTCAGTTCACGCGGGGTCAGGGTGCCGGACTGCACCGCCAGGGCTGCGACCGGCGCAGCGTTAAAGTCCAGCTTCTGGATGATCGGCTCCTCAATGCCGTCCGGGAGGGTACCGCGGATGGAAGATATCTTGGCGCGCACCTCCTGGGCGGCGTCATTGACCTTCTCCTCCAGGCGAAACTGGACCACCACGGTGGATACGCTTTCGCGGGAGGTGGAAAAGACATGCTTGACCCCGGCCACCTGATTGACCGCTTCCTCGATCCGCTTGGAGAGTTCGCGCTCCACGGTCTCCGGCGATGCGCCGGGAAAGGTCGTGACCACGGAGACCACCGGAAATTCAACATTGGGAAACATCTCCACCGACAGGCGGCGATAGGAAAAGATGCCGAGGACCACCAAGGCCAGGATTATGACCGTGGCAAAGACCGGGCGTTTGATTGATGTGTTGGAGAGGATCATTGCGGTGCGGTTTCCCTTTTGGCCAGAATCACCGGTTTGTCCGGCGCAGCTGTCGGGTATGCTTCAGCCGGGACCGGGCCGGGTTCTGCCGGCCGAACCAGAGGTTCGGGTATGACAACGGCGGCTGTGGTTGCGAATTCATCCTTATTCCCGTTCAGCTCCAGCCTGCCGTCTTGAAAGGTGTATTGCAGGATTCGGGTGCCGCCGCTGGGGCTGTTGTCCGGGTCGCCGTCACGGTAGACCGGAAAGGAACGCTCAATCTTGCGCCCATGGAGACGAAAGCTGTCACGCCCCAGATAGCCGGCGCCCTCTTCATTTTTCAAGATCGCGGCCCGCTTGATGACATTGCCTTCGAGCCAATAGACATCCAGCGCGCCACGCCCATTTTTCCCGTCATCCCTGCTTGCCACGATCAACTCCGGCTTGCCGTCATCATTCAGATCCGTGGTCCAGGCCTTGTGGGCCAAAAAATCCACATCCGTCTTGAAGGCTGCAAAGGTCCTGCCGCGCCTGCGCACAACGATTTCGACCACCTGGATCGAACATACATGGGTTCGCCGGCTGACTACGTCAAAGAAAGACCCCTTGTATTTCAGTGTTTTCTTGAACGTACAGCCACGGCCAGCCGCCAGGGCCGGCGCTGACGCAAACAGCATCAGAATTCCGGCGCACAGCATCGTCATTGCACCCTTCATGTCGGACTCCTCCTATCCATTCTTGAAACATTCCATCTGTCTTCCCAAGACCACCGTGTCAGGTCGCAGCCGTGACCGCGACACGTATCCGGCGCTGCCGGGCTTCGCCGAAGAGGCATCTGCGCTCCCCCAGATTATCCAATTCCCCTTCCGCAAAGACCCGGATCACGCCGAACTCTCCATCATACCCCGGCTGGCGGATGACCTGTCCGCTGCGCATGCGATCGATGGCCTCGCCTAACAGCGGCGCTTGCCGGCTGATCTCCTCCAGCGGGGTATGCAGCAGCAGGTTGAACTCCGATCCGAAACAGGCAATGGCCAGGGTGTACTGCTGCATGACCTGCTTGGAGGCAGGCCCGACCCCGATGATCTCGGCCAGCACCTCGGGCAGGGGGATCAGGCTGAAGACCTGGGGCGCATCGGGAGCAAACAGAGGCTGACGGCGGTCTGCCAGTTCAATCACACGGTGGTGCACGCCGACTGTTACCGGCTTGTTGCAGACCGGACAGAGCAGTTTCAAGCGCCGGGCCTCAACAGGATCGAGGCAGACCTTGCAGGCACGATGGCCGTCAAAGTGATACTTCCCTTCCTCGGGGAAAAACTCCACCGTACCGCGGAAGGTATCCCGGTGGTTGCCCCGAATGGCATCTCGCAGGGAGTAGTAATCCAGGCCGGTGGAAAACAGGTTGGCCTCGCGCCCCAGTTTCCCGGGCGAGTGGCAGTCGGAGTTGGAGATCAGGCTGAAACGGTCCAGGCCCGAGATCGTGCGATTCATATCCGGATCGGATGACAGCCCGGTTTCCAGGGCAAAGACATGTTCCGTCAGGTCGCCGTAACACTCCTTTATGTCGTCGAAACCGGAACGTGAACCAAACAGGGAGAACCAGGGGGTCCAGATGTGGGCCGGCACCAGAAAACCTTCCGGCGCCTCTTCCAGCAGGATTTCCAGCAGGTCACGGCTGTCCAGCCCCAGGATCGGACGACCGTCGGAGGCGATGTTGCCGATGGCGGCCAGCCGGGTGTTGATCCGTCCGGCCGAGGCAAAGTCCGGCACGTAGAGCAGGTTATGGACCTTGCGGACCTTGTTGTGGCGCTTGTAGATACTGCTCACCTCGGCCGAAAGCAGGAAACGGACCGGCACCTCCGGCGACGCCACCCCAGCCAGAGGCGAGCTGAGCATGGACTCGTCCTTCAGCCGAAAAAGCCCGGGTTCGGCCGGTTCCAGCTCGGCATGGAGCTGCCTGAACCAGCCGGGATGGGTAAAATCTCCCGTGCCCAGCACGGAAATCCCCTTGACCCGTGCCCAGGCTGCCAGGCCGGTCAATGTGCTCGTTGGGCTGGTGGCCCGGGAATAGGGGGAGTGGATATGCAGGTCGGCGATGTAATCCATGTCTTATTTCCCCGCCGCTGCGAGGGCGACCCGGTCGCCATCCTTGAGGTTGAAACCGCCGCGAACGACATACTGCTCACCCTGCTTGAGCCCTGCCGCCACTTCGACGTTTTCGCCGCTGACTGTTGCTGTCCGGATTTCACGCCTGCGCGCCAGGCCGTTCTCCACCACGAACAGGAAACCCTTTCCGGCAGTCAGATCAAGTCCGTCCACGGCGCTGCGCGGAACCTGCAGCACATTGCTCCGTTTGCCGGTGACGATGCGCCCCTTGGCGAACAAGCCCCCCTTGAGCAGCTCCGGAAGGTTGCGGACCTCGGCAACCACCTTGAGGGACCGGTCCAGAGCACTCAGTTCGGGGTTGATGTACATGACCTTGCCGATAAAGGTCCGGCCCGGCAGCGAATCGACTGTGAACTCCAGCGGCTGCCCCACCTTTATCCGTGCCGAATCTGCCGAGGAGACAGTGACGGTCAGATTCAGCAGGCGATTGTCAACGATGCGGAAGATCGGTTTGGCCGCTGCCGCATCGCTTGCCAGATCACCCACATTTACATCCCGCAGGGCAACAACACCGTCGATAGGTGATACCACAAACCCTTTTGCCACGCGGGCCCGGCTTTGACGCACCTCCTCTTCGGACACGCGGATCTGTCCGCGGGCCGCCTCCAGACGGGCCTTGGTCGCCTCCAGCTCGCTGCGGGCGTCATCCATGGCCTGCTGGGTAGCCAGGCCGGACTCTTTGAGCTTGATACTCCGCGCCAGCTCACGCTCGGCGCGGTTAACCGCTACCTGGGCCTCTGCCAAACCAGCCTTGGCCGCCGCCACCCCGGCCTCACCCCTCCGGGCAAGCGCCTCGGTCTCGGCGACATCGATGCGAACCAGGGGCTGCCCCTTCCTGACCCGCACCCACTCCGTCACAAAAACCTGTTTAACCAGACCAGGGATCTGGGTCTTGATATCAACGGAGAACTTTGGCTCCAGGCTGCCGGTCACCTCTATGCCGTCTGTCTGTTCCGAGGTTGCCGCAGCCGCCACATCAACCGCCACCGGCGGCTTGGCCACCTGCTCCGGTTTTTTCCCGCCATCATTGCTGCAAGCAGATATGCCGGCAACGATAAGCACCGTAATTATCTTTACTGCCAGATTTCGCATCCCAAACTCCTTGTTTCCGGAAAAACCGTCACATGCGCTTATCCTCACCCAGCTCATGTCCCCTTCACGGCGATGGCATCAAAAACAATGTTCAGCATTCGGACCATTTTCGCCACGTCGATGCGGGGTGTCTCGTGACAAAGCTGCTCATCAATGGCCGTACTGAGACACGCCATAATGGTCCAGGTTGTGTCATCCACGTTTCCGTGCCTGATTTCGCCCCGCTCAATTCCTTCCTGCACAAAGACCGAGAGAATCTCCAACATCCTGTAGTACGATTTTCCCACATTGAAGCTGGGAACCCCCTGGGGTGGTCCGAAATATATGGAATACATCAGACGCACAACCGGAAGATTTGCCATACAGATGTCAAAGACACCCTCACAGAAATGAATCACCCGCTCCTGCGTGGTACCGGGAAAGGCGATCAGCTGGGCAACCGTATCCTCAAACTGGGTGTTGGCGCCTTCCATTAATTCGAGATACAGCCCTTCCTTGCTTTTGAAGTAGTAATACAGCACCGGTTTGGTCACTCCGGCAGCCGCACAGATCTCCCGCACCGAGGCCGCCGCATAGCTGCGTTGCGTAAAGAGGACAAGTGCTGCAGATAGCAGCCGTTCGCGGGCGTCTGGCTGTGGATAAGCCATCTGTGCTGATTCAGCCATGAGTGTTTTCCTTGGCACGTTTATTTACTTATCGGTAGGTATAGAGATTACTTGCAGCAGTGTCAATATAATTTAATGTTAGGAAACGCATTTCGGAGTGGTTTTTAGACCTAATACACCTAATGAGTTGACAAGGCAGGCAGGCAGGCTTTAGAGTTGCGGAACCCCGAGGCCTGCATGATAAATATTAACAAACTGAAGCAACAATTCAAAAAGGTTCTATCTCTGGATGCCCATCCCGGGCATATCGCCGCGGGTTTTGCGGCAGGGGTCTTCATCAGTTTTACTCCATTCTTCGGACTGCACACCCCCCTGGCAATTGCCCTGGCCTTCATCTTCCGTATAAACAAATTGGCCTGCATTACCGGCGCCTGGGTCAATACACCGCTGACCATCGTGCCGGTTCTGGCTGCCAGCTATAAATTAGGGGTGGTGCTCCAGGGCGAGACGATGAAAGAGCTCAGCTTCAAGAACCTTGACTGGCACAGTCTGCAGCCCTACGCCAAGTCCATTCTGCTGGGAAGTTCCATCATCGGTTTTGTGGCGGCGCTTGCCGGGTATTTCATCTGCTACTGGCTGGTAATAAGGTTGCGACGTAAGGATCCGGCGATGGCGGAGATTACGAGGGAAATGGAAGAGGTCGGAGAAGAGTTGGAGTAATGCCATTGATCAGTAATTGGAGTAGGGCGGGCGAGAAACCCGCCCTTTTTTATTTGCCGAGCAGCGGGCTCATGACCTGATAGGTCAGGTAGGCAACCAGCGCCGAAGCCGGAATGGTAAGAATCCAGGCCACAAGGATGCGCTTGGCAACATTCCAGTTGACGGCATTGAGTCGCTTGGAAAGACCCACACCCAGGATTGATGAGGTTATTACGTGCGTGGTGCTGGTAGGCATGCCGAAGGCAGAGGCTCCCAGGATAACGCCGGCCGAAGCGGTTTCCACGCAAAAGCCGTGTACCGGCTGAAGCTTGACAAAATCATGCCCCACGGTCTTGATGATACGCCAGCCTCCGGCAGCTGTACCCAGCGCCATGGCTGTTGCGCAGCCCACCATGACTTCCCAGGGTACAGCAAAGGTTTTCAGGGTTCCGTAGCTGACCAGGGCCAGGGTAATGACACCCATGGATTTTTGGGCATCGGCGGTGCCGTGAGAAAACGCCATCAGGGCAGCCGAGGCGACCTGCAGCCGACGAAAATTCTTATTGAGAGTGCTGGGTGACTTGTTACCGAAAACCCGATAGATGATCATCATGAAGACAAAACCGACGATGGTCCCCAGAAGAGGAGAGATCAGGAGCGCCAGTATTATCTTCTGCAGCCCGGCCCATTTCAGGGCGCTGAGACCGGCATGGGCAAACACGGCCCCCATGATGCCGCCGATAATGGCATGGGAAGAGGATGAAGGCAGACCGTAATACCAGGTGACCAGGTCCCAGACGATGGCGCCGATGACGGCTGCCAACACTACCATCTGGGTGACATCAGAGCCGTCCACGATCCCCTTGCCGATGGTGCCTGCTACCTTGGTGGAGATCATAGCGCCGGCGAAGTTCAGCACGGCAGCCATGATGATGGCACCTCTGACCGAGATGGCACGGGTCGAGACACAGGTCGCAATGGCATTGGCCGTATCATGAAAGCCGTTGATGTAATCAAAGAGAAGCGCTGCCACGATGACCAGGCAGAGCATCACGAAAGCAGGATCAAGCATTCTTTACCACCACACTTTCCAGAATATTGGCCGCATCTTCGCACTTGTCGGTTGCCCTTTCAAGTGTCTCGTAGATCTCCTTCCACTTGATCAACTGGATCGGGTCCTTCTCCTCGTCGAACAGACGGCTGATCGCTTCGCGGGAAACACGGTCCGCTTCATTCTCCAGGGCATTGATCTCGACGCAGGCTGCAAATATCTGCTCGTTAGTCTTCTTTCCCAGCATCGCTACCGCCTTGTCAACCGCATAACATGACTGGAGGATGATAAAACCGAGCGACTTGGCTTCAGCAGGTATGCTGTCAACGTTGTACATGATCACACGCTGCGACGAGGCATCGATTAGGTCAAGTATGTCGTCGAGTTTGGAAGCCAGGGAATAGATATCTTCACGATCAAGGGGTGTGACAAAGGTCTTGTTAAGCATCTGGATAATCTCGTGGGTCAATGAATCTCCCACATGCTCGATGTCCTTGATCTTGCGCTGACTCTCGGAGGGATTTTCAAAATTATCGAGCATGTCTTTGAGGAGTTTGGCGCCCACGATTATATTTTCCGTCATCTGCTTGAAAAGCTTGAAGAATTTCTCTTCTTTGGGGATCATTCCGAACATTTATGCCTCCGTATGCCATACTTAAATATAAAATGAAAACCTGTCATTACTAGCATGTATTTTTAATTCTGCCCACTGAAATGTCATTCATTAGTAACAGCGCAGCATTGAAAACGATTGCAGGATTGCCTTTGAACCCATCTTGAAGTATCCTGCCTCTTTCTGACCGGGACTGACAAACAGGATTGTAAAGGACTTTTAATGAATCTGCTCCACGCCCTGGTCCTCGGTGCCCTGCAGGGCTTCACCGAGGTGCTGCCCATCAGCAGCTCCGCCCACCTGATCCTGGTCCCCTGGCTGCTGAAATGGCCTGAATCAGGGCTGACCTTTGATGTTGCCCTGCATCTGGGAACCTTTATTGCCCTGACCATATATTTCCGCCGGGATATAATCGAGCTGATTTTCAATACATTTGATGCAATCCGCACACGTTCGCTGGACACCCCGGCTAAACGCCTCCCCTTTCTGATCGTTGCTACCACAATACCGGCCGCAATAATCGGCAAACTGTTCGAGCAGCAGGTGGAGGAAACGTTCCGCGCCAATCCCCTGCTGATCGCCTCGTTTTTGATCATCTTCGGCCTGATCTTAGGTAGCGTTGACATGCTTGGGCGCAAGCGGCGCGCCCTGGACGAGATACATACCAGCAATGCCTTGCTGATCGGCCTTCTGCAATGCCTGGCTCTGATCCCCGGGGTGTCCCGTTCAGGCATTACCATTACCGGCGGACTTTTGCTGGGCTTTACCCGCGAGTCCGCGGCCCGCTTCTCTTTCCTGATATCACTGCCGATCGTGGCTGGCGCGGCACTGCTGAAAACCGTTCATATCTTCAAGCACGGCATCCCGGCAGGCGAAGGATTGCCGATGCTGGTCGGTATTTCTGCCTCGGCCATCACCGGCTACATCAGTGTAGCCTTTCTGCTCCGTTTCGTACAAAAAAGGAGCCTTGCTCCCTTTGTCTGGTATCGGGTGATCATCGGCGGGGTCTTGATTGTCGCCATCTTGTCAGGGTTCAAGGGGTAAAATAGCGAAGTCTCGGAGGGGTGGCATGACCGTCAGCATCAGGGAATGGCCGCAGGATGAGCGGCCGCGGGAAAAGTTGCTCAAACAGGGGGCCGCCAGCCTGAGCGACGCCGAGCTGTTGGCGCTGATCATCAGAAGCGGTGACCCGTCCACCGGTCAGAGCGCCATCGACCTGGGTCGCGAAATCATCAATGCCTTCGGTTGCAACCTGCGCGAGCTGGGCAGCGCGGATATCACCCAGATCATGGCCATCAAAGGAGTGGGATTGGCCAAGGCTGCGGGCATCAAGGCTGCCTTTACCCTGGCAGCCCGCTTCCAGGCGCGCAAGCTGGAACGATTTGACCGCTTCACCTCCCCCCGGCAGGTATTCGACTACTTCCACCACGAATTCCGTGACAGCCGCAAGGAATACTTCCTGATATTGCTCCTGGACGGCAAGAATCGCATCATTCGTCGGGTACAGGTCTCTGAAGGGAGTCTTAATCAAAGCATCGTCCACCCCCGTGAGGTCTTCAATCCGGCGGTCAAGGAATCAGCTGCCGCCGTGATCCTTGTCCACAACCACCCCACCGGCGATCCCGCACCCAGTAGCGAAGACATAGCTGTTACGCGCAGGCTGCGGGAGGCAGGAGAGATCATGGGGATCAAGGTGCTGGATCACATCATTGTGGGAGACGGGGAGTACCTGAGTTTTGTGGAGCGTGGTTTGCTGTAGCAACTTATCCTGTTCATCATAAGTGCTGATCACAAATAAATACAGCCGGGGAGGGTACCGTGACCACTGAGGAAGTAAACATTGGAGCAGGATTGAGCGTGATTCGCAGGCGGCGATGGTATGTGTGGCTGGTTATTCTGGTCTACTTTCCGTCAACATGGCTGACACTTGAACTGACACAATCATACCGCAGTACCGGTGTCGTGTTTGCCGTATGGTTCGTTTTTCTCTGCGCCTCCATTACCCTGTTTGCCGTTGCTAGGTGTCCACAGTGCGGAAGGTACTTCCACATGCGCAATTCAAGCCTTTCCTTTGGCCGCAAGTGTCGTCACTGCGGGCTGCACATCAAGGGGGACACTAACAGCTGAAACAGCCCTGCTGCGCCTCAGCAACAGGCACCGTCTCTCGAATCACACAGCTCCCAGCTGGAATTTATTGACGGTTGCCGTGAGCTTGCTAACCTGTTGTGCCAGATTATGTGCCGCATGCGATGATTCCAGGGCGCTTTCAGCGTTCTGTTGTGTCACTACGTTAAGCTGCTCTACGGTCTGGCTTATCTGATCAAAGCCGCTGGCCTGTTCCTGGCTGGCACGAGAGATTTTGTCCGTCAGTATGCCGATTGTACGAGCGCCTTCAACCGCCCCTGCCAGATTCGCATCGATTTCTTTTGAGAGCGTATCCCCGCTGCGGGCAAGTTTCACCGATGACTGGATCATCCCCTCAATCCTTTTTGCCGCATCGGTGGAACGTTTGGCCAGTACGTGAATATCCTCGGTCACAACCTTGAAATCGTGCCCTGCACCCTCAACATGCGCGGCTTCAATGGCAGCGTTCACGCCCAGAAGATTCGACATCATCGCCACGTTGTCAAGATCCTCGATAAGATACTGAAAATCGTCCTTGATTCGAGCTGTTTCCTCCGGGTCGAGTGTAGCTATGACAGGATCTATGCGGACATTGAATTCCTCAAGCCGCCCGACAACATCCTTGCACTGCTGCGAGAGTCTTCTGATCTCCGATGCCACAACCCCGAACCCTCCGGCAGAGGTACGCATCCGTATAGCCTTGGCTGACGCCCCTGATGACAACGTATCGGTCTCCTTTGCTATGGCATCGATCTCCTGAATTATGGTCGCCGTGTTGTCGGCAGATACCCGGATTTCCCCCATGGCCTCCAGCATCCGTCCCATGGCATCTTTGGCCTTTACGATCGAATCGGTGGCTGACTGGGCGCTGCGCTGGGCGTCAACGGTGTTCTGGGCGCTTTTGGTAGCGCTTTCCGATATGCGCGCCATATTGACCGATGTTTCCGAAAGCTGATTTCCCTGTTCGGTAGCGCCCTTCGAGACCACTTCGCTGTTTTGGGTGATGCGGTTGCCCACATCCGACACCAGGTCAACGGTTTCCGCTACCTGGGAGATCGCCGAATGAAGGGCTTCGGCCGTGGTGTTCATCGCCTTTTTAATGACGGCGTGCTCACCGCGGTACTTGCCGAGCATACGGGCGCTCAGATCGTACCCCGCCAATCGCCCCAGCACGGCGCTTGCTTCGCTGACCGGATCAATAACCGCATCCAGGGTGCCGTTCACCCCGCTGATAAGATCGCGCCAGATCCCTTCAAAATCCCAGTCATTGCCGCGGGTGCGCAGCCGCCCTTCCTGAATGTTTCCGATCAGGTGCTGGGTTTCATGGTGCATACCGTAGAGGGTAGCCAGTAGCGAGTTGAGGTTGCGTTTGATGTCGTTGTATTCACCCTTGTAATCATCAATGACAAAAGGCGGGATCCGTCCGTGGGCAATCTCGGCAATGGCTCCGGCAGCAAGGTGCAGTGGCGCGACCAGGTGGTCCAGCATCCGGTTTACCAGTGCAATCATCTCGGCATCGGCTCCCTGGAATGCCTCGGAATTGCCCCGCGTTCCCAGTTCACCGTTCATCATGGCTTCGGCCAGGCGTTGAATCTCTTCGTAGGCGGTCATAGTATGATTGGCGGTAGAGCTAGGTGAGGATATGTCATTCATGTCATGGCTCCCTGTGAAACTTGAGCAGTTCCTTCTGTATGAGGAGTACGGCATCATCAATGGCGGCAGCGGTTTCCGGCGTCATGGCATCGCGGGTCCGGTTGAAACAGCGCCCCTCGATGCCTACCAGAACAATACGTTGGGGCAGCTTTTCCGGATACAGCAGTTTCCCGATTTCAATCGTTTCCTTCAGGCCGATGTCATGGCCCGACAGGGCACCAGCCTGAAGGACCGGCAGTTCATCCCAGGGGATGCAGTGGATCGTTCCGGCCGGGGCGCCGAACTGTACTGCATCCACCACAATCATGACCCCTTCCTCGCCGGTCAGGCGATCAAGCAGGGCAACACCTCCGACAGCGGCATATTCCAGTCTGACCGTATCAGGCAGCGCCGAGCGCTGCAAACGTAGAAAGACCTCATGTCCGGCGGCATCGTCCGCCACCAGGTCGTTGCCGATGCAGACGATCAAAACCTGATCGGATTGTTGGTGCACTATTGGATTCTTATCTTCATTCGGCATTGGGCGCTGCTGCATGAGCCGAGTTCTGTCTTGACAGGTCGGCAGATCAGCTCATTAACGATCCCGTCGAAATATGAATGGAACAGGCGGCAAAGTGCTGTACCGGTCTGCAGCCCCCGCAACGAGCAGACCTCCCGCAGGGCACACCGATCAAAGACAAGCTCTTTTTCATCCCCGGCACCTTGCAGTGAAAAAACAAAGCCTGCCTTCATACGGGCCGCAAGGATGCCGAGCGCCTCCTCAATGGAGGGATTATCGAGATTGACCGGAAGCTTGCGCGCCATTTCACGCCCGGCAATCCGCCCCACCGGAGCCGTGGCCCCACCCATGATATTGTCGATGGTGGAGGCAAAGATGTCCATCAGGAACGAAACTTCATTCAGGGCAGTGGTGTGGTCCTCCAGAGTCGTTTCCATACCGGCCGGGACATTCATATGGTTTTCTCCATCTTCTTGCAGAAAGCAAGATCGCGGTAAAAGTTTTTAACGACGTGGAAATTAGCATGGACAATAGCCCCGGATGGGCAGAGGTAAGCGCAGCTCAGGCAGGCAATACAATCTTCCGCATGCTTGACCACACAGAGACGTTTTTCTTCATCGAATTCGAACACCTTGGTCGGGCAGATGTCAACACACATCTGACAGCCGCGGCATGCCTGTTCGTGAACCGTAATCTCTAGCTCTTGCATTAGCATTGCCTCCGAATGTTCTGCACCAGCGACCCTCCGCGGGTGATGGCGATCTCCATCGGCATGGTGCCGAGGGCATGGGTGGCGCAGGAAAGGCAGGGATCATAACAGCGAATACCGAATTCAACGGCATTGAGCAGTGCCTGGTCGTCCGGGCGGTTGATTACATGGGAAATTGCTGCCTGCGCAACGGTCTTGTTGATCAGGGCATAGTTCTGCTGTGTCGCCACAATCAGATTTGCCGCCCTGACAATTCCGTTTTCATCGATTTCGTAATCGTGAATCAGGGTTCCCCGGGCTGCTTCCACATGTCCGACACCGCGTCCACCGGGAAACTTGACCGGCACGCGGGTTTCTCCATGGATCTCCGGCATGGCAAGTATCTTGCGGGCCCGTTCGGCAAAATATACCAGCTCGATCAGCCTGGTGTAGGACTGCATGACATTGGCATGACACGGCCGGCCGATGGTCCTGATGAATTCTTCCCTCTCGCGATCAGCCTCAGGTGTGCCGTAGCGGTCAACGGCATTGAACCGGGCCAGCGGGCCGACACGGTAATCGTGACGCTCGTTGTCATGGAGTACCGCCACCTGCTTCATGTACGACCAGTCCAGAACCGATTCGGACAAATGCTGGTCATAATCACGGGTGGGGAATTGCAGAATCCTGTTACCCTGCTGGTCAACGGCCCTGATTTCGCCATTCAGCATATCGATAGTACCGTCAGGCTGGACCGTTCCGACGCTCCAGGCCGGCACTACCCAATCCGAGAGCATTGCCGGATGTTTTTCGAGCTGCTTCATCAGCAACTGCTTGACTATGGGCACGAATTCCAGCGACAGCGTCAGTGCCTCATCAGCCATTTCCCTTAACTGACGTTCATTGTCACTATCGAGTACAAAGGCGATGCCGCCTGCCACCGAAGTGACCGGGTGGGTCCCGCGACCGCCGACTATTTCATTGATTTTCTGACCAATGGAACGGCAGCGAAGCGCTTTTTTAGCGATCTCCGGCACTGCCTGCACCACACCAACAACGTTGCGGATAGCAGGATCGGCGTCCAGCCCCAGTACCAGATCCGGCCCCTGCAGCACGAACACGGAAAGGCAGTGGGAGTGGATCAGATGCCCCATGTACATAAGTTCCCGCAGCAGTACTGCCGCTGGGGGGGAAGTTATCCCGGCGGCGTTGTCCAGTGCATTGGAGGCGGCAAGATGATGGGCTGTTGGACAGACACCGCAGATGCGGGCGGTAATCAACGGCATGCGGTCGGCATCCATACCAGTCAGGATCTTCTCGAAGCCTCGCAGTTCGTTTACCACAAGACCGGCTGATTCCAGCTGACCATCGTCGGTCAGGTTTATGAATACCTTGGCGTGCCCTTCGATCCTGGTAACAGGATCAATTGTTATGGTCTTGTTCATAGTCATTCCTTTCCTCATCGGTCCATTTTTGGATCAGGAAAGTCCGTTTCTCTCCGATCATTGGGCTTGCCATGGTATAGGAATAATGGGTCTTGGAGGTCTTTTCAACCTCCCTGACTATCGCCTCTTTAGGAATTTTGGTCAGTCGCGACATCCGTTCGGCAATCTCGGTCCTGATATCGCGGTTCGGCTCGGTCAGTACCTGAACGGTTGCGCCGGCGCAGCCGGTGCAGGTCACGCCGTTCTGTGGACAAGAGGCCATGCAACGGTCCAGGGTTACCGAT
>JBGSQD010000149.1:0-8813 GCA_041738275.1 Geobacterales bacterium
GATCGCCTGGTTGGCAAATCATATTTCGGTCTCACTTCTTAAAAATTGAATGGAGTGTTGATCTCCCATCCTTACCTGCTTCTTCATAGGCCCGACAGACTTGTATCAAGTCCGACGTAGCGTTGGATTACCAAAGATGGTCATCGCCAAGCCTCGTGCAGGATCCTGAGTGAAGCTTCGATCGACTCCTTTGTTAGCCCAGAAATTCGCCTCGATTAGTCTATCGCCTTGAAACCAGTGTTCCAGGAATACTGGAAGCCAATGGGAGGGAACTCGTGCGTCGAGTGGCCATGGCGAAGCAATGACGGCGGCACAACCTCGATCCAATATATCCTTGGCCAAACCAAGTGTCGTATGGGCTCCAGGGTGTTTGTCTGCCCTGCCGCCGCTGCACACAAATAGGATCACGATGCCGACGTTGCGAAGCGAGTTGGCCAGGTCCCTCGCAGACACCCTTAAGATGCCTTCGTCCGATACGACTTGAAAGTAGCGCCCTTTGGGATGAACTCCGCCGTGTGCAGTGATCACAGCAATGCTCGCACCTGCAAACGCGGTCGGCAGGATCGGACCATTATCGATTATAAAGCCGTACTGGTTAAATGTTGACTCAAGGCGTTGTGCAATCATGGGAAGAGTCTGGCTCTCGCTTGTACCAACGGCTGTCGAAATCCAAGAGCAGAGTCGTCCATCTCCTATCATTCCCTTTGAACGCGCAGCCTGCAACCAAACCAGAGATGGTGCGGACGCCATTGCTCGTGTGCGGCCAGCGAATTCGTCGTCTACATAGAGAAGGTTCGGTGGGAAAGGCTGAAATCTGGCGTCCGCCACGATGACAACAGGCCCTTGAGGCAGGTTCGATAGGCGGAGGTCCGCGGTGGTCGTGTAGAACAGGTTCACGGATTCCTCGTCGATGCCATAAGCATATGGGTATTTTTTCGACCAGATCGTAAAGCGTTCCTCGAGCATTACGTTGTTAGGTTCTCGCACAGGAGTCTCCATGTGCCCATCGACGGTGCTGACTCTTACGAGGCGACCGGAGGAGTCGAACCCGGCCTGAACGACGCTAAGACCCTCGCGCGAGATCGAGCGGGCAATCTCCGCCGCTTCATCGATATTTTTTGGGGGAGGGGGTGGTTCAGGAGCTTCGTCCCACTCTGGCACACTGACACCTCGATCTGCGAGGAGTTCCAACGCGAACGAGGTGTTGATCGCATCGGAAATGTAATCGTCCTTGGTGAGCGCGCGGCTCGCAACAATCACAGTGGTGTGCATGTCGTAGCCGACGTCATTGGAGTAGCGAGTAGACCTACTTGTCTTTATTAGCGTGTGCAACTCGTCGGCTGAGGGGGCAACCGACGACATCGTGCTTATCAACGAGTCGTGGCTTCCGTCTGCGTGCTTATTCAGTTCAGCGAACACGCCATTGGCTTCTGTTGGGATCGCTGAACCAATTTCTCTTGCTTGGCGGAGTAGTTGGCCCAACATAGCAGCCACCGGCGCTGTAATGTCGTGGTGCTTTAGTACCGCTGCACCGTTTCGTACAACGTCCGTGAGGAGAACCTCAAGGTCGGCTTTTCCAGAACCTCCGACTTGCAGGTTCATCTGGCGGATCTGGAGGTCAAGCGTGTCCAGCCTGTGAATGTAAGCGTCTGAGAGTCCCATGTGTTGAAGGATTTCCCGCCCCTTTTGGATCGCGGATCGGGCATACTCGTGAAGCCCAGAATCTCGAAAAAGCCGCGCTATGCCGATTATCTCATGCCAGGCCTGCTCCTCGTCTCCTGCATCATCGTCAGCTGCAAAAGTGCATGCCATGGCGAGAAATGCCTCCAAATTATTGTGGCAACGGTGGTAGATGTCTGCCATTGCGAACCAACCTAAGCGTCGCCGGTGGGGCGTGGCCGTGCTGTTCAACAGTGTTTGCTCCACGAGATCTCGAGCTAGCTGAGTGCGGCCTGTACTGGCAAACTTGCTGGCCACCACCCTCATTAGCCTCAGGTCGAAGTCAGGATCCGAACTATGCGGAGTAACCGAGGTTGCGAGCGTCAGCCATTTCTGATGATCCGTTACAGCGTCGTCGGATTCAAGGGGCGAGTGTACAAGGTAGTCGGTAATAGCTGACACCACCTCCTCAGCTGGTTCGGTCAGCAGTGGTGCGGGAAGCTTAGACCTCCCGATAACTATCGGCCCTTCGCTCTCTAACCACTCGAACGCTACGTTTAGGAAGGACTTGTGCTCAAGGAGCCAGTTGGCGTCCGCCTTACCTGGGGAGCGTCGCTTTTCGAGACGAACGGGCCGGGAGGCCAGGTTGAGTACAATGGAAGCCATTAGTGCCAAGCCCATCGTTCCTGTGACGGATGGTTGAATGAGGTGGCTGAGGCCGGTCCTGAGCGCTTGGTTTTCCGGATTGGCGGCCAGTCGCTCAATTAGAGAGACAACGGCCGTCTGAAAATATTCGCTCTGCAAGGATAGCGCTCCATCCTTGCCGTTAAGGAGCAGAATGTGTTCGAGTATCCGTAAAAGGAACCTCTCGCCGCGCTCTGCTTGAGCTGGTGTGGTTGGGATCGGCATCGCGAGTTCGAATGCCTGAGGAACGAGCTTGCGTGATAGCGCATCGTTGACGCACGCCATTCGGTAGGCATCGGCCTGTGAGGTGTCGCTGCCGGCTAAAGCGACAAGTCCATTGTAATCCGGTATATCGTCGCCTGACAGGAAACGTGCGAGAGTGCTGTAGAATTCAGCTTTACCGTCCGACCCCTGGGCCACCATGGCAGCTGCACCCGCATAGTCGCGGTTGGCAAGGAGGGTGCGAAGGAGGCGCCTTCGAAGACCGGGTCTCCCCGGAAACAATGCATTAAGGCGCTCTGCAACCTTCTCTTCGAGTTCGATCGAGTCAGCATCTTGCACCGTCGCGAGCGCGATCTCAAGGTACTCGAGGCTATGAAGTTCTAAAATCGCGGGTGCTAGGATTTCTAGCGCTAACCTCGAGGCACTAGCGTCTTGGGCAATTTTGGCGAGCTTCACTCTAACTTGTGCATCCAGCTCGTGACCAAACTCTATTTCATGGCGGATGGCTTGCAGAGCCTCGAGAAAATGACCGGCTTTGTTTAGTACCTGGATGCGCAGGAATGGTTTGCTGCTATCGAGATTGGCCGGAAGCTGCTCGATGTCGCGAAGGGCTTGGCCGAGGCGCCCTTCGCGAAGCCATGCATCCCACTGATCTACACGCGTCGCTATAACACTGTCCGGCGAGTCCTCGCTGCTTGAACCCATGACGCCGCAACCGTCGATCGACAGCAGAAGATCGGAAAGTACTTTCTGACTTGGGCTGAGTTGGTTCGTATCGAGTGCAACATAGAAGTTACACATTTGTGCGAGCTTGATTGCTGCGGTTGCCAAAGCGTGCAACTGCGGTACCCAGACATCCTCTGGTCGGAGCGGCGACGAGGCACCCACTGCGATGTATGGTGCAATGCCGTCGTCCCGGTAGCTCGCGGCCTCTGCGACTACGATCGACGTACGCTCTGGCTGAGCCCTGATTATGTCTAGTAAAGAACTGGTTCGTCGATCTGATGCGACGATTAGTTGAAAGCGCCTCTTCATCCAGGCCTGTTCGTGTGGTTCTATTTTGCGTTGGGCAAACAGGCGAAAAGAGTCGGCCAATCCACTCCCTACCTCCTCTTCGCACTCTTCTGCGTTCAATCCAGGAGGGACTACTATCACAAATTTTTGCACGGCCGGCCTCTGGTCGGTACCAACAAGACCCATTAATACTGCCGTCAGCATCCCGGCCAGCGTTAGCGGGCTAGCAAAACGAACATTGTAAATGTCTGCAGCGCCAAAGATGTTTGGATTTTGGGCGATGAACGCCTGTAGCTCTCGGGCGTTTTCTAGGTTGCGGGGGAATTCCGGGGACATCATACTTAATTCCCCTTTATGTTTCCAACTTGTGAATTGTTGCATCATCCGTCAGCAACTTCATCTGCTGAATGGCGATCCTGTTCAGTTTCAGCAACCGCTCCGGTTGCAACATGCCTTCTGATATAAACAGGGCGTTCAGATTCTCCAGATTTGAAAGACAGACAAGCTGGGATACATTGGCAAAGTCCCGGATATTGCCGCTTTTGTCTGGGTTGGCGTCACGCCATGTTTTGGCGCTCTGGCCGAACAGCGCCATGTTCAGTACATCAGCCTCGGAAGCATAAACCAGCGTGGTTTGTTGTCTGGTCAGTTCCGGCGGAATCAGGTTTTCCTTGATGGCGTCGGTATGAATGCGATAGTTGATCTTTGCCAGATTGCGTCTGATATCCCAGCCAAGCTGCTTGTGCTCTTGCTCTTTAAGCCGCTGGAACTCCATGATGAGATAGATTTTGAATTCCGCGCTGATCCACATGCCGAATTCAAAGGCGATATCCTTGTGGGCATAGGTTCCACCGTATCTCCCCGCAGTTGCCTTGATGCCGATGGCATTGGTTTTTTCCACCCATTCCTTCACACTGATCTTGTAGCTGTTGAGTCCTGCCTGACTTTTAATTGCGGCGAATTCGCCATAATTAAAATTTGGGTTATGAACTCTCTCCCAGATGCCGAGGAACTCAACCGTGTTTCTGTTGCGCAACCAATCTGAGATGAAGAAATCACCGTCTTTGGCCTTCAGCATATCCGTCAACGAGATATAATCCTCTTGTTCAATCGTGAAAATACGAATTTCTGTGCCGATTACTTCTATCTTTTTAGCCATATATAGTTCCTTTCAATTCCATGCATGCCCAGTCGTAGCCACAAACGCTGAAAAATGGGACACCACGGGAGTTCCGGGTTTATTCAACTCGCACTCATCCCAACCCCGGCAACAACAATCGGCATCTCAAACATAAACCCCAAAAACTGAACCTCAAGCGATGCCTTCATTAGTTGATCAATCTTCTCTGATAAGTATCAGGCGACTTCATTTTCAACTGTACGATTTTTTCGTACGCTTCCGTAAAGCCTTCAACTAAAAGATTTTCTTCAGGTCACTCCAGTATCGTTTCGGAATACTGCTTCCGGTAAGCACTTCCACAATGTCTATGACTGAAAACCACCATTCACCTTCATGGATGATTTTACGAATATGTTTTCCTTCAAAAACAGCCACACGTATCATTTCATTTGTTGTCATAGCGTGTTTTCTCCAGTGAGAGTATCTAAACCCATCGCATCCGATGGGACGGAAATGATTTATAACTTACTAAAAGTACTTCACATTACTCCGGCGACCTCCACCTGTCAACGAGTTACGGCGACCACCAATGGATGCCACTTGAGTTCAGCATAAGGAATATCCAGGTCCTTCCGATATCGACAAACAAGTGTTTTTTGACTGCTGCGGCAATGGTGCTAGAATTTGTCAATACATCGCCTGCCAAGAACGAAGGAGTAATAAATGTCCATGCCATCACCACTCGCTACAATTTTCCCCGCCCTTGATGCCATACCGGCAGAGTTTCGCCTTGCTGCACCCCTTGATCAGACCGCTTATCTGCTGGATGGCGAACTGCACCACTGGAGCGGACCGGTTCAGAAAGTATTCTCTCCGGTCTGTTGCACCACGGACGATGGCCCGGAGCGCCAACTCCTTGGGAGCTTCCCGTTGATGGGCGAAGTTGAGGCGCTGGTTATCCTGGATGCTGCAGTGCGTGCCTATGACAACGGTCGGGGAAACTGGCCGGCCATGTCGGTGGCAGGCCGTATCGAGCATGTGCAGGAATTTGCCTGGCGGATGAAGGAGCAGCGCGATGAGGTGGTGAAGCTGCTGATGTGGGAGATCGGCAAAAGCCTGGCCGATTCCCGCAAGGAATTCGATCGGACCGTTGACTATATCGGTGCTACCATCGACGCCCTCAAGGAACTGGACCGGGTTTCATCGCGTTTCGTCATTGAACAGGGAATCATCGGCCAGATTCGCCGTGCTCCGTTGGGGGTTGCCCTCAGCATGGGGCCTTACAACTATCCGCTCAACGAAACCTTTACGACCCTGATTCCGGCGCTGATCATGGGGAATACGGTTGTTGTCAAGCCGCCGCGCCATGGGGTGCTTCTTTTCCATCCCTTGCTGAAGGCTTTTCGCGACACCTTCCCGCCTGGCGTGGTCAATACCCTCTATGGCGCCGGCAGGTCCGTTGCCCCGCCCCTGATGGCCTCCGGCAGGGTGGATACGCTGGCGTTCATCGGTTCGAGCCAAGCCGCCGATACCCTGCAGAAAGCCCATCCACGGCCGCATCGTCTGAGGGTGACTCTGGGGCTTGAGGCCAAGAACCCGGCCATCATAATGCCTGACGCCGATCTGGAACAGGCGGTGGAAGAATGCATTGCCGGCAGCCTGACCTTCAATGGACAACGTTGCACTGCCATCAAGATCATCTTTGTCCATGAGCGTGTCGCGGATAAATTTCTGGAGCTCTTCACGGCAGCGATTGGAAAGTTGAAATGCGGCATGCCGTGGGAACCCGATGTAATGGTCACTCCCTTGCCGGAGCAGGACAAACCCGCTTATCTGAGCGGACTGATTGCCGATGCAGAACGGCTCGGCGCGAAGGTAGTCAATGAGGGGGGCGGGGCAGCCTGCGGCAGCTTTTTCTATCCGGCCCTGGTATATCCGGTCAACGAGCGGATGCGACTGTATCACGAGGAACAATTCGGTCCGGTGGTTCCTGTTCTACCATTTGGCGACATAACAACCCCTGTCAGCTACATTGTTGAATCTCTTTACGGGCAGCAGGTAAGCATTTTCGGTTGTGACCCTGCTACTTTGGCACCCCTGATTGATCAACTGGTCAACCAGGTTTGCCGGGTCAATATCAACAGCCAGTGTCAACGCGGCCCGGACATCTTTCCCTTCACGGGGAGAAAAGACTCTGCGGTCGGTACTTTGTCGGTGTCAGACGCCCTGCGGGCCTTCTCGATTCGCACCCTTGTCGCGACCAAGGATCAGGCCGCCAACAAGGCCCTCATCAGCACTATCGTCCGTGAGCGCAGTTCAAACTTCCTTTCCACCGATTTTATTCTGTAACTTGTCTACAGACGTTGATAGTATGTCGTGGCAAGTATGAAGAGATTTGTTCAAGGCAGACCTATCGGAAAAGAGATACTCCCCGTCAATACCAAGCTGTTGTCAGCAACCATTTTCAAAAAGGGAGTTGTTACAATATGATTGAAGATACCCTGCGCCCTTGTACCGAATCAGACGCCAACCCGGAGGCCCTGCTTGAGCTGGCCCGGATGCGCATGCCGTACGGGGCTCATAAAGGCAAACTGCTGATCGACCTGCCGGAACATTATGTCGTCTGGCTGGCAGGTGAGGGCTTTCCGTCAGGAAAACTCGGTGAAATGCTGCAGACCGTTTATGATATTAAAGTCAACAGTCTTGAGTATCTTTTTGAACCACTCCGGCGGGGTAGTCGATAAGTGAGGATAGGATAATATATGAACAGCACGCAACCATCATCCCTTGACGGAGCCCTGGCAAAGGTATGCGAACACTGTCCGGTCTGCCTCCATGCCCGTTACCACCAGAAGGGGATGGTTTTTGACTTTGTAAAGAACATCGAGCAGGATTTCTGCCCGTTCTGCAAAGCCTATGAACGGGTCCACGGACAAAAAGCCCATGAGAAAAGAGGATAACAATGTCAACCGTAACCGTAGTGGCAAAGGTAACCTGGACTTATTCTCCTACGATTTTTCAGCTGCCGCGCCCAATTCTCCAGAGATACATCCAAGACTTTCAATTGTAGAATCAACACGACCCGTCATATTTGGCAGTTATGTCAAACTTGATGGATAACGTTGACGGCTTTGCCTGCATCTAATCCCACCCTTTTGTTATTTATTCCATGTAATCAAGATGTTACAATCATAGCTTCCATGTGCTTAATCTGGCACGTCAATTGCGATTACTTTGTTAGATGCTTCAACTGCAGCGATCATGCGGGGCTGAAACAAATGCTTCAGACGCCTGCCGGTGGTATATAGATTTGACAATTAGAAAGCATGGAAAGGGGGGAATGCATCAAGTTTCATGCAAGACAGGAGAGATGTCAGGACGAACAGGAAACAGAGTAAGGGTAGCAAAAGGCCATTTGCATAGGATTTACATTTTATCAACCCAAAACAAAAACGGAGGATGTTATGAAGAACCTGATTAAATTTACAACTATTTGTTCATTACTTATTGTCGCCTGCTTTATGATCAGTGCCTGTGGTGGTGACGCTGAAAATTTTGTCCAAGGAAATGGTCAAGTCGACGTTACCGTTAAAGACAATAGTGGTGCGTTTGTGTCGAACGTAGAAATTAGAGTTACAGAGCCGAACGGCAAGTTTGTTACATCAGCGACGACCACGGCAACCGGCAAGCATACATTCCAACTGACTATTGGTACTAATTACACCTTTACTTTCACAGACCTAACTGTCCCGGCTAGATTCGCGACTCAGACCAGATTAGCAGAGCCTCTTTTGACCGCGACGGTGCCTGTTGATGTAGTGATGATACCGTAATTCAAGGTTCGAATCCCTGCCGCAAAAATGGGTTGCAGCCTACAAGCTGCAACCCGTTTTGTTTATCTACTGAAAGAATGGTATCTTATGGACTGAAGAATGTTTTGTTTGGATTTATGCAGCAATTTAGTAAGATAACGAAGATGGAAGTTTCTTGATTTTTGCAGAAAACCATGTTGAAGGAGTAATTTTGAACAGGTATCTATCGATTATGCACAGGTTTCTTCTGCTCTCCCTCGTACTTCTCGGCCTTGCCGGTTGCGCCGCTAAAGACTACCGTA
>JBGSQD010000205.1:0-13034 GCA_041738275.1 Geobacterales bacterium
GGCCGTGTTGCCGCCGCCGACCACGCAGACCTTCTTGCCCATGCCGGTTGGTTTACCCATATAGGCTTCACGCAGGAAGTCGATACCTCCCGTGAGGAAGCCCTTATAGCCCTTGTCTTCGCCTTCTACACCCATGGGTTTGGAACGGTGGGCGCCAGGAGCCAGGAAAACGGCATCGTATTGTTGTTTCAACTCGGCCAGGGAGATGTCCTTGCCGACCCGCATGTCATACTTAATCTCGGCCCCCATGGAGGCGATGATATCAACATCCCTTTGCAGGATGTGGCGCGGCATGCGGTAAGCAGGTATGCCGACGGCAATCATGCCGCCGCCGAACCCTTCCGGAAGCGCTTCATAGATGGTGGATCTGTAGCCTTCCAGGGCAAGGTAATAAGCGCAGGCCAGACCGGCCGGGCCGGCTCCGACTATTGCAACCTTTTTATTCTTGGCCGGCTTGGGCTGCATCGGCGGGACCAGCTTGTGCTGCCACTCGTAGTCGGATGCGGTTCTTTTCAGCACCATGATATTGATAGAGTCATCAACGTTCTTGCGACGGCAGGCTGACTCGCAGGGATGCGGGCAGACCCTGCCGCAGACCGATGGCATCGGCATGTTTTCGCGGATGGTGGCCAGAGCCTCGTTGTACTGATAGTTCTTGATTTCCTCAACATATTTTGGGATATCAATATGCGCCGGACACTTGTCCATACAGGGAGCGGTAATTTTGTGGATATAGTTGGCCGTTTTGGGTGTGCGGCCACCCTTGATATACGCCAGGAAATCCTCGCGATAGTGGGTGACTGCGTCAAAAACAGGTACCGTGGCACTTTGGCAGAGGGTGCACTTGCAGTTCTTCAGAAGATCCGCCAGGTCGGCGACCGTGTCCAGATCGGCCTCGCTCGCCTTACCGGCAAGCACGTTCTGAAACAGGTCCGATAAGACCTTGGTACCTTTTTTCCCAGGGGTGCACTTGCCGCAACAAAAGAGGGTCTGCACTCGTTTCATGTACTCGGCGGTCATGGCCGGCACGTCAACGTCCTTGTCGAACAGGATCATCCCGTCCCATCCCATGAAGCTTCGCAACGGCCGCTCTCCGTCAAAGGCAACCGGCAACTTGAAACTGACCGCCTGCGGTTCTCCGGAAACGTTTCTATTATCTACTACATTCCTGCCCCACGTGGAAAAGACTACCTGAGCCACACGAACCTCCGAAAACCGGACCCCCTGTGATGCGAGGTTAAGTATTTGCAATTATTGTTAAAATGATGACCACTAAATTGTATACAGTATGCATGATTATCATAATAACCTCACATAAATCAAGGGAAAAATGACATGGACTCATTCTCCTGTTTTCAACGGATTCCTACTTTTTTCTTTCTGTGATATAGATTATATATAGCTTGGCAGGCTTGCCTTATTGCGGCAAAACTGCGCTATAACTTTACAGCATGCTAATAATCGCCCAGGGCGAGGTGCAAATATTAAAGGAGAATCATCATGAGCAATCTTGATAATGCCTTCAGGTCACTCTTTGAAATAAATATGGGTATCCGGGCCGGAGAACGGGTGCTGGTGTTCAGCGATCTCATCCGTCCGGATGAGAAGATATCCGCTGTTGATCGCGACCGACGCAGCCGCTTGAACGAAACTGCCCGCAAAGCCGTTGACTTCGCAACGCGCACCTGGGGTAACGCCTCCTTCCTGGAGTTTCCCGCCACCCAGGCTTCCGGCGTTGAACCGCCTGTGGATCTTTGGCGGGCCACCTTCGGAGACGTACCCGTTGCCGCACTTGATGCCGCCGGCCTGCTTGTGAAACTGTTGTCCAAGACCGCCACAACCGATGACATAGCCCTGGCCAGGAAGATTGTACTGGCCCATAAAGAAGCGGCAGCTGACATCATCATCGCCATGAGCAACAACTCCACCAGCCATACCCGCTACCGCGCGCTGGCCAATGACACCGGGACACGCTTTGCCAGCCTGCCGCACTTTGATCCGGAGATGTTCCATACCTCCATGACCGTTGACTGGAATGAGCTTGCTGACCGCACGGCCCGCCTGGTGGCAGCGGTCAACAGTGCGGAATGGATCCGCGTCGCCACCCCCAACGGCACTGACATGATGATCTGCAAGCAGGGTCGCCATGCAGAGGGGGATGACGGTCTGCTGACCGCACCGGGCAGTTTCGGCAACCTGCCGGCAGGGGAGGCGTACCTGGCCCCGCTGGAAGGGAGCAGTTACGGCACCATGGTGCTCGAATGGGGGCCGACCCGCAAGCTGGATGAGCCTTTGCGGCTGATTGTGGAAAAAGGTGTCGTGGTCAACATTGAAGGTAACGACCAGCACCGGCAGAAGCTGGAAGCAAAGTTTGCTGAAAACGCCAATTGTCGCAACATCGCCGAGTTGGGCATCGGCACCAACGACAAGGCCAGCCGCCCGGACAATGTGCTGGAGGCGGAGAAGATCCTGGGCACGATCCACATCGCCCTGGGGGACAACTCCGGCTTCGGCGGCAAGGTCAGCGCACCTTTCCACGAGGATTATGTCTTTTACCGGCCGACGCTGACAACAATTATGGCGGATGGCAGGGAGCAGATCGTTATTGATGACGGGAGGATGTTGCTATGACAAAGCCGCTCACCCTCGGTTTTTCCCCCTGCCCAAACGACACCTTCATGTTCTACCCGCTCGTGCATGGCCTGGTGGATACAGGCGGCCTGATCTATGAAGAGCGTCTGGAAGACGTGGAGACACTGAACCAGCTGGCGCTGAAGGGGGAACTGGACGTCAGCAAGGTTTCCTACCACGCCCTCGGGCATATCCGGGACGAGTATGCCCTGCTCCGCTCCGGCAGCGCCCTGGGACGGGGCTGCGGTCCTCTGTTGGTGGCGACAGGGAAAATTGACCCGTCTGAACTGGCCGGCAAGACCATCGCCGTGCCGGGGCGCTACACCACAGCCCTGCTGCTGCTGCAGCTGTTCGATCCTTGCCTGACAAACTTTATCGTCATGCCCTTCAACGAGGTCATGGATGCGGTACTGAGCGGCAATGCCGATGCCGGGGTAATCATCCACGAATCCCGTTTTACCTATCAAGGATTCGGCCTGCACAAACTGCTTGATCTGGGTGAATGGTGGGAGGGTGAAACCGGCCTGCCGATCCCGCTGGGGGGGATCGTTGCCCGGCGTTCCCTGGGGAGCGAAACCATCAACGCCATTGAACGGGCTCTGCGGGCAGGCGTGGCTTATGCCCGCAGCCATCCGGACGAGGCTGCCCGCTACATCTGCGAGCATGCCCAGGAGATGAGCCCCGAGGTCTGCTCCGCCCATATAAACCTGTATGTCAACGACTTCTCCGCCGACCTGGGTGATGAAGGTGTGCAGGCCATCCAGTGCTTGATGAAGCGGGCGGAACAGGCCGGGATCATTCCGCCAGCCACTGCCGCACTATTTGTTTGATTGATACAATGATGTTGAGACATGATGGGGGATGTGGTGGGCTGACTGCCACTTCTTTACTGACTTTCTCACTTACGGCGAAGCACCCGCTTATCCCCTACCCGGATCGTCAGCTTCTCACTGTCGAAATGCTCCAGAAGCGGGATCAGGAACTTACGCGACAGGCCGGTCAGTTCGCGGTATTCGGGCGGGGTGATCTCGCCCTTTTCCTTTAGATGGGCCAGTAATTTGTCCCGCAGGCCGTTCAGGGCTGAAGTTCCATAGAACAGATCGCTGGAGATGCGCATTGCCGCGCCGTTTCTGGTCAACAGCGCCAGGTTGTCACGCACACCCTTCTCGTCGCAACGGAAACGCTCCATGATCTCCTTGATGGTGGGCGGCTCGATCCCCTTTTCCTGCAGAAAACCAGAAATCCTGCTGCCCAGACCATCAGCCTGGACACTGCTGTGGGCCTTCTGTCCGGCCATCTTGACAATGTCCCGGTCAGGCACGACCAGGCCTTCCCGTTCCAGGGCCGACAGCAGCGGGGTGTAAAAACGCTGATCGCTCCGCTTCGGCAACCGCGTCTTGAGCTCCTCCTTGCCCATCCCTTCCTTGAGGGGGTTGGCGGCCAGAAAGGTGGCCAGTTCGTCCAACAGCCCCTTTTTCAGCGTGCCTAGCGCCTCCCGCGACAGGAAGATGCGCGGCTCGCGGTTCATCTGCAGAACCTGGCCAGAGGAGAGCAGGGTCGTCAGCAGCGCCTCAACGGTCTTGCGCGCCAATCCTGTACGGAGCAGGATCTCTTCAAAGGTAATCCCTGACAACAGGCTTTGCGTGATGATCAGGGCAATGGTCTGCTGGTGCTCGCCGCTTGCCAGTGCATCCAGCAGTTGGAGCGCCTCGCTGCTGCGTCGGCGCCGGCGGGGCGGAAACGGATCCAGCACCGTGCCGCCCCCCACCGTGGTGGCCGGGGAGGAAACACGCAGGATGTAACTGTCATCGGATAACAGCAGCGCCGGTTCTTTCAGCCGCAGCTGCACATGTGCACTTTCACCGGGTTTGAGCACGTTCCGGTCCAGCAGGATCACCTGGGCCGGCACCTCGTAGGTGGCGGAATGGAGTCTTAGGGTGGCACGGTGTTTCAGGTCGCGGGGGGCCGAGGACAGGTAGTCCAGCCGCACGTCCACCGCCCTGGTGGCCCGAAACGCCCCCCGCGGCACCACTATGTCGCCGCGCTGCACCTGATCCAGGTCAATCCCCTGCAGGTTTATTGCCAGACGTTGTCCTGCCTGCCCTTTTTCCGTCTTGCTGGCGTGGGCCTGGATGCCGCGCACCTTCCCCTCACGCCCCGAGGGGAGGATTTCCAGCTCATCTCCCACGCGGATCTCGCCGGCCAGCAGGGTACCGGTCACGACAGTACCGAAGCCGGCCACCGTGAACACCCGGTCCACCGGCAGCCGGAACAGCCCTTCCCGCTTCTTCTCGGCCGCATTTTCCGCCAACCGCGCCAGCTCTTGCCGCAGCTCATCCAGCCCTTCACCCGTACGGGACGATACCGCCACGATGGGCGCTTCCTCCAGGAAGCTGCCGGCCACGAACTCGCGCACCTCTTCGGTCACCAGGGCCAGCCAGTCCGGATCGACCATGTCGCGCTTGGTCAGGGCCACCAGGCCGCTCTTGACCCCCAGCAGCCGCAGGATGTCCAGATGCTCCCTGGTCTGGGGCATGATCCCCTCGTCAGCGGCGATCACCAGCATGACCAGGTCCATACCCCCCACTCCTGATACCATGGCGCGCACGAACTTCTCGTGACCCGGCACGTCCACGATACCGAAGCGGATCCCGCCGGGCAGTTCCAGGTGGGCAAAACCCAGTTCGATGGTGATGCCCCGGGCCTTTTCCTCCTTGAGCCGATCGGTATCGATGCCGGTCAGCGCCTTGACCAGGGAGGTCTTGCCATGGTCGATATGTCCGGCCGTGCCGAGGATTAAATGCTTCATTCAGACACCCTTCCTGCTGAACCGGTAGCCGACCCCGCGCACGGTCTGAAAGTGGACCGGCTTGCCGGGGTCGGGCTCGAAGTACTTGCGCAGACGGACAATGAAGTTGTCAAGTGTTCTGGTCTCGGTGTCCGAGCTGTAGCCCCACACCGACTGGAGCAGTTCGCCCCGCGGGATGATCTCACCCTCTTTCTGGAAGAAGAGCGCCAGGACGCGCACCTCCATCTCGGTCAAGTCGATCTCCCCCTGGGCGGTCCGGGCACGGTAGGAAAGCAGGAACACCTCGTTGTCGCCGAAGCGGTAGGCCTCCTCCACCGGGTCGGGCCGGTACCAGGACGAGCGCCGCAGCATGCCCTTGACCCGCAGCAGAAACTCCACCAGGTTGAAGGGTTTGGTAAGGTAGTCGTCCGCCCCCTGTTCCAGTCCCGCGACCCGGTCGGCGTCCTCGGAGCGTGCGGTCAGCATGAGCACCGGCACGCGTGGATCCAGTTCGCGCACGGCGCGGCAGACCTGGAAACCGTCCATGCCTGGCAGCATGACATCCAGGATGACTAGGTCAAAGTGCTCCAGTTCCAGGGTGGCCAGAGCCTTTTCACCTGATTCGAAATGGCTGATACGGCATCCTTCCAGCTCCAGGTTGAAACAGATGCCCCTTGCCAGGTGAATCTCGTCTTCAACCAGCATGATGTGTGGCTTGTCTATATTCATAACGGTTCCATGTAACGGTATTTACGCCGCCGGCAGTGTAATGGTGAAGGTACAGCCCTTTCCGGGTCCCGCGCTCTCCACGGTCACGGTTCCCCCGTAGCCACGGATGATGGTATCGACAATATACAGCCCCAGCCCTGTTCCCCGCACATTTTCTCCTGACTGATGGACGCGGTAGAACATGTCGAAGATCTTCTTCAATTCCTTCTGTTCCAGGCCTCTGCCATGGTCCTGGACCGCCAGACGTATGAATTTACCGGAAATGGCCAGGCGTACGGCGATGTCGGGGCTTTCCGTGGAATAAAGTATGGCATTTTCAAACAGGTTGCGCAGCACCATCCCCATCTCTTCCGGATCGACCACGGCCTTGATGCCGGCCTCCGTCTCCAGCGAGATCATGCCGCCCTGGGAAAGCTTGGCCCGTTCGCGTTCCACGCGCTCTTCCACGAGCGCTGAAATGTCCGTCAGGCGCCGGTCGGCCGGTTTGCGCCGCTGCTCCAGGCGCGCCGCCATGAGCAGGTTGTTGATCAGGTAGTGCAGCCGTTCCGTGTCGGCCAGCATGGTGTCGACAAAGGTATCGAGTTTTTCCTTTGGCAGCTGACGCAGGCGGATGGTCTCCAGGTGCAGCTGGATGGAGGCCAGGGGGGACTTGAGTTCGTGGGTAACCTGGGAGATGAAGCTACGCTGCTGGGTGTAGAGATTGGACTGGCGGCGCCAGTAGACAAAGATGATATATACCCCGACCAGGATTATTACCAGCATGATCAGGCCTTCGACCATTACCATCCAGTTGAAGCCTTCACCCAGGAGTTCGGGGCGATACTTCTCCGCCAGGGCACGAAACTCGCGGTGTTTGCCCACAAACCAGTAGATCCAGAACACCACCAAGGTGATCCAGACCAGCTGGATGGCAATCAGGGCCATTACCGGGTGGAATATCCGTCGAAGGAGCCGCATGATTATTTCACTGCCTGGAACAGGAATGCGACCATGGTTCTTATTGCCGCTGCCATCTATTCCCCTTTAGAATACTTGCGTAGTATGGAGACATTCTGTTATAAACTCTGAGCGCTGACAGTGCAATCAGAGAGTTAACGGAGAAAATTCACAATGTCCACATTCAACTTCAAACGATTGAACCGTACCATGATGATTTATCGCACCGTCCAGACCTTGCTGGTGTGCCTGCTGGTTTATGTGGCATTTGTCTTCCAGAATAATTTTGCCATGATGGGAAAACCGGAAAAATTTATTGCCAGTGCCATTACAACCATTGTGATCCAGCTGCTGATGGTTTATCCGATCTATCGCCTTGCCTGGCGGGATGCCGGGGTCTTTGTTGAGGATTGCGCCGAAGGGCTCTCCACGGAGATGCAGGCCGCACTGCGCAAGAAACGTTTGATCGGCGATCTCTGGAAGTTCTCCGCCGTGGCGTTTTTCATGGCGTTTGTTGCGTTGGTTCCGGATGCCAAGAAAGCGCCGGGTGCGGCACAAATACTTGCCATTACGATTTTTTCATTTCTGATGATGTGCCTGACCTACTTCCAGTGTTTTAACTTCAGCGCCAAGAAGCGGATGAAACAGGCTGCTGATTAATTGCTGTAGGGGAGAAGTACGTATGATCTGCTTCGCCCCTACTTTTCCACAACCATCCCACCGAAAAAATCCTTCATCTTTTCAAACATCTCCCCCGAATCCCCCCTCACCAGCGGCGTATCAGGCAGTGACCGCAGAAAGATCTTGCCATACCCCTTGGTGGTCACCCGACGGTCGAGGATCAGTACCGCACCGCGGTCATCGCGGCTGCGGATCAGACGGCCGAAACCCTGGCGGAACTTGATCACCGCCTGAGGAACCGAGAACTCCCGGAATGGATCGCCACCCAGCGCCTGAATCAGCTCGGCCCGGGCCTGCTGCACCGGTTCGGTCGGCACCTGGAAGGGAAGCCGGGCGATGATCACCAACCGCAACGCCTCACCCTTCACATCCACGCCTTCCCAGAAGGAATCGGTACCGAACAGCACGGCGTCGTGCTCCTTGCGGAAGCGGGCCAGCAGGGCGTGGCGACCGGTCTCCCCCTGTTTCAGCGTCACCAGCCCCAACCGGGCCAGGTCCGGCGCCAGTGCGGAATAGACCTTGTTGAGCAGGTCATAGGAGGTGAACAGGATGAAGGCCCCGCCTTTGGAGATGGTCACGGCCCGCAGGATGCGCTCCTCCAATGCCTCGCGGTAACCTGGTGCGGTTGGTTCCGGCATGTCGTCCGGCACTGCCGCAAAGACCTGCGATGCATAGTCGAATGGTGAGGCCAGGCGCAGTTCATCCAGGCGGGATTTATCCAACAGGCCAAAGCCGGCCCGCTTCTTCAGGTAGCTGAACTCCGCACCCACGGTCAGGGTGGCGGAGGTGACGATGATCGTCTTCAGGCGGTCGAGGATGGTCTCCTTTACCTGGCCCGAGATATCCAGCGGCGCCGCGCACAATCTGGCCTGCAGCCCGCGTGACCCGCGTTTGACCTCCAGCCAGCGGCAGTACCCCTCGGCATCGGCGCTGCAGAACAGCAGTCCGTCTACCATGGCCTGCAGGCGCCGCTCGATGCCGGCGGTGTCCACCAGCTGGTCGGTCAGGAGCTCCCGCACCTTTTCCGGCAGGTCTTCGCAGCGCCGCACCAGGCTGCGCAGTGCCTGGGTGTAGTCGCCGATGGCGTCGGCCAGGGCATGCAGCCGCTGGCGGCACTCCTGCCAGAAGGCGCCCTGTTCCACCGGGGGGGTGATGCGCAGCTTCTGCTCCCGTCCCGCCCCGTTACCGGTCTCGCGCTCCACGGCCAGGGCCAGCCAGTCCATGGTGGCTTCGGTCAGGGTGGTGAGGTCGTGGGTCTTGGGGAACAGATGGCTTTCCAGTAGCCCGGAAAGCTCGCTGTAGAGGGCGTCCTGCGACTCGGGCAGGTCGCGGGCCAGGCGGTTGGAGATGATTGTCAACAGCCCGGCGCGAGCCGCTTTCTGGGGGACGAGTCGCTGCAACTGTTTGAGGATGCCGTTGCGCGAGATGGTCAGCGACAGGTGGCTGGTGGCCACCTCCTCCAGGTGGTGCCCTTCGTCGAAGATCAGCCGGGTAAAGGGAGGCAATATGGCGGTGGCGTCGTAGCCGGTTTCCTTGCGCAGGACAATATCCGACAACAGCAGGGCGTGGTTGACCACCAGGATTCTGGCTGCCGATGCCTCGCGCCGGGCGCGGTAAAAGAAGCAGCGGTTGAAGTGTTTGCAGCGCGACCGGCCGCACTGGTCTGCCTCGCAGCAGACCTCCTCCCAGGTATTGGCGTGGGGGGTAAAGGTCAGATCGCTGCGGCAGCCGTCCTGGGCGCCCTTGCTCCACTCGATGATGGCGGTCAGTTCGGCCGCGGACTCGTCCGGGAACAGGCCCGGTTCGGCCTCGGCGTTTTCCAGTTTTCGCAGGCAGGCGTAGTTGCTGCGTCCCTTGATCAGGGCCGCCTTGAACTCCACATTGGCATGGCGGGCCAGGAAGGGGAGGTCCTTACGGATCAGTTGCTCCTGAAGGTTGATGGTGTTGGTGGAGATCACCACCCGCTCGTTGTTGCGCACTGCCCAGAGGATGGCCGGGATCAGGTAGGCCAGGGATTTGCCGGTGCCGGTGCCGGCCTCTACCAGTACCACCCGGTCGCGGTTGAAGGCCTCGCACACGGCAAAGGCCATGCGTACCTGCTCATCGCGCTGCTCGTACCCCTTCAGGTTGGCGGCCAGCACGCCGTCAGCGCTGAAGGTGCGGCCGACCTCGTCCAGTGAAAGCAGTTCGCCCTTTTTTTCGGTAAAGGGGGCCACGACCTGGTAGCAGCGGCTGCAGCCGTTGTCCACAATGGAGAAGCCGATCCCCTGGTTGCCGGCAACCGAGGCGATGTCCATATCGGCTGCGGAGGGGGTCAGGTTGCCGGTGGGGTGGTTATGAATCACCACGTCCCCCCCGGCGGCGCGGGACAGGATGGCCGGCACGGCCTGCCTGGTGCCCCGGGCGATGGCCTCCACCTCGCAGACAATGCCGTCCACATTGGTGCGGCCGATAAAGAAGACCTCGTTGCCGGCAGCCGCGGCGATTTCGTGACGCATCAGCAGCAGGGCGTCATCGGTGAAAAATTTATTCATTTAGAGTCAGCTTCTTTCGCAAAGGGGAAAGCCTTGGAGATTGTTTTGGGCAGAAATATATTACAGGGATGTACAGGATAATGGGGATAAAATATTCAAATGGATTGATGCTAACCAGCTGTAAGCAAAACATGGTGGGTGGCCCGCTTATTTTCAAGATGGATTGTACGTGTCATTTAAGCCAGCCACGTTTCCACCGGAACAGAAAGGAACTCGCCAACTGGTATCCCCTGTCCACCAATCAGCAGTTTTCGTTGCGGATTGAAGGCACGGACAAAGGCATCCATGCCGGGCAGGGTGTCCTTGGACCGGCTGCTTCCTTCGTAATTGATCCATCCTGATTTTGCTCAATGTATTGAGTAAAATTGCTCATAACACATGCTGATTAAGGATACAATGGGAAACATTTTTTAATCAGGGCGGTTTATTGAGGGCGGACGTGGCTGGCTTTGGTCAGTCAGGCTAACCCTGATAAACAGGATAAGTGCGTTAACGAAATTATTTTCTGCCTGAAAAGCGCAGAGAATAATTTCTAACTTACTAAAATGCTCACCCCATTCCGAAAACCAGCTTGAGCGCTTTTAGAACCAGCGCAAGTTCCTTGGTGATGCAATATAATGTGCAAGAGATGAATTCCTGCTGCGTAGCTGGCGTTGTTGCGGGTTGTGGATATGTAAGCTGCCAGTTCACCAATGGCAAGGTCGGTTATCTCGGTCACAGCGGCTTCCCTCTGCGGCGGGGACGCCGCCGGTTCAACAACAGCCGCTCTTGCAACTCTTCATCATAAAAAGAGAGTGTCTTCTCCAGCAGTGCTGAAAGTTCAGTCAAGAGAGGGTAACGCGGATTGAAGGTGTACAGTCGGGTACGTCCTGCAGTACGGCTCGCCAACACGCCGCCCGCTTCCAGTTTGTCCAGCTGTTTCTGGATGGGAGCCAGAGAACTGCTGTAGAAGGTTGCTATTTCCCGGGCATACCCTTCCCCTCTCGCATTCAGGAAAGTAAGTACTCGCTCGCAGTTGATGGATCCGACAAGATACTCAATCATAATTTTCGATCCGGTATACCTTAATGTAGGTCACATGACCTATATTATAAGTCAGTATATCAGTGAGCAGCGATTGTCAAGGGCAGAAATTGCGCAGGTAGGGAAGGCGATGCTGCTGGCCCGCCCCAGCGGGATGATCCGCCGCCAGTGGAGGTTGAACATCTCGTTCAGTTCCATCAGGTCGCCGGTGACGGAGATGAACGGCGAGGTGATGACGCCACGGTGGGCGGTAACCGCCGTGAGGGCGTAGCGTTGAAGAGGGAGTGGTCATGGTTTCCTGCCTTGCAATTCCCTGTTTCTTATTTCATTCAGCCGATCCGCCAGTTGCTCCGGTTCCTGAAGTTCACACTCCCAGACGGTTATCACCCGCCCGCCCAGTCGCTCCAGATCGGCCTTACCTGCCTCCTTGAATCTCATCTACGACATTCTTAACCACGTTGCCAACATCTTTCTTGGTATCGCATTCCCACACAACAAGAACCCGCCAGCCCATTTTTTCCAAATCGGCCTGATTGGATTTATCACGCTTTACGTTTGCGGTTATTTTGTCCTGCCAAAATTCAACATTTGTTTTGGGCATCTTTGATTTGATGCACCCTTCGTGATGATGCCAAAAACAGCCATGTACGAAAATAACGGATTTGTATTTCGGCAGGACTATATCAGGTTTGCCGGGGAGGTCTTTGCGATGCAGACGAAATCGAATGCCAGCGGAATGTAGTCCAGATCGAAGGGCAAGTTCGGGTGCAGTCCCTTTGGTTCTGACTCGGCTCATCATTCGGCTTTTTTGCGCTGAAGGCTTGGTTATTATCATTATGTATTTTGACAGACTATGTCGGCAGAGCCACTCAGATTCATTTGGGATCGATACGTGTGACCTTATTTTCCTCGGCCCCTTTACGCGCTTTCCATTATTTTGCTTTTAATCGCAGCCATTCCGATTCAGTGAGCCCAACCCGACTTAGTTCTCGGGCAAATTGCTCTGCAGCTCGTTGGGCATGTTTGGGCTTCAATTGAGCAATCCATTGGTATGTCTTGCTGTCTGAGGCATCTGTAAAAATAAGGTTAATTGCTGAAATGAGACCTTTAGTAGGTTTGAACTTTAAGGTGACGCAGTTTTGTTTTATCCCTGGCTTGTAGATTAAGTCAGTAAAACCTTTCCCATCTTTTACTACAAAAGTTGCTTTTTCTCCTTTAGTCTCTTCCAAGAAACAAAAAATAAATGTTGAGTCTTTTTTTAACCTGACACTATCGCAAACAGGCTGAAGGCAAAGCATGAAGCGCTTATCTCCATCCATCTCACGGATTATAGAACCAAGAGTAAGACGCCTATTAACTCCGTAATAGGTGCGTTGGCTCATGACCGCTGAAAGTTCGCGAAGATCAGCACCACTTGTATCAATACTAAGAAAGGATGTTAAGGATTTGAAGTTTGGCGAGTTTACCGATGGCCATTTTGGCTCTTTTTCTTTTAAACCTTTAATCGTTTTTTCGAGGTCAGAACTGTTTCCTGAATTGTAATCATCGACAATGCCCATCCCCTTTGTACAAAAATTATTTGCAAAGCCATGAAGGTCGGTACCATTCGGAATAAAATCGGACGCATGATCAGAATACTTCCATACTTCTTTACACCAGTTGCTAATAACCATGTTGCTAATCAGCGGGGCTTGAAGGCTATCTTCAAGGAC
>JBGSQD010000206.1:0-21127 GCA_041738275.1 Geobacterales bacterium
TGGCCGCCGCCATCGCTAATCAGTTTAACCGTTTCAATCTTAAACTCGCGGGTGTACGTCTTTCTTCTCGATACCATGACTGTCCTCCGTCTGCTTTTGTAGCAGCTTTTCGGACTGTCCACAATATCGGGGGAGATTCAATTACTTGTGTCATTCCCAATAATGTTCCAGCAGTGTCAACTGTTATTGAGTCAACTTCACTAATTCCGTAATTACCGGTAGAAGTGATTTTTGCAGTCGCAGTGTTGTTGCCTGTGTCTATAATTTGCCATGTTTGAGATAAAGTATTGCCGTTAGAATATGACAGAGATTGGCCACCAAAACTACCGATCTGGATAGTTGTGGGCAAAGGAAATGCGTTAGTCGCAGTCGCTACAACTCCATTCGAGAAGACAATTTTATATAAGGTTCTGTCAGCGTTGTAATATGATTGCGTTGTTGCGTTAAGCAAGACGCCAACGCCGGTCTTTGTAAGCGTAGTCACGCCATTTCTTTGAGTTACGCTACGTCCATCAAATGTTGTGGTGCCGACAACCGAAGTATGGCTTGAACCTGAATATGTTCCACCTGCTGTATCTGTGCCTGTAATTGTGACAGTGTAGCTATCTCCCGATGTTAGTGAAGCATACTTACCTGTACTAAAAGTTTTTCCTGCTGGTGTGGGTATTGTATTGCTGGTGGAGCTATCTCCTCCTCCTCCACAACCAGCCAAGCCAAACACACCGGCAACGAGTAATCCCATCATTGAATTGATTAAATTTCGCCTCATTTTTACTGCCTCCTTTTAATTTGAGGGACCCATCTGGTGTCAGGCTTGCAGTAGTGCAATTGTCACTGTAGTTGCAAAATTGCAAGCCTGGCACCATTGATGCCCCTTGCAAGCCTGACCCTAGGCTCACTCTATTCAGTTTGCTTGGTTTCTATTTTCTGATTGTGCGGCAATGTTGGATTTTTGAGACCAACAGTCTGTAAACGATTATTCAACTCTGTTTGTTTTATGGTTTTTTCGAGCATAGCGCTGATAGCGGACGAGCCCGTATCAATAACATTTTCAAGAGCTGTTATTGCACTTCCTATTTCTGCAAAATTGTCTCTAGCCCGCGCATGTACCCTGAGGATTTCCAAATCCTTTTCGCTCTGTGCTGGTGGCAGGAAGCTCATTTGATTATTCCATTCCATTTGCTTTGAAAGGCCAAGCTGGTGAATTCCAGCCAATAAAAATTGCAATTCAGAACGCCTCTTTTTGGATTCATTTAGCACAGCCCATTGATAGATTGCTAGCAAAGTACTAATTGCACTAACTAATGACAATATTATCTGAACTACATCCATGTTACTGCCCTCCTCTGGTCCAAGGATAAAGGATTTTGTTTATGATGCCTAACGGGGTGCCCGGTTCACCCGCTTCGCCCGGTTTATCAGGGCGGGGCGGCGTGCAACCGGCTGGTTAGGATATTCACGTTCCGATTTCAGATGAACTAAATCCCATGCTGCATATGAACGCATGTAAACCGTTCTGAAGGTCAATTGCGCGATTGTTGAGATTAGTAAGTTGCGGATGTTTTTGGTTCGCCAGCAGAGCAACAAAGAATACTGCTAGACCGACCTCAGCACTCGCAATCAGTGCTTGCCTTAACTCAAACGATCGAGCACCGTGAATGTAAGCAAAGTCCAAGTGGCTCGGCCCTTCTACAGTTTTTTCAATATGTGTGCTTGCAACCATGGAGTGACTATTCGGATGGGCGCCAAAATCAATGGTTGATTCATAAATATCACGGAGCAGGTCAGCGAACTCCTTGGTATGAGCATCTTCTAGAATGCGAAACATTTTTGTAGCAGTAAATTCACGTCTGCACGCGTCACGAGAGTTTTTGTCCTTGTCTCTAAGGAGCCAGATTTCCTGCAGGTCTGGCCTAACTACCATGGCATGCCCATACAAAGCACTTTCTATACTTCCACGAAGGGTCATAAAAACTGGCAATAGTTGACCGCTAAGCGCCAAACGGACAGAGGCTCGGAAACATGAATGAGCATTTAGCAGTAGAATCCCTGCGGAGGTCGGCCTGATTCCTCCTGCAGTTGGCAGAAATTCCATATAGAGTTGATCGATGTCGGCCAAAAATTTGAACGGCTCCGACATCGCCACTAAGGCCTCGCCACAACATTCATTGGCTAAGCAGATGAAATACTCCAACTCTGTGTGGTGCCCCAGCTTTGACTGCCCCTCGGGCGCTTCATTTCTCATGTTCTCGTTTTTCCTAACTCGTATTTGACCGGAATACGGTCATCTTCCAATCTATTTCGACACTTCAAAACAGGCAACAAAACAATATTCTGTTAACTATCTGATAAAAACATGCAAATGCATAAGAATAATATGCCAAAACATCTGTTGACCGGATTCAGGTCAATATTCCACGGTATGCTCTCGAGCCATGGCAACGGGTTTGCATCTCAGACAAACCCTTTTTATGATACACGAATAATGCCAACTCATTGAAGCTTTCTACTTAAAAACATTTTTTATACAGCCCGACCGAGATTATTTATAACCCAGGGTATTTTAGTCTGAATCGCCGCAAAGCCTTGCTGCAACGGTGTTCAAGAGATTTACGTGTGTGGATTGGGCTTGAGTGGGAAATGGTAAAAATGTGAAAATCAGGACAGGAAAAGCAAGACCGGAACAATTCACACAAAACGAACGGGCGCGACTGTAAAGTTTCTTTACATTGATCGGACAATATGGCGCAAACCGGCACCAAATGGGGCTTTGCGCAGGTGTAAAATTTTTGTCGCGTAAATTAAAAAAAAGCACGCAGATGCTTTACCAGTAAGGGCTGGAGGCCGTGCGTAAAGTTTCTTTACACATAGGTCTCGAATGGATGAGAAAAGGGTCAAAACTCCAAATTTCAAAGTTGATATTCTTATCTTTTTGGAATTCCAACGTTACTGTCGAGAATAAAACTTGAGAATTGGTCGCCAGGGGGAGAATTTCATGATTGAACTCGCTCAAACTGCAGCAGGGCCTGCTCCGCCTCCACCAGCACCCGCCAGAGATCCTCGCTGTCACCCATGCCGACCTTGATCAGGTACGAGGCGATACTCAGATTGGTGCGGGCGCGGAAGAGCTCCACCTGACAGGCGAAGCTTGCGGTCAGCGGTCCCGCCTCAGCGGCATAGGCCTCAAGAAAGAGACCATCGGGCAACCGGTGCAGAACCTCGGGGTAGTTGAAAAACTGGTTGCGAAACTGGCTCAGAAAGGTGCCCACATCATAGGCCGGTGGCAACATCAGGGAACTCTCAAAGTCAATGGCAGCGGCAAAGAGCGTGTCGCGGTTTTCCTGGTTATCCTGGCCGATGATGACATTCTTGGGATGGAAATCACCATGCCCCTGCACCAGCTGGGACGAATCAATGAAGAGCCGTTGCTCCGCCGCGAGGATGGCATCCTTGATGCCATGGGCACGCTTGGCATGACGATGGCCGATGGCCTCGAAGCGGGACAGGTAGTGATCCAGGCGCCCCTGTTCGCGCTCCATGAATTCGTCCGCCGGGGTTACGGCCAGACGGGCTGCGTGCAACCGCCCCAGCCAGCGTGCGCTCAGCTCCAGATAGCTGCGGCCATCCTCGGGACTGGCGGCCAGGATTTTGTCAAATAGGGACTTGCCCCGCACCCCCTGTTCGATCAGGGTCATCCGTTCGGCATCGATCCCTATGGGGAGCGGCACACGAAACCGCCCGCCGGCAAACTGGTGCCCGGCAACGGCGGCCATGATCTTTTCGGCGCGTTCGGCACTACGCCATTTTTTCAGATTGGTGATGGTCCGGATGATGATCCGCTCGCGTGTTTCAACCTCCCCCTTGGTACCGATGGTGACTTCCGTGACCAGCGAATTGGCGCCGGAATGGGGTATTTCCTTGAAAAAGGGGCGGCAGCGGCCATGGCGGATCTCGGTGGCCAGTTCGTGGATATCGGCTACCGGGTGGTCGAAGATCGTGGGATAGGTACCGGCGTACTGGGCGCCGTGGGTGTCGGTGCCGGCAATGGCGGTGAAACGCAGGCGGTGCCAATCGAAGAGCGCGCGGCTGTTTTCTGCCACTCCATGGTTGGAATTGAAGATCTCCACGCCGTCCAGATGCTCGGCCAGCAAGTGGGCATCATCCGGCTGCCGCCCTTTGCGGTACGGATGGGCCCAGACCAGGGCGGCCAGCGGCCAGGCAGCACGGATGTCGGCCAGTGGTGTGGCGCGGATAATGCTGACATCGGCGCCATAGACCAGGACATCCCCCGCGTCGGAGGTGGAGACCTCCTGGCCGGAGAAGAGCAGAAAGTGCTCCGGCACACAGGCAGCGCGCCGCAATTGTTTGAGTTCGGATGCAGGCCAGTGGTAGTGGTGGTCCGTAAGCACGATTCCCTGCAGGCCTCGGGCCAGCACGCGCTTTAGCAGTTCAACGGCCGGAACCGAACTGCAGGAAGAGTGTTCGGCAGTATGGCAATGCATCTCGATGAGCATGAGTTTAACCTCTATAGCCTGATCAGATCCTCATGTTCTTCCTCATGGGGATTTACGTGGATCATGACGTCACCCACATTCGGGAAGCCGTCGAAGATAAGCTTTTTCACTTCAGTTGCCACTGCGTGTGAATCTTTGAGAGTCATGTCCGGGTCCATCTCCAGTTTGAGATCGATGATCATGTACTGTCCGGAGCGGCGGCCGCGGATGTCGTGGACATGCTCCACACACTGTACGCTTTCGGCCAGGCGCGTCACCTCTTCAATAAAATCCGGCGGCACGCTGCCGTCCATCAGGTCGTGGGCAGCTTCACGAAAGGTCTGATAACCGATGTGCAGGATGAAAAACGCCGTCAGCCCTGCTGCCAGGGGATCCATGAAACCAAATCCGAAGAAGGCGCCCACAACACCGGCCAGGGTTGCGATGGAGGTAAGCGCATCCTTGCGATGATCCTTGGCAATGGCCAGCAGCGCCGGGCTGCCCAGATGCTTGCCGGTCTTGTCGGTAAAGCGGAACAGCCATTCTTTGATTATGATGGTGAGAAACGCCGCCGCCACTGCGATCCAGCCTGGTGTCTGAAAGTCCCGGTCGATAATGGTATGGACCGAGTTAGTCAGAATCCAGACGCCGGTAATAAAGATCACCAGGGAAACCAGTATCGCAGCCAGGCTTTCCGCCCGGCCATGGCCATAGGGATGGAGCTCGTCGAAAGGTTTGCGCCCCAGTTTGAGCGCCACCATGGTAGAGAAGATGGCCACAAAGTCGCAGGCGCTCTCGATACCATCGGCAAAAACGGCATCGGAGTGCCCCCAATAGCCGGCGGCCATCTTGCCGATCATCAGCACCGCATTCACCCAGAAGCCGATCTTGATGATCCTGTCGGCACTATCAAAACGTTCGCTACGCTGCATTATTACTCCGCTGGTCTCATATCCTTGATCCGCAACTGCAAAGTGGAACTGTTGTTCCATTCATTCATCTCAGGGAAAAAGGCGATATCCATCAATCCTGCTGTCTCGATCTTTGCCATGCGAAAGGCAATGGCGCTGAACAACCGCCCCTCTCCGGTCAGGCGCAGTTTAAGGTGCCCGTCACCCACCACCCGTTGCTCCGTTACCGTCATACCCCGCAGCATCAACACCGGTTCGGGATTGCCGGCGCCAAACGGCTCCAGCCGCTTCAGTTCCTGGGCCAACTCTCTGGTGATCTCCTCCGGCCGTGCTTCTGCATCGATAATCAAGCGCGGTACCAGATCATCATCCGTCAATATGCGGCCCGCTTCTGCCTCGAATGCCGCGGCAAAGTCGGCGATGCGGTCTGCCCTCAGGCCGACTCCGGCAGCGTAACAATGGCCGCCAAAGCGTTCAAGGTGCTGTGCGCAGGGACCAATGGCATCCAGCAGGTGAAAGCCGGGAATGCTGCGCCCTGATCCCTTTGCCAGGTCATCTTCCGTCAGTGCGATCAGGATCGTCGGACGGTAATAGCGTTCAACCAGTCGTGAGGCCACGATCCCGACAACACCCTGATGCCACCCATCAGATGCCAGTACGATGCTGCGTCTGGCCGGGTAATCACCGGCACTCTCCACCATCTCGATTGCCTCGTCGAACATGCGCCGCTCAATGGCCTGGCGTTCGGCATTGGCGGCATCCAGGTCTGTGGCTATACCAACCGTTTCCAGGACATTCATACTCAGCAACAGATCGACCCCCGGAACGGCGCTTTCCATGCGACCGGCGGCATTCAGACGCGGCGCCAGCCTGAAACCGACCTGTCCACAGCTCACATCACCCTTGACCCCCGCAACCTGCTTCAGCGACTGGATGCCAGGCCTGGCAGAGTTTGTGAGCTGCTTCAGTCCGAAGTAAGCATACATACGGTTCTGGCTGACCAGCGGCATCACATCGGCAATCGTACCCAGGGCCACCAGGTCGAGCCATTCCCGCAGGTCAGGTTCCGTGCCTTTCGCAAAGGCGCCATCATCGCGCAGCGCCGACCTCAGGGCCACCAGCAGGTTGAAGGCCACCCCTACCCCGGCCAGGGATTTGAATGGGTACTCGCAGCCGGGCTGTAATGGATTGATTACGGCGCAGGCGTCCGGAATCATCTTGCCGTGTGGGTCATGATGATCGACAATGATCAGATCCACCCCCTGTTGTTGGCAGAACAGCGCCTCTTCTGTCGCAGTGATGCCGCAATCCACCGATACTATCAGTGTGGCGCCCATGGCAATAATCCGCTGGATTGCGTCGTTGTTAAGGCCGTAGCCGTCATCGAAACGGTTGGGAATGAAATAGTGGCAGGTAAACCCGACCGTGCGGAGGAAAGAGACCAACAGGGCGGTGCCGGTGATTCCGTCCACATCATAATCACCGTAGATACAGATGATTTCCTGATTATGCCGCGCCAGCAATAACCGTGACACTGCCGCCTTCATTCCTGACAGAAGACCAGGGTCAAGCATTGTTGACATGGATGGAGCAAGGAAAGTCCGGGCCGTATCAGGATGGTTTATCCCCCTGCCAACAAGAATTTGCGCTAACAGGGGATGCACAGGTATGTCACGAGCCAGAACAGTGGCCGTATCAACATCTATCTTCTTCAATTCCCATTGTTTCAGCATACCATTCATTCCAGTCACTGCTACCGTATGGCAAAAAAAATCCCCCGACAAGCGGGGGAGTGTAATGGTTACTTTACAGCTGGTTGAGTTCCGGATCCCATCTTTTCCATCATCCCCTTGATCTGGGAGGCGGTGGGACTGCTGGAGTCGATCTTAAGGTATTTGGTCCAGACCGGGATGGCCTTTTCCGGTTGTTTCATGTCTACAAAATAGACCACACCCATATTGTACATACTCTGAAGATGTCTGGGCTCAATCTGCTGTGCCTTTTCGAAATTGGCAATGGCCTTGTCATACCATCCCATTTTTCGGTACATAACGCCTTGATCCGTCAGTACGTTAGGGTTGTTAGGCTCGATTTCCAGGGCTTTACCATAGGCATTGATTGCTTTTTGAGCTTGTTCGGTATCAAAGTAATCGTTACCCAGGGCAATCCAGGCATTCAGATTTTTCGGATCCTGGGCCACAATTTTCTCAGCCTCGATGATCCGGCGGGTATAGTCCGTGGGAGTACCTGCCCCCGAGGGAATGATGGCAGATTCCTGCTGGTTCTTGCCGGTAGTACTGATTGTGCCGATCAGGTATCCACCCAATATACCGACGATCAGCGCCACGACTGCAATCCATAAAGACTCATTTTTCAAGGTAACTCTCCTCTTATTGATGCGATGAATAAATCAGGACTTTTCAGCCAGTTTAGACAGGGCACGGTTTTCAAGCAGTACAACGATCGGGCTGGCAACAAACACCGATGAATAAGTGGCAACGCCGATTCCTATCAATAACGCCAGAGAAAAATCGTGAATCACTTCTCCGCCGAATATAAACAATGACGCCGCTGCCATTAAAGTTGTCAGGGAGGTCACGATGGTGCGAGAAAGAACCTCGTTGATGCTGTTGTTAAAGATGTTATGCATGGCGCCCTTGAGGTTTTTATGCAGGTTTTCCCGGATACGGTCAAATATGACCACCGTATCGGTCAATGAGTAACCGGCAATTGTCAGCACGGCTGTTATAAAGAGCAGGTTGATCTCTTTGTTGAACAGGTAGAAAACTGCAACCATGGCCAGGACATCATGCATGGTGGCAATGGTTGCCCCGATACCGAATTTCAAATCAAAACGCCAGGCAATATACAGGATAATGCCCAGCAGCGAAATTACCACCGCGATCAATGTATCCTTGCGCAGTTTATCGCCGATTGATGGGCCGATCTCGGTAGAGCTCTCCACGGAAAAGGTGTTGTCGGCGAACTCTTTTTTAAAAGAGGTCTGCACCAGTTCCGATTGTTTGCCGACGGCAGCTCCGGCCATCTTGATCAACAGCATGTTGCCATCCTTGATCTCCTGAAGATCAGCCTTGGCAATGCCATGTTTGTGCAGAGCTGCTCTGGCATCGGCAATCGAGAACGGTTTGCTGAATTTCAGCTGCATGGCGGTGCCGCCGGAAAAATCGATCCCCATGTTGGCTGCGCCGCGACCGATCTGGATGATGCCGATTATACCGATAATTGCGATAATCGACGAGATAACAAACGAAATGTTCCGCTTGCCGATAAAATCTATATTGGTCTTACCCAGAATTTCCATATACGGTGCTCTCCCTATATGCTCATTTTTTTGGCTGTTCCCTTGTGCAACAATATGTCGAAGATCACCTTGGTGCCAATCAGTGAGGTAAACAGGTTAATCATTACACCAAGGCTCAGGGATACGGCGAAACCTTTGACCGGACCGGTTCCGAACTGGAACAGCACCGCTGCGGTGATCAAGGTTGTGATGTGCGAATCCATAATGGTCAGAAAGGCTTTGTCATAACCGGCATCCAGGGCTGCCTTGGGCATTTTGCCCAGCTTCAGCTCTTCACGGATCCGTTCAAAAATAATGACATTGGAGTCAACCGACATGCCAATCAAAAGCACGATGGCGGCGATGCCGGGCAGAGTAAGGGTTGCACCCAGAGCTGACAAGGCGCCCATCAGGTAGAGGATGTTCAGAATCATACCCAGGTCGGCGATCAATCCAGACAGTTTGTAGTAGATCGCCATGAAGATAACTACCAGCAACACACCGATCATTCCGGCAAAAAGACCTTTATTGATGGAATCCTGCCCAAGGGAAGGGCCAACCGTCACGTTCTGGATGATCTTGACCGGAGCAGGCAGGGCACCGGCCCGCAACACTATGGCCAGGTCTGCGGCTGTTTTTTCAGTGAAATTACCGGAGATCTGGGCGCTGCCGCCGGAGATGCGTTCACGAATAACCGGAGCGGAGTAAATGTTGTTATCCAGTACAATAGCGAAACGCTTGCCGACATTGGCCGCTGTTGCCTGGTCAAACAGCTTGGCGCCCAGCGAATTGAATTCGATGGCAACATACGGCTGGTTGAACTGTGAGTCGATCCGCACTTGGGCGTCGGTCAACAGATCGCCGGAGATAAGGGATTTTTTCTGCAATACGAACGGTATCTCAGTAACCGCTCCAGTGGTCGGGTCTACTGTTCTTTCCTTCAACAGTTCGGCATCCTCAGGAATAACGGCTGAGGTTGGAGGAATATCCTCGCGCACCATCTTGAACTCCAGGCGGGCTGTCTTGCCGATCAGCTCGATTGCCCTCTGGGGATCCTTGATACCAGGGAGTTGCACAACAATATGGTCAATCCCCTCACGCTGGATGACCGGTTCGGAAACGCCGAACTGGTCAATCCTGTTGCGGATGGTCTCCAACGCCTGAGCAACCGCTTTGTCCTTGCGATCCTGGGCAGCCTTTTCATCGATACGAAGGTCCAGGGCAACAAAACCTCCTTCATCATAGATCGGGCTTTGCTCGTAGCCGGGATATTTGTCTTTGAGCAGCTTCTGGACGGCATCGGCAGTCCCTTTCTCATAGAGTGCGACCGTTACCTTGTCCGAGCCTGAGCGGGTAATCCGCTTGAAATGAAGACTCTTGCTGTTCAGCGTGTCCTCAAGATCGGTGGCCACGATGTCCAGCGAACCTTCTAATGCCTTCTGGGTATCCACCTCCATAACCAGATGAGTGCCGCCTTGGAGGTCAAGTCCCAAATGGATCTTGTCCTTAGGCAACAGTCCGGTCCACCACGATGGCAATTGGGCCACCAGCGTGGGTGTCAGGTAGAGAAACGACAGAAGAACGAAGATGCATATCAGGCTTATACGCCAGCCAGTTCCTTTCGGCATGAACTCGGTCTCCTTTAGTCCTTTTAGTAAGTTAGAAATTATCTTTTGCTTGCAAATGATAATTTCGTTAACACACTTATCCTGCTTGCAGGGCTAGTAAGTCGTTAACGCACTTATCCTGCGTAGCAGAGCTGGTAAGTTGGAAATTATCTTCTGCGCTTGATGTAAATGATAATTTCATTAACACACTTTGTACAGTATATTTCAGGGGGCAATTAAGTCAAACTAGTCTTTTTTCACACTGGCAATATAACCCTTGCTGATTTTGATAATAACACCGGTGGCGATCTCCAGCCCGACAATCCCATCGTCAACGGAGTTGATTTTGCCATGCACGCCGCCGGCAGTAATGACATTATCGCCCTTCTTGATTGCTTCAAGGAGTGCTTTGTGTTCCTTGGCTTTTTTCTGTTGCGGACGAATCAGCAGGAAATAAAAGATGGCGAACATGAATACCAGTGGGATGATCTGCTGAAAAGCCGCCATACCACCACCAGTTCCAGCTGCCCCGCCTGGGGGGGCCGACATTGCAAAAGCTAATCCAAACATAAAACTAATCTCCTTTATTCAGTTTATTTATATACTGTTTCTCGTAAAACAACTTGCGAAACATGGTATAGCTGTTGTTCCGTATCGCTTCTCTCACCTGTTGCATAAGGTTCAGAAAGTAATACAGGTTGTGATAGGTGTTAAGGTTCGACGACAAGATTTCGCCTGCACGATACAGATGGCGTAGATAAGCGCGAGAATAATTGCGACAAACATAACAGCCGCATTCAGGATCCAGAGGACCTTCATCCTCCTCATAAATTTTGGCCTTGATGTTGATCCGGCCTTGACTGGAAAAAAGCATGCCGTTACGGGCATTGCGGGTCGGCATAACGCAGTCGAACATATCAAAGCCGTGCCAGACCGCTTCAATAAGATCTTCAGGGGCGCCGATACCCATGATGTAGCGAGGGGCATCCTGGGGCATAAGCGGGGCACAACACTCCATTACCCCGTACATCTGCTCCTTTTCCTCGCCTACCGAAAGCCCGCCAAGCGCGTAGCCATCGAATCCTATGGAACAGATTTCATTGAGGCTGCGGGCGCGCAGATCGTGATGCATACCGCCCTGAATAATGCCGAATAGTTGCTGCCCTTCCCGGTGATGGGCATCTTTGCAGCGCTGTGCCCAGCGGGAAGTCAGTTCCAGGGATTTTTTGACATAATCATAATCAGCCGTGGCAGGGGGGCATTCATCAAAACACATGATGATGTCGGCCCCTAGCGCTTCCTGAATCTGTATTGCCAACTCCGGTGTCAGGATATGGTAAGAGCCATCCAGATGGGACTGGAATTTGACACCGTTTTCATCAATCTTGCGCAGTTCGCCAAGGCTGAAGACCTGAAAACCGCCGCTGTCGGTCAGGATCGGCCGTTCCCAATTCATGAAGCGATGCAGTCCTCCCAGTTTTTCCACCAACCTGTGTCCGGGTCGCAGATACAGGTGGTAGGTATTGGCAAGAATGATCTGGGCATTAACCGCCTTCAGATCTTCCGGGGTCATGGCCTTGACAGTGGCGTTGGTGCCCACCGGCATAAAGATGGGGGTTTCAATTTCCCCATGTTCTGTTTTCAAAGAACCGAGACGCGCCCTGCATGTTGCGTCCTGATGCAAAATTGTGAATGTTTCAGACAAAAAACACCTGCGTGCATAGATTTTGAATTGATTTGATTAATCAATATTGTAATTCAAAATTGCATCATTGAATAAGCATGGCATCGCCATAACTGTAAAACCTGTATCCGCGACTTACAGCCTCGCGATATGCTTCCAGTACAAAATCACACCCGGCAAAAGCTGATACCAGCATCAGCAAGGTCGATTCGGGCAGATGAAAGTTGGTTACCAATGCATCGATAACAGCAAAGGTGTAACCCGGATAGATATAGATATCGGCTTCACCGTCGCCCACCCGTACATTGCCGTTGCCAATGGCCGCATGCTCCAGTGCCCGGGCTGTGGTAGTACCAACAGCCACTACCCTGCCTCCCCGAGCCTTTGTGCAGCGAATGGCATCTGCGGTTGCCCCGGGTATGTAATAATGCTCGGTATGGATTTGGTGGTCTTTTACTCGCTCCACGCGAAGTGGCTGAAAGGTGCCCAAGCCGGTGTGAAGGGTCAGATGCGTGATCTGGATACCTTTCTTTTCCAGTTCTGCAAGTAAACCCCGAGTAAAGTGCAAACCGGCAGTCGGTGCCGCAACCGCACCAGCTGTTTGGGCAAAAACCGTCTGGTAACGCTCCCGGTCCTGCACTTCATCATTGCGCTGCAGATATGGCGGCAGTGGAATATGCCCTTCACGTTCGAGCCAGGTGCTAAAGTTTTCTGCTCCGGTGAATTCTATCTGCCATGATGCGTTATCCAACTTGGCACAAATCCTGGCAGTCATACCTGCGGCAAGATGTATGACCAGACCTTCACGAAAACCCTTGGACGGCCGCATCAAGCACGACCAGCGCTCGGAGTCGCAATTTTCGCGACGTAAAAGAAAAATCTCCACTTTTCCGCCGGTATCCTTGTTGCCGAACAGGCGCGCAGGGATCACCCGGGTGTCGTTCATCACCAGTAAATCACCAGGAATGAATTGTGCGGAGATATTCCTGAAAATATCCTCGCCAATGGAACCTGTACGTCGATTCAGAAGCATCAAACGTGAAGCGTCTCGCTCAGATGCAGGATAACGTGCAATTAAATCCGATGGAAGGTGGTAGTCAAAATCTTTAACAAGCATATTATTACCGATCAACGTATGTCAGAGAACTGTTTAATGGTAGTGCCGGGGTAATAGTAGGAAAGGATCTCTTCGTAGTTGAATCCGTCTTGAGCCCGCTGTTTGCTCCCCCACTGGCACAGGCCCACTCCGTGTCCGTTTCCGAAACCTGAGAAGCCGGCCTCACCATTGGTTACCCTTACTGAAAAATTCGTGCTTTTTATGACCCCATAGCCCACTGCCTTGCGAAATTGTTCGCCTGTCAGGGAAAGTTCGCCGCGCTTATGCACAATCAGAACATTTTTAAGTCGCCCTCGATTGTTTGGAACTCCTGGCTTTATTTCGGTTACTCCTGATAAATTATAACCGGCAATCCTCAATTTTTCTTCTATATCCTTGAGTGTAAGTTTCTGTACCCATATACTGGATGCAGCTGTGAGGCAATACTGACATTCAACACCTTTCAGGTAAGGCAGGGCAGTTCCCCATATGTTTTCGGATGCTTCGGTTTTACCGCCACATGCTGAATGATAGAATGCTTGAATAACGGAGCCGTTAAAGGTCAAAATCTCTCCGGTTGTTTCGGAAACACCACGACGCGCCCTGCTGTCTTCTATCAAAGAACCGTCGTAAACCTGGTCAAGGACCGTGGATTCCATATGGTAGGGAGCATTTTTCCGGCTTTCCTTGCGATTGAGCGCATAGGTTCTTGCAATAACCGCCTGAGCTTTGATCGCTTCCATGGGCCAGGCTGATGATATTTCGCAGTTGATGAGACCTGTCAGATAATCTTCAAGGGCCAACTCGTTAACTACCAGCAGGCCTTTGTCAGCTAAGGAAATTTCAGCAACTCCCCGGTATGGCTTGCCATTGACATATACAACCGATGGAGCTGAAAAGGTCAATCGGCCGTAGCTTATGCCGTCAACCACTACTCCGTCTTTTCCGGGCTTGATATTGACTGGGGCGGCAAGTGCAACCGCAAAACCATTTTCACGTATTGCCAGTATGCCATCACCGTCGATGGTGATGCCTGTACTGTTTTTGATTATAGCAATACGAATCGATTCACGCGGGTTTGAGGCAATGGATCTGCCCCCTGCTCCCGACCAGAATAAGACGAATATGGCCAAGCATGCTGGCACAAGTATGCGAAATAAAGGTAACTGCAAAACTTGATGATAAAACCACATAATCGGGCTTTCTGTCAATTGTTATGATGTTTCTCTATATTCGGAAAATAATATATGATATGATTTGACATCTTGGCACAATAACTGAATATTTAATTAAAATGTGTCGTCAGCGAACACTCTTCAAGCTCGCATACCATCATAAATTTTGCCTGAGCAATGTTTTAAAATTTTGTGTTTAATGGTAATTGCTTTATTTATCAAACTTTTTGTGTGCTATTTGAATTTATTAATAAATACAAGATGTTATTGTAAGACCTTTTTAAAAATCGCTATATTTAGTTATATGCCCGGTTGATGCCGTGAAATGCCGCATTAAGCCAGTCTCATAGCCTGAATCAACCAAATAAAAAGGCCACTCTGTGCTCTTCAACTCGCTCAAACTAAAGATTGTCGGATTGGTTGCTATTATAGTAGTGGCGATCATCTCCATTGCCTCATGGTACACATACAACCACCAGAAAAAAGTATTAATGGATTCTGCGGAAAAGAGTTCCATCCTTCTCGTAGAAAGCCTCCTCAACAGCATCCATAGCGCAATGAAATTCGGGCACACGGAAGAAGTCAACAATATCCTTTCTAGAATCAAAGCCAATAAACAAATCAAGGCACTGAGAATTGTATCAGATGACGGCAGGATTCTCCACTCGACCAACCTGACCGAGATCGGACACTACCTTTCTTCCGAAGAGCGCAAGAACCTCAACTCGAACAAACAAGACCGATTCTATTTTGTCAATAAGGAAAAGGTTTTCGATTCATACTCCAAGATTCCCAATGCCCCTGAATGCCACGGCTGTCATTCCGCTTCCCAGTCACACATTGCCCAACTGGAAACGGAACTGTATTTACAAAACTTTTCCCAGTCCATAAAAAACGAACTAGTGAATACCATAGTCTCGGCAATTACGATTATCATCCTTATCATCGGGGTGTTTTTCGCATTCCTCATGTATTATGTTGACCGTCCCATTCACCAGTTCATCAGATCGATGCAGCAGGTAGAGATGGGAGATTTTACAGTAGCGACAACAATTACCAGCAGTAATGAAATGAAACTGCTCTCCATAAACTTCAACCTTATGGTGAACAAGCTGAATGAGCTCATGTCCACCAAGATCATGCAAGAGCGAGAACTTGCCAGGGCCCAGGAAAAGCTGATACACCACCACGATACCCAGTTGATGAACCAGAAACTAGAGGAACAGCTCAAGGAGATTGAAAACCTCAACGTTTCCCTTGAAGAGCGAGTCGACGAGATTGAACAGGCCAACTACACCATTGCCGACCTGGCCAGTGATCTTGAACAGAAAAATCTCAATCTCGTGCATGCTGTTGAACGACTATCAACCATTTACAAGATCGGTCTGGCGATCAACTCCACCATCGACATTGATCGTCTTTTCAATCTGATCGTCCGCACAACAGCTTCCACGCTCAAGGCTCACATAGGCTACATCATTCTTTATGATTCAGAACGGCAGATGCTTAATGTGACAAACCTGATCGGCAGCGGCAAATTGCTTTCTCCGGCAAAATTAATCCCCATAAAAGACAGCAGTGTTTCAGGATGGGTCATAAAAAACCGGCAGCCTCTGTTGATAACCGACATCAACCAGACTCCGCAATTCGATCGTTTCAGCGATCTCGGCTATGAACGCAAGTCGCTTATCTGTGCTCCACTCATGGTTAAAGATGAAATCATCGGTACCATCAGCGTAGTTAACAAGATTGATGATTCGCAATTTGCTTCGGACGAGCTGGAGATGCTCAGCACCATAGCCGCCCAGGCCGCCATAGCCATTAAGAACGCCACGCTATATGAGGAACAGCAACATACCTATTTGAATACGATCCAGGCGCTGGTTTCTGCCATCGAGGCCAGTGACAGCTACACCAAGGGCCATTCTGAAAGGGTTACCCGGTATTCCGTCGAGATCGGCCGCCGGATGAACCTGTCCAGTGATCGCATGCAGATCCTTGAGCGCGCCGCTGTCCTCCATGACATCGGCAAGATAGGAATTGACTTGTCTTTATTGCACAAAGAAGGCAAATTGACACCCAAGGACATCCGGGAGTTGCAACAGCATCCCGACATAGGCATGAAAATCCTTGAACCGATTGAATTTCTTCGTGACGTGCGCGCCTGTATAGGACAACATCATGAACGTTATGACGGTATGGGATATCCCCACAGGATAGGAAAAGATCAGCTTTTAACAGAGGCCAAGATCCTGGCTGTGGCGGATTCTTTTGATGCCATGACATCAGACCGGCCCTATCGCAAGGCACTTTCCCTTGATAGCGCCATAAGAGAATTACTGGACAATGCCGGGACTCAATTCGACCCTGAAATAGTTTTCCTTTTTACCAGGATTATTGAAGACGGAGTTTTTTTCCTTTCCCATCAGAAAACACTGCCCTTTGTGGAATCAACAAGGGTTGCTCACGTCTGAACGTTTCATCACACTTCGAGGTAGTTTAGGCTGTGCCAAGTCTTCTTTCCGTCCATAATCTCCATACATGCTTCAATACACCTGCAGGAACAGTAAGTGCTGTCGACGGGGTCAGTCTTACTGTCAACAAGGGCAGCACCGTTGCATTGGTGGGGGAGTCCGGTTCCGGCAAATCCATGACCGCGCTTTCCATCATGCGCCTTATCCCTTCTCCCGGCTTTGTCAAGTCAGGTGAAATCCTTCTGGAAAACACGGATCTACTCTCCCTTTCCGACAATGACATGCGCTCGGTACGCGGCAGCCGCATCTCCATGGTCTTCCAGGAGCCGATGACTTCTCTTAATCCGGTTTTGCGCATTGGTGACCAGGTCATGGAACCGCTTATGTTGCACCGCAAACAGTCTCGAAAGGATGCAGCTGCATGGGGCATTGAATTGCTCCGAAAGGTGGGAATACCCTCGGCAGAAGATCGCATGCGCGATTATCCCCATCAGCTCAGCGGCGGCATGCGCCAGCGGGTTATGATTGCCATGGCCCTGGCCTGCAGCCCATCGCTGTTGATTGCCGATGAACCGACCACCGCCCTGGATGTTACCATTCAGGCACAGATTCTGGAACTTATCGACTCCGTAAGAGAATCCACGGACATGGGTATACTTCTGATTACTCACGATCTGGGTATTGTGGCCGAACGTTCGGATCACACCTATGTCATGTATGCTGGCCGCATTGTAGAATCAGCGAGCAGCAGTGAGCTGCTCCAAAACCCATACCATCCCTATACCCAGGCACTGATTGCCTCACTTCCCCAGAACAGTGAGCCCGGCAAGCCATTGGCCACACTCGTGGGACAGCCGCCGGAATCAACCGCCACTCTGCAAGGGTGCGGTTTTTGCAACCGCTGCCCCATAGCTTTACCTGAATGCCGTCAACAGATTCCCCCATTGCGGGAGGTTTCGCATCATCATTTCGTACGCTGCTGGAAATTCAATGAACAGTGAACAGCCCATCCTCAGTGGAATTAATCTCCACAAACAGTTCAAGCTGCGCCGCAGCGCGAGCTCAGCAACCGGCGTGCTGACGGCTCTTGACGGCATTGATCTGAGCATTGCCAGGGGGGAGACGATTGGCATTGCCGGGGAGTCTGGCTGCGGAAAGTCAACCTTGGGGAAAATACTGGCTGGACTGATCAAGCCGGACAATGGTGAGGTGCTTTATCAGGGCTCTGCGATTAATGGTCTGTCGCCGGAGTCCTTCAGCATGTTTCGCCGCAGTACCCAGATGATCTTTCAGGACCCGTTTTCATCCCTCAACCCACGTATGAGAATCGGTGATATCATTGCAGAGCCGTGTGTCATCTCCGGCAAAGGTACATCATCCGACCGGCGCTCCACTGTTGAGTCGATCATGGCGCTGGTTGGGCTCACACCCGGGCACTACAACCGTTTTCCTCATGAGTTTTCAGGAGGGCAGCGCCAGCGCATCGGAATAGCCCGCGCCTTGGCTGCTTCCCCCAGCACCATCATCGCCGACGAACCGGTTTCTTCACTTGACATCTCTATCCAGGCCCAGATCATAAATCTCCTGCAGGCAATGAAGACCGAATACAGCCTCTCATTGGTTGTCATCTCCCATGACCTGTCGGTCCTGCGCCACTTATGCGACCGTGTCAGTATCATGTACCTCGGCATCATCGTTGAAAGCGCTCCGGTATCAAAGCTGTTCCTGCAATGCCTTCATCCCTACACCGAGGCGCTTATCGCAGCTATCCCAAAGATTAACGCCGGAAAACAACATTCAAGATCCATACTTAAAGATGACCTGCCGTCACCCATGGCCATTCCCGCTGGTTGTCGTTTTCACACCCGTTGCAGTTATGCCAAAGATATCTGCCGTAAGGAAGTTCCTCCACTTGAGGAAAAACAGAGTGGCCACTATGCTGCCTGCCATTTCAGTGACCTTATATTTCAATAGTGCGCCAAACGCACACGAATAAAACATCGTTAGAACGAAACCTTTTTCTTGACAGCACATAAATCTATATATATGCTTTTTAAAAATATATTTAAAGGCAGGATCATGGAAATCATCAGCAAGCAGTTCACAAATGAAGCAGAGATACTGAAAGTAATGGGGCATCCGATCCGCCTGAAGATCGTGGCTGGTCTTTGCACCCAGGAATGTAATGTCAAGCATATCTGGGAATGTCTCGGCTTACCTCAGGCCACCGTCTCCCAGCATCTTGCCCTGCTGAAGAACAAGGGAGTAATTGAAGGTAAACGCGAGGGCGTGGAAGTACACTACAGCGTCATTCACCCTCTTGCAAAAAAAATCATCGCTGCGCTGGGCTAGTCGGCGCAGCGTCGGGCCACAATATAAATCACCTCATAGGTGACAGGTATCAGCCCTTCTTTTTTAAATCTACTGTGATAGATGTTCGCCATATCGGCGAGCATCTTTCTTCCCCCCAATCCGCCTGTTGTTTCGTGTCGTGCGCTTGTAGCCGCACCTATTGCTTTTATGGAGCGAAGCAGTTCGGAAACATCGGCATGATATTCAACCTCCGTCTCCCTGCTGATCAGCACTTGACTGTTTCCAAAACAAGCAACCGCACGTTGCACCTCCCCTATCTCCCGAAAACGGTGCAGTCTGTTGATGCGAACGTCATGGTCGCCATAATTTTTAGACACCGCTTCCCGGTAGCATTCATGCAACTCCCATAGTGTTCTGCCACCAAAAAAAGCCACACACAGCAGACCGTTGTTCTTTAGAACACGGTGACACTCTGCAAAACAGGCATCCAGATTATCAACCCACTGAAGTGTGGAAGCAGAGACAACCAGGTCAAAGGCGCCCCCACTGAAGGGAAGCTGCTCGGCGGCGCCGTTCACAAGCATGGCTTCTCCTGCGAGTCTCTGCCTTGATAGTTTGGCCATATTGAAGGCCAGATCAAGACCACAGGGTCGTATCCGGGGATATCTACCCTGCAAGGTGGCAAGCATTGCCCCGGTACCGCAGCCAATATCAAGCACCTGTGCCGGGATACCCTTCTGGTGGGTCGCCACCAACTGGTCAAGACGCCTTACGACCCGCTTCTGCACCGAGGCATGCTGATCATATTCCCCTGCCTGACGATGAAATGCCCACCCAATCCTGATTCTGTCATCTACAGCAGTCACTAATCCTCCGTCTGAATTCTGCCAGCGCCATGTCAAACTCCCTGCACCGCGTAAGGAATGGGGTATGTCCGCACCCCGGCATAACAATATGCTGATTATCGGCAATAATCTGCGCCATATAATCAGATGCCCCTGGCAGGCAGATCACGTCCTGGTCGCCGTTGATTATCAGTGTCGGTACATCGATACCGGGAAGAAGGCACCGCATATCGGCCTCCACGAGCATCCGGAGGCTCTTCAAGGCAAAACCGGTGTCAGGGACCGGTATTGCAGAAAGAAGGTCAATAATTCGTGCCGACAGTACTGGGTCATCCAGCTCACCAGGGGCAAACATGCGGCCTACAAAACCATCCAATGCCCTTGCGGTGTTGCGGCGCAGCTTCACTGCCATACCATCGGCCTCGTGCTTGCTCAATGCACTGGTAAAATCCTTTGTTGCCGTAAACCGCGGCGTTCCGGAAATCAGCCCGACCCCTGCCACTTTTTCACGAAGCTGCGCAAAAGCCTGAAGAACAATCTGGGCACCCAGCGACCATCCCGCCAGCAACGCATTTTCCAGATTCAATTGATTAAACAGTGCCGCAATATCAGCGGCATATGAATCAAAATCGTATCCATCACTGGAAGATGATGATCTGCCATGGCCACGTAAATCAGGTGCAATGACCCGGAACGAGTTTGACAGATTCTCAAGCTGGAGCTGCCACACAACGGATGACATGCACCAGCCGTGAATCAGGACAATGACCGGCCCCGAGCCGCGCTCCTCGTACCAGAGGCGGTCGTTATCCGAGTTGCTATACCAGGGCATCAGATCACTCCCAGGCGTCTGCCGACATTAGTGATGCCCTGGGCGGCCCATGCCAGATCCTCTTCGGTATGCGTGGCCATGACTGTACAGCGAAGCCGGCATGCACCGGCCGGAACCGTTGGCGGGCGTATTCCTTGTGCAAATATCCCTTGTTCCAGTAATAACTCGGAAAAGCGCATGGTCACCTCGGTGTCAGCAGTCATGAGGGGAATGATCTGGGTTGCGCCGGCGCCGACGGAGAAACCGGCATCTCGCAGCAGTCCTTTGAACAGTGCGGCATTCGAAGTCAATCGCTCGCGGAGCATCATTCCTTCCTCTGACTGCACCAGTTCAAGTGCTGCCAGAGAAGCGCCCAGCACAGCCGGCGGCAGCGAGGTGGAAAAGATGAAACTGCGC
>JBGSQD010000231.1:0-5425 GCA_041738275.1 Geobacterales bacterium
CGACTATGTCATGAAATGTTCCCACACCTTCAACCTGCTGGATGCCCGCGGCGCCATCTCGGTTACGGAGCGCGCCTCCTATATTGGCCGGGTGCGTAACGTGGCCCGAATCTGCGCCGAAGGCTATCTGCGGATGCGCGAGCGGCTAGGTTTTCCGCTGTTGAAAGGAGGTGTGGCCCGATGAATACCAAAGAACTTTTTCTCGAAATAGGGACCGAAGAGATACCGGCCGGTTTTATCCCCCGCGCCATGGCCGAGATGGAGGCCATGATCACCCGGGAGCTGACCAACGCCCGTCTGAGCTTTGGCGAGATAAAAACCCTGGCCACGCCGCGCCGCCTGGCACTGGTGGTCAAGGGTGTCCCGGCCGTGCAGCCGGATGCCGAGATTACCGCAACCGGTCCTTCCAGAAAGGCCGCCTATGATGCCGACGGCAAGCCAACCAAGGCAGCCGAGGGCTTTGCCAGAGGCCAGGGTGTAGATGTCTCTGCCCTGCAGATCATCAGCACCGAAAAGGGAGAGTATCTGGCGGTGACCAAGCAGGAAACCGGTCGTCCGGTCTTTGAGCTTCTGGCCGAAATCCTGCCAGGTCTGATTGCCAACATCCCCTTCAAAAAGTCCATGCGCTGGGGTGATCTGGATGTCCGCTTTGCCAGGCCGATCCACTGGATCGTGGCCCTGTTCGACGGCATTGTGGTGCCGTTCTCCTTCGGAAACATCGACAGCGGCACGATCTCGCGTGGTCACCGTTTCATGGCCAACACAACCTTTCCTGTTCGCGATTTTGCCCACTATCAGGAGGAATGCGAACGCCACTTCGTCATCGTCGATCCGGAAAAACGCAAGGAGATCATCCGGCGCGAGACCCATCGCGTGGCAATCGCTGCCGGTGGTCACCTGTTGCCGGACGAGGAACTACTGGACCAGGTCATCTACCTGGTGGAATACCCCAGCGCCGTAGCCGGCACCTTCTCGAAGGAATTCCTCAAGGTGCCCAAGGAGGTCCTGATAACCTCCATGCGCAGCCACCAGCGCTACTTCTCCATCGTTGACAGCGAGGGCAAGCTGATGCCGGGCTTCATCACCATCAACAACACCCTCACGGATGATCCCTCGGTAGTCGTCAAGGGGAACGAGCGCGTCCTGCGTGCCCGCCTCTCCGACGCCCGTTTCTTTTTCGAGGAGGATCAGAAGGTCAAGCTTGATGTGCGGGTCGAGTCGCTCAAAAAGGTAGTCTATCAGCAAAAGCTTGGTACATCGTATGAAAAGATGGAGCGTTTCCAGGCCCTGGCCACAGGTCTGGCCGAACAACTCAACCCGGCTGTTACTGCCCAGACCGCCCGGGCAGCTTACCTGTGCAAGGCCGATCTGGTTTCCGGCATGGTGGGTGAGTTCCCGGAGGTGCAGGGGATAATGGGGCGTGAATACGCCCTGCTTGAAGGTGAGGATTCGGCAATCGCCAATGCCATTGCCGAGCATTACCTGCCGACCCAGGCTGGCGGCGAACTGCCCGCCTCCGACATCGGCGCCTTTGTTTCCATCGCCGACAAGCTGGACACAATCTGCGGCTGTTTCGGCGTGGGGCTGATACCGACAGGGGCGGCAGATCCCTATGCCCTGAGGCGTGCTACCATCGGCATCATCGCCATTATCCTGGAAAAGGGCTACCGCATTCCGCTTACCTCCCTAATCAACCAGTCACTGGAATTGCTGGCAGCCAAACTGAACCGACCCAAAGAGCAGGTAGCCAACGACGTTCTGGAGTTTTTCCGCGCCCGGTTTGTCAACCTGATGAGCAACGACTACCCCGGTGATGCGGTTGATGCGGCAGTTGGTGCCGGCTTCAATGATCTGGTGGACGTCAAGGCCCGCATCGCGGCACTGGCCGAGTTCAAGAACCATCCTGACTTTGAGCCGCTGGCCGTGGCCTTCAAGCGGGTCGGCAACATCATCAAGGATGGGACCGATGCGCCGGTGAACCCGGACCTGTTCCAGGACGCAGCAGAGGGCGGTCTGTACGAGGCCTTCCTTGCCATCAGGAACTCGGTGGATGCAAAGGTTTCAGAAGGCGCCTGGCTGGATGCCCTGACCGGGATCGCCACCATTCGCGGACCGGTTGACACCTTCTTCGACAAGGTCATGGTCATGGCCGAGGACGAGCTTGTCAAAACCAATCGACTTGCTCTCCTGACAGCCATCGCCCGCATGTTCGGGCGGATTGCCGATTTTTCAAGGATAGCTTAATCTATTGAATCAGCATCACATTCCTGAGAGGAGCTTTATTTATGTCTTTTACCGCACGCATCATCACGGGTAATGCATTGGGTATAATTCTGACGGTGGCAGCCATGGCGCTGCTCAATCCTAAGGGAGATCTCCTTGCATCAATTGCAATCGGTGTCGTGCTTGTAATAGTCATGTCCGTCATATTGGGTATTCTGAGCAACAGCGCCTTCAAGCCGCTTGCCGGTATTGTTGCGGCACTTGAGAAGGCAGCTGCCGGTGATCTTTCCGTGCGAACAGATGTAACGGGTGATGGCGAGTTTGCCCGTCTTTCAACAGCGTTCAATACCATGATGACCGACATGAACAAAGCCATGCGGCAGTTCTTCTCGGTTGCTGATACAGTGCGCGACTCGGTCGTGATGGTGAGATCCACTACCGATGCCATGACCTCTGCCGCCGAAGATGTGGCCATGCAGGCCGGAACCATCGCCACAGCCAGCGAAGAGATGTCGGCCACATCCGGAGACATTGCCCGCAACTGCCTGTATGCCGCCGAGAGCGCCCAGAAGGCGACAGAACAAACCCATGCCGGATCCGAGCTGGTCCAGAACGGCGCCCGACTCATGGAGAACATCGCCAAACGGGTCAACGAATCTGCCCAGACCGTAGAAGGGCTGGGGAAGCGCTCCGATCAGATCGGGGCCATTGTTAATACAATTCAGGATATTGCCGACCAGACCAACCTGCTCGCCCTGAATGCGGCCATCGAAGCCGCCCGGGCCGGTGAACAGGGTCGCGGTTTTGCTGTTGTGGCCGACGAGGTGCGAGCCCTGGCCGAACGTACCACCAAGGCCACTAAAGAGATCAGCAGCATGATCAAGTCAATCCAGGGTGAGACCAAGAGCGCTGTAACCTCGATGGGAGAAGGGGTCGAGGAGGTAAAACTCGGCACTGTAGAGACCACACGTTCCGGCGAAGCGTTGGAGGACATCCTCAACAAGATCAACGAGCTGTCCATGCAGATCAGCCAGGTTGCAACCGCTGCAGAAGAACAGACCGCCACCACCCATGAAATCACCAACAACATCCAGATGATCACCGATGTGGTCAACCGCAACGTGGAAAATGCTCGCAGCACGACTCAAGCAACCACCACGCTTTCCCAGCAGGTCGACGGCCTGCACGAATTGGTCGGCCACTTCCGGCTTTCAAAGGCACTGGAATGGGATATGTCATTTGCAACCGGGGTTTCAAAATACGACGAACAGCACAAAGTTCTCTTCAATATGGTCAACGAACTGGCAGATGCCATGCAGCAAAAACGGAGTAAGGATGCGATTGGCCGCGTTCTGAACGGGTTGGCGGAATACACCGTCAATCACTTTGCCGATGAAGAGCGCAGCTTTGCCCAGTCCCGCTACCCGGAAGAAAACGAGCACAAGGCATTGCACAAGAAACTGGTCGATCAGGTTGTAGGGCTGATCGGCAAGTTCAATGCAGGTGAGACACTTCTGACCCAGGATGTCATCAACTTCCTGCAAGACTGGCTGGTCAACCATATCAAGGGTGTTGACAAAAAATATGGTCCGCATCTCAACAAGAATGGTATCAAATGATCGCAATCATCGACTATGGCATGGGCAACCTGCGCTCCGTGCAAAAAGGGTTCGAGAAGATTGGCGCGGAGGCGATCATCACAGCTGATCCACAGATTGTGCTGGAGGCAGATAAGGTTGTACTACCCGGTGTAGGGGCGTTCCGGGACTGCATGCGCAACCTGGAGCAGGGTGATTTCGTGGAGCCGATCCTGCAGGTCATTGCCGAAGGACGCCCCTTCCTCGGCATCTGCGTCGGTATGCAGCTGCTTTTTACCGATAGCGTCGAGTTCGGCCTGTATAAGGGACTGGACGTGATCCCTGGCCATGTACTCCGTTTTCCCGAGGGAATGCGGGAAGGTAATGAGGAACTCAAGGTCCCGCACATGGGCTGGAATCAGCTCGCTTTCAAAAGTCGGCCACCAGCCTTTAACGGCATCGACGACGACACAAACGTCTACTTCGTCCATTCCTACTACGTAAAACCTGATGACGAATCGGTCATCGCCACCACCACCAATTACGGCATGGAGTTCTGTTCTGCGGTCTGGAAGGACAACATCGTTGCCACCCAGTTCCATCCCGAGAAGTCGCAGGATGTGGGGCTGCTGATACTTAAGAATTTTGCGGAGTTGAAATGATCGTTATACCTGCTATTGACCTGAAAGATGGGGTCTGCGTCCGCCTCGAACAAGGCCTGATGGACAAGGACACCGTCTTTAACAACAACCCGGCCGCCCAGGCGCTTGACTGGCAGAACCAGGGGGCCGAACTGCTGCACATTGTTGACCTGGATGGCGCCTTTGCCGGTGAACCGAAGAACAGAGCCGCCATTGAAGCCATCCTGAAGGCCATCACCATACCGGCTCAACTGGGCGGCGGCATCCGCGATATCGCCACCATCGAAGCTTACCTGTCGCTGGGCCTTTCCCGCGTCATTATCGGCACCGCTGCCCAGCGCAATCCTGAACTGGTGCGTGAGGCCTGCTCCAGGTTCCCCGGACGGATCGTGGTCGGCATTGATGCCAAGGACGGCATGGTGGCGGTGCAGGGGTGGGCCGAGGTCACCGGCATCACGGCCGTGGAGCTGGCACGGAAGTTTGAAGATTGCGGCGTGGCGGCCATCATCTACACAGACATCAGCCGCGACGGCATGCTGCAGGGACCAAACATCGAGGCTACCCAGGCGCTTGCCAAGGCCGTTTCCATCCCGGTCATCGCCTCCGGTGGCGTTTCCACCCTGAAGGACATCGAAAACCTGATGGCCATAGAGCAGAGCGGCATCACCGGAGTGATCACCGGCAAGGCGGTTTATACCGGGGCGATCAAGCTGTCTGAAGCCATTGCGCTGACCAAGGGGCAGGACTGATATGCTCACAAAACGCATCATACCCTGTCTGGATGTAAAGGGGGGGCGTGTCGTCAAGGGGGTGCAGTTCCTGGAGCTGCGCGATGCCGGCGACCCGGTGGAAATTGCTGAACTGTATGACCAGCAGGGGGCTGATGAGCTGACATTCCTCGATATCACTGCTTCCAGTGATGGCCGTGACACCATGGTGGACGTGGTACGCAAGACCGCTGAGCGGGTGTTCATGCCGCTCACG
>JBGSQD010000246.1:0-4111 GCA_041738275.1 Geobacterales bacterium
AGGTCTCCTGATCTGGATCGGGCTGACCATATGGGGGCATTACTCATGAGATATGGAGCAAGGTCAAAAGAGGCGAGAATTTTTAAAAATACTTTGAGCGGATTGTTGTTGTCGATGATTTTACTGATTCTTCCGTCTCTGGTCCTGGCGCAGGAGCAGCGGGAAATCGTCTGCACCAAGTGTCATTCCGGTCTGCCGGAAAAATACAGCCAGCCTGTCAAACTGTGGCGAAGCAGTATCCATGCAGTGAACGACATCGGCTGCAATGCCTGCCATGGCGGCGATCCCAAGGACATGGCCAATGCCATGAGCCCGGCCCGCGGTTTCCTGGGCGTGCCCAAGGAAATAGAAATTCCCGCCTTCTGCGGCCGCTGCCACATTGGCGTTATGAAGGACTACCTGAGTAGCGCTCATGGAAGGGCCTTGGGTAAAGGCGGTCCGACCTGTGTCACCTGTCATGGGAGTCACCTGGTGCTCAAGGTTTCGCTTGAGTTGATCAATGAGAAATCCTGCACCCGATGCCACGATTTCGAGCGGGCAAAGTTGATCAAAGAGGCAATGCTGAAGACCGAACTCCTGATCGTTGCCATCGACGCCAGGATCGAGGGTTTCAAGGGTCAAGGAGTAGATACCGGGAAACTGGAAAAAGATCTATTTGCCGTGCGTAACAGGTTCCATACCCTGTTCCACGATGTAGACATTGATAAGGTCAAAAAGGAATCTGCGCAGATCAACGCCGATCTGAAGAAGATTGATACCGTGATGCAAGGGTTGGACGACACCCGCCAGAAACGGAAGATCGTCGGAGCCATTGCCGTGGCAGGGGCTCTCCTGGCGGCACTATTGTTTCACCTGCTGAGAAAGACGTATTCTTAATATTAGGTACTCATGACAAGGTCAATCATACATTCGCTCCGCGGCTTATGCCAGTTCCTGATCCTGCTGCTGCCGGCCCTTATCCTGCACCCGGCATATGTTCACAGTGAGGAGCAGCGACAGCTCCATCAGCACCAGGCACCTCAGCAAGACCAAGTCCAACCTGCCTCGGTAGGCCTTGACGAACGCCTGGGGAGCAAAATCCCGCTCGATCTTGTCTTCCGCGACGAAAACGGCAAAGCGGTCCGTCTGGGTGAGCTGGTAACCGGGCCGACCGTCATCCTGCCTGTTTACTACAGCTGCACCAATGTCTGCAACTTCCTGCAAGCGGGGCTTGCTCGGGTTCTGCCGCAAATAAAGGCCAGGCCAGGCACGGAATACCGGGTCATCTCGCTCAGTTTCGACGAGACCGAAAATCCGCAGCAGGCGGCCAGGTCGAAACGCATGTACCTTACCTCGATTAATGCCCCTTTCCCTGAGGACGGCTGGCGTTTTCTTACCGGCGATGCTGCAGCTATCCATAGCCTGACCGCTGCTGTCGGCTATCGTTTCCAGCGTCAGGGGCGGGATTTCATCCACCCGGTGGCCAGCTTTATCGTCGCAAGGGACGGAACCATTGTCCGCTACCTGTACGGCACGAGCTTCCTGCCAAAGGATCTGAGCCTTGCCCTTCTGGAGGCGCGTGAAGGAAAGACCGGCAAGACCATCCGCACGGTGATGGATTTCTGCTTCAGCTTTGATCCAAAGGGGAAGACCTATGTCTTTAATCTGCTCAGGGTCAGCGCTACGGTGGTCATCCTCTGCGCTGGGGGATTTCTGGCATTTCTGATTTTAGGTGGAAAAAAGCGGGTGAAGAAAAGCTGACTCGACCCACGCATTTATACAACAACCAGACTTCAGCCTCACGCAGCCGTGTTTATTATCGGGAGTCATGATGACAACGGAACACCAAATACAGACCAGCTTCTGGAATGATACCGGACGATCCGGCATCATCTCCTGGATTTTCTCCACCGACCACAAGCGGATCGGGCTGCTTTACTTTTACAGCACCCTCGGCTTCTTTCTGGTGGGGGTGCTGCTGGGTCTTGTGCTGCGGATCGAATTGATGGCGACGGGGCGCACCATCATGGGACCAGATACCTATAATGCCGTATTCACGGTGCATGGCGTGGTGATGATCTTCCTCTTCATCCTGCCAGGCCTTCCGGGCGCCTTCGGCAACCTGGTCATGCCGATCCAGATCGGCGCCCGTGATGTTGCTTTCCCGCGTCTGAACCTGCTCTCCTGGTGGCTTTACATGTTCGGTACGGCAATCGTCCTGGCCTCGCTTTTCACCGGCGGCGGGGCACCCGACACCGGCTGGACCTTCTACGTTCCCTTCAGCGCCCGCACCAACACCAACGTCACTCTGGCCGTGTTCGGGGTCTTCATCATCGGTTTTTCAGCGATCCTGACCGGACTCAACTTTGTCACAACCATCCATCGCCTGCGGGCCGAGGGGATGACCTGGGGCAGGCTGCCGTTGTTTGTCTGGTCGCTGTATGCCACGGCCTGGGTGCAGATTCTGGCCACGCCGATCCTGGCCGTAACCCTGGTGCTGATCATGGCCGAGCGGCTGCTGGGCACCGGCCTGTTCGACCCGGTCCGTGGCGGTGACCCGGTCATGTATCAGCATATGTTCTGGATCTACTCCCACCCGGCTGTCTACATCATGATCCTACCGGCCATGGGTGTTATATCTGATATAATTCCGGTCTTCTCCCGCAAGCCGATCTTCGGCTACAAGATGATCGCCTTCTCCAGCCTGGCCATCGCTGCCGCCGGCTCCCTGGTGTGGGGACACCACATGTTCACCAGCGGCATGAGCGACACCGCCATCCTGGTGTTCTCGTTTCTGACCTTCATCGTGGCTATTCCCTCGGCCATCAAGGTCTTCAACTGGGTCTCCACTCTTTACAAGGGTTCCATCTCCCTGGAGGCCCCCATGTTGTTCGCCCTGACCTTCATCCTGCTCTTTTCCATCGGCGGGCTTACCGGACTGGTCCTGGGTGCGGCTGCAACCAACATCCATGTGCACGACACCCACTTTGTGGTCGGACATTTCCACTATGTCATGTTCGGCGGGTCCGGGTTTGCCTTCTTCGCCGCCATGCACTACTGGCTGCCCAAGTTCTACGGCCGACGCTACGCCGAAAGACCCGCAATCTGGGCGTGGGCCTTGATGTTTACCGGTTTCAACATCATGTATTTCAGCATGAAGGTGCTTGGCTTGCAAGGGATGCCGAGGCGTTATTATGACTACCTGCCCGAGTTCGCCACCCTGAATCTGGCTGCCACCATCGGTAGCTGGATCCTGGCGCTAGGTCTGGCAATCATGCTGGTCAACCTGTTCCATGGGCTGTTGCGTGGCAAGCCGTTCGTTGGCAATCCCTGGGGTGGCGCCACCCTGGAGTGGAGCACCCCCACACCGCCCCCCACGGAGAATTTTCTGGAGGAGCCAATAGTCACCCACGGACCGTATGACTTCAAGGGGACCGGTATCCCATGAGCCAGACCGGGCACAAAGACTACGCAGGAGACAAGCTCGGCATGTGGCTGTTCCTGTTCACTGAGCTGCTGCTGTTTGGCGGCCTGTTTCTGATGTATGCGGTCTATCTTGACCGCTATCCGCAAGAGTTCGCGGCAGCCGGGCATCAGTTGAATTGGGTCCTGGGCATGGCCAATACCATGATCCTACTGACCAGCAGCCTGCTGGCAGCCATGGCGGTTACTGCTGTCCAGCGGGACGAAAAACACCGGGCAGTGGGAATGATCATTGGTACTATTCTCTGTGCCTCCGGTTTCATGGCAATCAAGTATGCCGAGTGGAGCACCAAGATCAGCCACGGCATCTACCCCGGCTCCGAATATTTGAAGGTCGGGGCACCGGGAGAATCGGTCTTCTTCAGCCTGTACTACCTGACCACCGGTATCCACGGACTGCATGTGCTGATCGGCGGAGCCCTTTTGGGATGGGTGGGTATCAAAGTGTCAGGAGGCCAGGTCCACAAGCATGATTACGTGCTGCTTGAAAACGGCGCCCTGTACTGGCACCTGGTGGATCTGATCTGGATCTTTATCTTTCCGCTCTATTATCTGATGTTGTAACCCCGGTTTTACAAGGACACGTATGTCTATTGAACAGTGTGAACATCATATCATCAGTTACGGCAAGTTGACGACGGTCTGGCTG
>JBGSQD010000301.1:0-14738 GCA_041738275.1 Geobacterales bacterium
GGGCCGGCATAGTTTCAAGTAAAATAAATACTCATTTTTTTTATCATAATATATGCAAAAATACATATAACCGGAACAAACATTAATTCAAAACAACTAATCTCAAAGCCATTCAACGCATATCATCGCGGGAGGTAGTCAACAAATGAAATTCTCACGCAGAACATTTCTCAAGGCAACAGGAGCAGTGACCGCAGGTGTTGCGGCTGTTACAACCATGCCGGAGAAATTTCTTTCCTGGGCCGAAGAAGAGGGGCAGAAAGAGTTGAAGCAGATACCGACCTTCTGTGAACTCTGTTTCTGGAATTGCGGCTTGATCGCCAAGGTCGAAAATAACAAGGTTGTCAAGGTCGATGGTAACCCGCTAAGTCTTCGTGGACGAGGTCGCCTCTGCGGTCGCGGCAATGCGGCACTGGGGGCACTTTATGACCCGGATCGCCTCAAGTATCCCATGATCAATGTTGGCAAGCGTGGTGAACCGATTTGGAAGCGGGCCACGTGGGACGAAGCGCTTAGCCTTATTGCTCAGAAGATGGGCGGCATCAAAGAAAAATATGGTGCTGAGTCCATGGCGCTTATCTATCACGGCACCGGAGCTTCTTTCTGGAAGCACCTGCTGCATGCCTACGGCAGTACGCTTGGTGCAGCACCTTCATTCGCCCAGTGTCGCGGGCCGCGCGACATCGGTTTTGTGCTGACCTTCGGCGCGGATGTGGGGTCGCCTGAGTACTATGACTTCAGCAAAAGCAAGTACATTGTACTGTTTGGCTCCCACCTTGGCGAGAATGCCCATAACAGCCAGGTGCAGGATATAGTCAAAGGTTATTCAGATGGCGCCAAGATGACAGTGGTTGATCCGCGGCTTTCCAATATCGCCTCCAAGGCAGAGCGCTGGTTGCCGATCAAGCCGGCCACCGATCTTGCGCTGATACTGGCCTGGATCAGGATCATCATTGAGGAGGGATTGTACGATAAGGAGTACGTTGCCAAGTATGCCACCGGTTTTGATCAGCTTCGTGCGGCAGTTCAGGAGTATACCCCGGAATGGGCAGAGGCTGAGACAACAATTGCCGCTGATGTGATTGTCAAGGTTGCCCGCGAGATGGGCGAATACGCTCCGCATGTCTGCATTGGCGCAGGTCGCTACTCCACCTGGTATGGCGACGATACCCAGCGAAGCCGGGCAATAGCCATTCTGAACGCACTGTTAGGCACATGGGGCCGTGAAGGTGGGTATTTCTTCCCAACGGGAGCAAAGGTGCCGGAATATCCGGGACTGCCCGACTACCCCGAGCATGTTGAGGTGGCTAAACTGGATGAGGCATATCCCTTTGCCCTTCTGCAAACCACCACTACCATCAAACAGGCCTCCATTACCGGCCTGCCGCGACCTGTAAAGGCCTGGTTTGTGTACGGCTCCAATCTGATGAAGACAATGCCGGACAAGCAGGAGACCATCAAGGCAATCCAGAACCTGGACCTGATGGTAACCATCGACACCATGCCGATGGATATCATCAACTATTCCGATGTTGTGCTGCCGGAATGCACCTACATGGAGCGATACGACAACATCAACGTCGGCAAGTTCAAGGGAGCGGCCGAAATTGCCTTGCGCCAGCCGACCGTTGAACCGCTCTGGGAATCAAAACCGTCATGGTGGATAACCAAGGAGCTGGGCAACAAGCTGGGGCTGTCGGAGTATTTCCCCTGGAAGGATGGCGAGGAATACATTGCCAAGCGGTGTGAGGCTGGCGAAATTGACTTTGCCCAACTGAAGAAGGATGGTGTCATCATCAAGAAGGGTGGTTCCCCCTATATCACTGCTGACAGTCCACCCGAGTTCGGTACGCCTTCCGGAAAGATCGAGCTTTATTCAGAACAATTGGCTGAAAAAGGCTTTGATCCGGTTCCGAAATATACAAAGCATGCGACTCCCCCGACCGGTCATTTCCGGCTGTTGTTCGGTCGCGCACCTCTGCACACCTTCTCCCGCACCACCAACAACTTTATGCTGACCGACCTGCAGAAGGAGAACTACCTGTGGGTCAACACCAAGAAGGGAAAAGAGATGGGCTTGAAAAACGGCGAATATGTATCGCTGGAGAGTCAGGACGGCGTTAAGGCAAGTGGTCGGATCAAGGTTAAACTGACCCAGCGTCTGCGGGAAGATGCCGTCTACATGAATCATGGATTTGGCGTTCATGCCAAAGGAATGAGCCGTGCCAACGGTCAGGGGATCGCTGATGATGACCTGATCACAAAGCCCGCCATTGACCCGATCATGGGTGGAACCGCAATGCGCGGGAAATTTGTCAAGATTGTGAAGGGGGCCTAGACATGCAACTATTCGGAGTTCTAATTCCTGAAAAAGAACAACTTATCGCTACGGCTACAGATGTAGTCAAAGGGAAAGCAGGTCTGACTCTTTATGCATCATTGTTTGGCCTGGTGATCGGTTTATATGCCATCGCCGCTATCTTCATCAAAGGGCATGCCGAAACCATAAACACCTCCAGTCTTGTCCCCTGGGGTTTGCAGATATCCACCTATGTTTATTTTGCGCTGCTCAGCACAGGGTGTACGTTTGTAAATTTTTTCGGACACGTATTCTTTGAGAAACAGTACAGGCCGTTTGCATCGCGGATTGTTTTCGTCGGTATTATTACAGCTCTGGCCGCCTTTTTCTCCCTGACAACCGAGATGGGGCATGTCGAGCGGATGTACTATTTCCTTCTGTCGCCAAACCCCAAGTCTCCCATGTTCTGGATGGGGATCTGGTATACCTGCTACCTGATCATCATCACGTGGGAATACATAAATATCCAGACCAACCGGCATTCCAACAGAGTCATGTGGGCAGCGTTCTTTATCGCGGTCTTTACCCACAGTACCCTGGGAAGTCTGCTTGGATCGGTCAGCTCACGTGTCTACTACTACAGCGCACTGATGCCGATCTACTTCCTGTTTATCGCCTTCCTGACCGGCTGTTCGCTTACGACCATTATCGCTGCCATGACAGTCAAACAGAAAAAACTGGATGAAAATTACCATCTTCATCCATTTGTAACGTTGCTCAAGGTCGGGCTGGGACTGGCGCTGCTGATCACTTTCTGGCGCATGATGATCGGTCTTTCCGCACACCTGGAGGGTTCCGAAGTATTCTCGCTGACGCTGATCAACAGCGTGCTGTTCGGGATTATTGTCGTCATCGTTATTCCCTACATCCTGCTCAAAATCAGCCAAAGAGCCAACTGGTTGATCTTTGTCGGACTGTTCATTATGGGTACTCAGCTGAAAGCCCGTAACGACCTGGTTGTTGGTGCGTTCAAAATTCCGGTCTTCAGGGTCTATGACATGCCTGAAGTCGTACACTACATACCGTCAATCTATGAAAACCTTGTAGTCGTGGCATCCGCATCTCTTGTAGCAGTACTTTACATTGTTTTCGAGCGGTCAGGTGTTTTTGAAGTTAGTAACATCAAGGGAGGACACTGACCATGGAACAGTTTGACGGTAAAGATATACTGGAAATCATGCACGAAGATCTACAGCGTGCCTTGAAAAAACCGCGCAAGGAGCGGCGCTGGGCGATGGCAATCGATCTTAAGAAGTGCATCGGCTGCCATGCCTGCACCACCGGCTGCATGTCAGAGAACCTGACGCCGCCCGATATTCATTATCGCCCGGTCAAGGAAGAGGAAATCGGCGAGTATCCCAATACCGGCATGCGTTTTCTGCCGCGCCCGTGTTTCCATTGTGATTCGCCGACCTGTACACCGGTTTGCCCGGTTACGGCTACCTATAAGCGCGATGACGGCCTGGTCGTTATCGATTACAAGAAATGCATCGGTTGCCGCTACTGTATCGTAGCCTGTCCATACGGTGCCCGTTCCGCCGATTCCGGTCATTACTTTACCGGTGATTTCCACGACAAAACATATGAAGTGGAGAATTCCGGTGAGTACGGCGGGAATTTCAAACGAAAGAGTCACTGGCATTCGCCTATCGGCAATGCCCGAAAATGTCACTTCTGCATCCATCGTGTGGAAAAAGGCGAGCTGACGCGCTGTACCACCACCTGTCTGGGGAATGCCACATTTTTCGGGGATATTAACGACCCCAAGGCGTTGATCACCAAGCTTATTTCAAAACCGAATGTAATCAAATACAAGGAAGAACTGGGAACCAAGCCGATGGTGTTTTACATCATATAAAGAAAACTGGACATTTAAGGTAAATATGTTGATAATTGCATATAACGCTTTAACCGGTACGCCGGAAATTACCAAAGGAGATCTTACATGAAAAAAATCGTTTCTATGATGGTAGCAGCAATGATGGCGCTGAGTTTCTCAATGGTTGCCGTGGCAGCAGAGGAAAAAACAGTTGAAAAAACTGCTGCAGAGAAGGCAGTGAAGAAGGAAGTAAAGAAAGACAAGAATAAAGTAAAGAAAGACGTAAAAGCAAAGCCTGCTGCCAAAGGAAAGAAAGAAATCTCCGGCTGCTAGCTTCAAAGAACAACTGAACTACCATAGACATGCCGGAATTTCGGCATGTCTATTTTTTTGTTACTTCATATGACATAGAATTTTAATTTGTGCTAGAATGACTCATTATAATTTTGCTTGGAGGCTCCTTTCATGAATCTCAACATCAAGTCTAAACTTCTGGGAATGACGGTAGTCCTGCTACTGATGATGATAGCTGTTGGCGCCATGGGCCTGTATGGATTCAGTCAGAGCAACCAGGCGCTTGAGGGAGTATTTCAGGTCAACATGAAGAACTCAGCGCTTCTGACCAAGATTGATGGCTTGATGCGCGCCAACCGCATCCAGATGCTGCTGGCGCTGCAACATGATCCTAAAAACGAATTCAGCAGTCTTCATGAACATCCTACCAGCGCCCATACCGACCTGACCCAAAAATTCAACTCAGAAATTGATCAGCTTTTGAAGGAGTATACTGCCAGCTTGACGGATGCAAAATCCCGTGAATTGGCTGATACCTTCAGCAAGGATCGCCTGAAGTATGTCAAGGAAGGTTTGGAACCGGCGATGAAAGCCGTTTTGGCGGAGGATTTTCACGAAGGCTACCGTATCACCTTTGACGCGATTAACCCGGCCATCCAGAAGGCCAACAGGTCCATGGATGTCTTGATGCAAAACGAGGTTGATCTGGTCAAGGCAGCCTACGCCTCCAGCCAGAAGCAGTACGGGCTGTTTCGCACTATGATCTTTGTCACCATTGTGCTGGCTTTAGGCATCGGCCTGACCACCGGCATGATGATCGCCGGATCGATCGGCCGTTCGACTGCCAGACTGCAGGCAACAGCGACCCAGCTGGCCGGGGGTAATATTACGGTTCGCGCCCAGATTACCTCCCGTGATGAACTGGGGGTGATTGGCGCGAGTTTCAACCAGATCGCTGATACGCTCCAGTCAGCCATGGAGCGGGTCAGTAATTGTTCTGCTTCCCTTACCATGGCTGCCGGTGAGTTGCGTGCCAATGCCGAGCAGATTGCCACCGGCTCCGAGAATGTGGCCGCCCAGGCAGTGTCAGTGGCAACGGCCGGTGAGGAAATGGCCGCCACTTCCAACGATATTGCCAGCAACTGCAGCATGGCTGTCGAGAGTGTCAGTCGTGCCAGCGCTACCGCTACCAGTGGTGCGGCTGTTGTCCAGCAAACGGTTGAGGGTATGGCCCGTATTGCCGGCAAGGTCCAGGACAGTGCCCGTACGGTCGAGAGCCTGGGGGCACGTTCTGATCAGATCGGTGCGATTATCGGCACTATCGAGGACATTGCCGACCAGACCAACCTGTTGGCTCTTAATGCCGCCATCGAGGCGGCCCGAGCCGGCGAGCAGGGGCGGGGCTTTGCCGTGGTAGCCGACGAGGTGCGGGCTCTTGCCGAGCGCACCACCCGAGCTACCCGAGAAATAGGCGAGATGATCAAGGCGATTCAGGCTGAAACAAGAAACGCGGTTGCCGCCATGGAAGAGGGGGTCCAGGAGGTGGAACGGGGAACCGAGGATGCCGCTCACTCCGGACGGGCGCTGGAGGAAATACTGGCCCAGGTTAATGAAGTGACCGGACAGATCAACCAGATCGCCACTGCCGCAGAAGAGCAGACCGCCACCACCAACGAGATCAGCAACAATATGCAGCGCATCACCGAGGTTGTGCAGGAAACAGCCGGCAGCTCCCAGATGACTGCCGATGCCGCCGGACGTCTGGCCGGCCTTGCCCAGGAACTACAGAGCGTTGTGGCCCAGTTCCGCCTTAAAGCCTGATTGAGACGAAGCTGAAAAAGATGTGCAACCTACCTGCATCATCAAGATTTGACAGGGCCAGCCTTATGGTGGCCCTGTTTTTTTGCGGCCTGCTGCTGATGGCACTGTCCGGATGCACCACAGGTGGGGCAGAGGATGGCTGTTCCTCTTGCCACCAAGGCATTGAGCATGTATCAAAGACACACAGCGATTGCATCGCCTGTCATGGCGGCGATCCGAAGTCTCGCAACAAAAAAACCGCCCACGCCACCATGCATGGTCCGGCCAACCCCTCGGCACCAGATGATTGGGAGAATACCTGCGGCCGTTGCCACCGCTACCAGCTGGATCGGGTAAGATCCAATATCATGCAGACCAACGCCGGCATGATCCGCAATACCCAGCTAACCTGGGAAGGTGAGGATGGCCGTGCCTACACCACGACCGGCGGGAAGCAATATGATGCAAACGGCAAGGCGGTGGAGTTTGACGCGGTGGAGGATCTGGATAACCTTTCCGGCGAGCTGTATCGCAAATTCTGTTCCCGCTGCCACATTGGAACCGCCAATGGTGACTCCTATGCCGCAGCCCATGCCGCGGGGTGCGCTGCCTGCCACTTCCCCTGGAACGATACTGCGACCTATGAAGGCAGGGACAAGACCATGAAGGGTGAGGCCGGGCACTCCGCCAGCCATGCCATGAGCCCCCTGCCGGATACCCATGTCTGCTCCCGCTGCCATAACCGCAGCGGACGTATTGCCTTTTCCTACCAGGGACTTTACGACGGCAACAACAGTCTTGTTCCGACCAAAGGGGGCGAGGGCGGGCCGGTCATGTCCAGCGGTGCCCGCAATCTGACCCATATCACACCAGATGTCCATTTTGCGGCCGGGATGGAGTGCATCGACTGTCACACCTCGCGTGATGTAATGGGTGACGGCTACGCTTACCGCAACATGTACCTCCAGACCGAGGTGGCCTGTGAAGATTGCCACGGCAGCGCCACTGAACAGCCGCGCTACCGGGAGATCACCCGCGAGAACGACGAGGCGCTGCGCGAATCGCGGGCCTATCGTCTGCCGATGCAGTCCGGCATGCGGATGATCCAGACCTCGAAAGGGCGCAGCTACTCCAATGTCTTCTATAAGGACAACGCCATCTGGCTGCAAGGTAAACGCAGCGGCAAGCTGCATCGCTCCAAGGTTATTACCGGTACGCCGGCTCACACGATTGTCGGCCATGGTCGTCTGGAATGCTATAGTTGCCATTCCCACACCTCTGTTCAGTGCTACGGTTGTCACACAAAGTATGATAAAACGAGCAATGGCATGGATTTTATCAAAGACGAGGAAACACCGGGCGCCTTCAGCGAAACCGAGGATTACCGCATGCTCTACCCATTTCCTCTGGCGCTCAATCAGCGGGGCCGCATCTCACCGGTCACACCTGGCTGTCAGACCTTCGTCACCGTGGTCGAGGAGGACGGCTCTCAGTCAAAAACGGAATACGTTGCGAAGTTCAAAGGTCGGCAGCAGCTCCGTTTTGCCCCCTTTTACTCCCACAATACCGGCAAAAAGGCGGTAGGATGTGCCGAATGCCACGGCAATCCGGCCTTCCTCGGCTTTGGCCAGCACGTGGTAGCAGGAAACAGTATCAAGGGAACGATGATCTGCGAACGTTCCGACAGCAAGCCGCTGGATGGTTTCCTGACCATGGAAAAGGGGAGGGTCAATGCCTATTCCGCCATCACCCGCGAGAACGCCCGTCCCCTTAACGGCTTCGAGGTAAAACGGACCCTCGCCGTCAACCTTTGCCTGCCTTGCCATATAAAGCCCAATGACCCGATTTACAGGAAAGGACTGAACTATCGTGCGCTGGATGATGCACTACATCGTCGCCTGCTGTCTGGCCGCTAGTCTTTTCCCGGTATGGGCTGAGGCTGGTGAGAACTGCAGGGACTGTCACCAGGATGTGCCGCAAGGTGTCCATGCCGCGCTGGCCTGCCTTGCCTGCCATCTGAGCGAGAGCAACACGGTAGGGAATCCAACTGCCATAGAGAACCGTGCCGTTGGTTGCATAGCGTGCCACAAGGGGCATGAGCGGATATTCGACCACGCCATGGTAACACGGACGGGCGAACGCAGCTTTGTGCAGCGCAGCTATGCCAAAATGGACAGCGGTTTTTTCGAAAAGAACTGCAGCAGCTGCCATGTCCAGGACTGCCTGGATTGCCATGGCAACGGACATGCCATTTCCAAGCCGTCCGTTGGCGCCTGTCAGAATTGCCACCGGGGCTATTTTGTCGGCTGGGATTATTCCGGCCGCGCGCCACGCGAAGACAACATGCGCTACCAGCGTGGCATTGCGGTCAATGGCGAGACCTTCCTGAAAATGCTGCCGGATGTGCATTACACGGCCGGGATGACCTGCGGGGCCTGCCATTCCATGGCCAGTCTGGCAGGAGGTAAAATATCATCCAAAGGCTGCCGTGACTGTCACAAACCAAATCCCAAGGTGATCGAACACCGGATATCCGCACATATGGAACGGCTGGAGTGCTACGCCTGTCATTCGGCCTGGGCTCCTCAGGAATACGGCACTTTTTTCCTGCGGTTTCGTGACCAGCAACTGAAGGAAGATTTCGACCTCAAGCCGGGTGCAAGTCCCGATTATCTGCGGAGCGCCTTCCTGAAGATGCAGGACGCACCGCCGCTGGGGATCAATTCCCGTGGCCGGATCAGCCCGATTCGACCGCAGTTCATCGCCTACTACACGGATATCCAGTCAGCCCGCAACAACGGGCCGGAAAACACCCTGCTGGCTGCCGAGTGGCGGGCCTTCTTCCCTCATACGGTGCAGCGGGGGACTGCAACCTGCGAGGCGTGCCACGACAATCCGCGCCGCTTCCTGCTGGAACCGGAGTCGCAGCGCATCTATCAGCTGAAAAAAGACGGCCTGCGGCTTGAATCGTTCTGGGATCAACAGGGGCAAAAGCTGGTCAACGGCAGTTTCCTGGCCGCCAGCCGTTATCTGATTATGAGCGGCAAGAGTCCGGCTTACACAAAGGCGTATATCGAAAAATGGAAAACATTCCTCAATCGCGTCGAACCTTCATCACCAAGATAGCCCTGCTGCTCGGTTCAGCCGGCCTGCTCTGGCGCTATCTCACTCCCCGGCTGCCGGTGCGGCGCACTGTACTGGTGAGCGTGCCGGCAAGTGAGATCCCACCCCAGGGGGCACTGGTCTACCGGGACCAGCGGCTGGCTCTGCTGAGGGATGGGGCAGGGTTCTATGCCCTGAGCCTGGTCTGCACCCATCTGGGATGCACGGTAACGGTCAGTAGCGGACATTTGTCCTGCCCCTGCCACGGCAGTGAGTTCGACCGGCAGGGGAAGGTGCTGAAAGGGCCTGCTGACAGGGCACTCTTGAGATTGAAGGTGGAAGAACGGGGTGGGAATGTTGAGGTGCTGGTTGGATAATGTTCAAGGATAGCTGGATGTGGCTGGTTGTGCCATGGATGATATAACCGGGCTCCCTTAGGAAGCCCGGAATTAAAACATCAGATCAGGCAATAAGGTCATTGGTGGCGATACACGCCCGCTCCTCGTTCTCCTCACCTTCTTCACACTCAAACTCTTCCGCATCCACATACGGTTCTGTCCTTCTGCCAAGTGCGGCGATTACTTTGCCGGTGAGCAGGCCGGTACAGGAGGCGATTACAACTGTCACCAGGATGCCGGTTAATTGGGCGCGAAAATTGATACCGCTAACAACGAAGAGAGCTGCAATGCCTCCAAAGATTCCCGGAAGTCCGTGGAGATAGAGCACGCCGCAGGTGTCGACTGTTTTGGCTGCGTCCGTTAATCTTGCCTGGATAACGGCAAAGCCGAAGGTGGAGACGATGCCGGCAAGAATACCGATGGCAAAGGCGGCACCTGGAAGGGCCAGGTCACAGGTTGAGCCGATGGCCACCCCTCCGGCCAGGGTAGCATTGGCAATATCGGCCGCCGAGATTTTTCCCCTCAACTTTACTGAAGCAAAATAGGTGGCGAGCGTCGAACCGCACAGCGCCAGGATGACGTTGACGGCAGTCCTGGGGACATCGGCAGGGGCTACCAGGGCAGCGCAGAAACTTGGCCAGAAAACCCAGAGCACCATGCTGCCGAGCAGTGAATAACGATCGCTGGTTTCATCACACTCGATAGGGGTTTCGTATTCCTGTTTCGTGGTCATGGAGGCAGCGACTGCCAGGCCGAAGATGGCGCCGAACGCATGAATGACAATAGAACCGCCAGTATCCACTACTTTCCCCGTTATCAGGCCTAAACCGCCATTTAAGACAATCCACTCATTCAGGGCATAAAACGGTATAAAGAGCAGCCCAAGCAGCAGATACTGGTGCATTTTCAGGCGACCCAGCACTGCTCCGGCGCAGATCAACAGGCTGGCTGCGGCAAATTCGGCCAGGATCAGCTTGTCGATAACCCCTGTAGAACTGCCGATGTCATGGTAACTCTCCTTCAGGAAGTAAAGCGGGAGGGCAATGCTGACCAGCAGATAGGTTGCGGTGAGAGCCGAGCGGCCATATCTTTTGACAAAGACCATCAGGAAGCCGAAACCGACCAGTAGCATGGCCATGATATGGATGGCCCGCTCGTATTTCTGGACATCGCTGAGCGACGCGATGGTTGTGTCGGGAATTTCTGCGGCAAAAGCTGCTCCGCAGGCGGTGAACATCAGAATGGTGAATAAAAAGACATTTCTGAGATACGGCTTCATGATTTTCTCCCCAACGGCAATTATTCGTATTATGGCATAACATTGCGGAATAACGAAGTATCGGGCAGCTATAATTCTTGACAATATCTTGAGGTCGCTCACAACTTGTGCATGTTGTAGGCCAAAAACGAGAACTTGCACAAAATATCATCGCACACGCTGCAATAACAGGCAGTTGGTGATTGTGTTTTAAGCAGATTAAGGATTTTTCTCATGCTGTTCAGTTGATAATGATGGGTTTGTGTGCAACATATGAGTTGATTGAGTTGTTTTATTACTCTCAATCGGAGGGATTTACTGCAATGAAGTGTGCAAGAAGATTATTAGAAAACATCAGTAAGTGGTGTCAAGATACAGTGAGTTAGTAAACAATCTTTGGTAATGAAGAATTTCTGATGTTGCCGGTATTACTTGCTATTATGCTTGACAGGCGATTGCTACATGATAACGTTAAATAAAATTTTGCCATACCTTGAGTAATCAAGGGACGGGAAATCGACGGAACCTGGGTTTTCCTCCAACACGGAATTAGTTTCATCTACCCCCAAGTTGGCCGGATTGCCGGGCGCAGCCACCGAAATGGCCTCACCACCGCAATTTGGCCTTTTTTGTTTGATCAAGACCCAGTGAATAACATCGCTGTATATAAGAGTGTTAGTGAGCTGGTAATGAGTGTTTTTGAATCCGGCACACCAAACAGTAACAGGCTAACGACAGAGTTTTCTCAACAGGTGATACCATGACCAGATTCACCCAGGAATACAGACATGTCAAAATCACGTCCCCATTGGGAACCGACAAACTGCTGATAACGGGCATGCAGGGGAACGAGGGGATTTCGCGGCTCTTTAACTTCCAGTTGTCGCTGGTCTCGGAGGATAAGGAGATACCGTTTGCCGACATCATCGGCAAGGGAGTAACGGTTTCCATTGAACTTCCGTCAGGGGACTGGCGGTATTTCAATGGTATAATTTCTTCATTTTCCCAGGTATCGGGAAACACCACAAGCGGTGATGACACAACTCGTGTGGCGCATTACCGGGCAACGCTGGCGCCGAAATTATGGCTCCTTACCCGGAGTGCCGAACTGCGTATATTTCAGAACCTGACCGTACCGGAGATTGTGGCAAGGGTGCTCAAGCAATTCGAGATTACCGACTATGAGCTCAAGCTGCAAGGAAACTACGAAAAGCGTGATTACTGTGTGCAGTACCGGGAGACCCATTTCAACTTTATTTCCCGTCTTCTGGAGGAGGAAGGGATCTTTTACTTTTTTGAACACAATACTGACAGCCACAAGCTGATCATTGCCGACTCCCCGCAGGCAAACACCCCCTGCCCAGGTCAGAGTACGGCAAGCTACCTGATCGAGGGAAGCACACCGGATGACGATACAATCTCCTCCCTGGAGAAGATACAGATGATCTTGCCCGGGAAATACATGTTGAGCGATTTCAACTTCGAGACACCAAACAATTCTCTCAATGTAAATATTCCCGGCAAATACAAACTCGGACCTGGCGCACGGGAAATTTACGACTACCCCGGCGGTTACACGACTATGAATCCTGGTAACGCACTGGTCAAGGTACGGATGGAAGAGAAGGAGGCACAGATAACCACAGTTAGAGGTGGAGGCAAGTGCCGGTCGTTCACCTCCGGATACCGCTTTACCTTGATCAATGCCGACCGGAGCGAGATGAACAACAAGGAATACCTTCTTACTTCGGTTGCGCATATGATCTCCCAATCGGTTCAGGCGGGGGGAGATTTCGATTACGGAAACAGTTTTTGCTGTATCCCTGCCGATGTCCCTTTTCGTCCACCCCGTGTGACGCCAAAGCCGGTAGTGCAGGGGGCTCAGACAGCTATAGTCGTGGGGCCTCCTGGCGAGGAGATCTGGCCAGACAAATATGGCCGGGTAAAGGTGCAGTTCCATTGGGACAGGGAGGGAGACAATAATGAGCATAGCTCTTGCTGGATCAGGGTAAGTCAGCTCTGGGCAGGAACGGGTTGGGGCGCCATGTATATTCCCCGTATCGGTCAGGAGGTAATTGTAGACTTTCTCGAAGGCGATCCCGATTGTCCGATCATCACCGGGCGTGTCTATCACGCCACCAACATGCCTCCATATAATCTGCCGGCAGAAAAGACCAAGAGTACCATAAAGTCAAACTCATCTCCCGGCGGCGGTGGATTTAATGAACTTCGTTTCGAGGACAAGAAGGGGAACGAGGAGATTTTTCTCCATGGCCAAAAGAACTGGACAATCCAGATCCTGAATAACAAGAACCAGACCATTGGTAACGACGAGACCCTTGATGTTGGTCATGACCGGACCAAAGACGTCAAGAACAACCAGAGTGAATCAATCGGGGTGAACAAGACAATCACAGTTGGTAAGAATCATACGGAATCGATTGGAGAGAACGTCAGTATTGACGTCGGTAAGAGTGAAACAGTTTCCGTGGGTGAGAATGTCAGCATTTTCATCGGCAAAAATTTTACCGAAGATATTGCTGAAAAATCCGAAACAACCGTCGGGAAAGACAAGTCGATCCAGGTAGGCAAGAACAGCTCGACCTCGGTTGGTGAGAATATGGTGATAGATGTGGGCAAGAAGTTGAACATAACCGCGGCAGATCAGATTACGCTGACAACCGGCAGTTCCAGTATTACCATGAAAAAAGACGGTACCATTACCATCAAAGGGAAAGACATCTCTCTGAATGGCTCCGGTAAAATAAATATCAAAGCCGGCGGTAATGTAACGATCAAAGGATCGAAGGTTTCAAGTAATTAGGACAGAAGGATCATCATGCATAATAAGGTTCATTACAGAGAAGAGATTGTCACGGAAACGCTATTATCGACCCCGTGTATCGGCCGCTTGGCAGGTGTTAACCTCAAGGGTGATGTACTGGTCGAATATGAAGGGTACGGGCCATTTCCCGCAAAACTGCTTTCCGGGATCAACAGGAAAGAAATTTCCTGCTCTGGTCAGCGGGGAAGAGAGGTACTCCTTGTCTTTGAGAAAGGTAACCCGGAACAACCGGTTATCATTGGCCTGATGGAAGATCGTCTGGAAGATATTATTTCGTTTGAGGTGGCAAAGGAGAATGTTCCCGCACCTCAGCACGTACTGATTGACGGTAAACAGATTACGATAGAAGCCGAAGACGAGGTTCTGCTCAAGTGTGGTAAGGGGAGCATCCTGATCCGTAAAGACGGCAAGATCATCATCAAGGGCACGGACCTGTTGTCCCGCTCCACTGGATCCCAGAGGATTCGCGGTGCGAGCGTCAATGTCAATTGATTGCAGCGGAGCGGATTCAATGATTCTCGGAGACTTTAATGCTGCAGCTGAAAAACCATAGCCCCTTCAAGGCTTCAATTGCCGTATTTCCGAATGAACGGGGAGTGGATTCGCTTTACATTACTATCAAGGCGACCTTTGATCTCGGCCGGTCCGTAACTGTTGCCGAGCAACAGTTGCCGATGCGGATGGTCGATGAATTCTGGGGCGAACCAGGTCAATCGAGCCTGAAATATGCATCAGAGGTGCATCTGTCCAAGTCGGCCACGGACATAATTGTTATTGGAACCGCCTGCACCCAGGACGGCAAACCGGTTCCAACTCTGGATGTTTCTGTTCAGGTGGGCAATAAGGGCAAGGTAATCAGGGTT
>JBGSQD010000247.1:0-27845 GCA_041738275.1 Geobacterales bacterium
AAGCCTTATCAGGCCGCTGATGGTTAACTCGGGTTTCCTGTCTGCTGAAATGCGATAACTGACATCCGTTTCCATGGTCAGTTTGCCTGATGTCAGGTAGACCGGAGGGGAAACAGGGGAATAGGCGACATATTGGGGCAGGGTGAGTTGTTTGAGGTCGATGCGCACCGAGGTTTCCAGGGATTTGCTGAGCGGTTTGAGTTTGCCTGCAAAGCTGAAGGGAGCGCCATTGACCACGGCGGATATCTTTGGGTCGGTGTATTTCTCTGCCAGATACGGAATGTTGCTGATAAAGGGAATACCGATCTCCAGTGCGCGGACGGTATGTTTTCTGCCCCCGTCAACCACGCGGTCGTCGAAATCAACTGAACCGTTTTTTACCGAAATATTGTTTATGGAGAACAGGAACTCGCTTTTCTTGTCCTCTTTGGTAGCAGGTTTTTGCTTGTCAATGATGTCGCTGAAGCTATAGCGGTTGGGTGCAATGCGGGCAAGGCTGATCGTGGGTGAATCAATGGCAACCTGTGAAAGTATCAGGGCGCGTTTGTAAATGGATGCCAGGGAGAGCGAGGCCCGCAGCTGTTGGAAGCTGATGAGGGGGGCACCCTCCTTTTCGTGGATAGCAAAATCCTTGATGCTTACCGTCAGGGTGAAAGGGTTGATGGAAACAGCTTTTATGTGTGCCTTCCGCCCGGTGGCCTCCTGGATGGCGGCCACCCCCTTGCTTCTGACGATCATTGGCAGTATGGCAATGGTGAATAACAGAAAGACAGTGGTGATTCCGATTGCAATGAGCAGGTATTTATTCCGTTTTGACATAAAGGGCCTCTAGTTAAGTGTATCTCTAAATTTTCGTATTTATACTACAAAGAGGGTATGGCAAGTTATGATATTTCGCTTAGAATCTTGTCTTGCCCTGCCTACCAAAATTTTGCCGGGCCGGATACACTGTTTATGTTGAAAAAATGCTTCAAACCGGATACAAATAAACCCCTGTTCGATTTCAGTCATTTGGGACATATAAAATATTAATATTCGGGAGGTAGTGATGAGCTTTGTAACACTGTACGACACGACCCTGCGGGATGGTACCCAAGCGGAAGACATCTCGTTCCTGCTGGAGGACAAGATCCGTATTGCCCATCGGCTCGACGAGCTTGGGATTAATTATATCGAGGGCGGCTGGCCGGGAAGCAATCCCAAGGACGTCTCCTTCTTCAAGGATATCAAAAAAGAGAAACTTTCCCAGGCCAAGATTGCGGCATTTGGCTCTACCCGTCGCGCCAAGGTGACCCCGGATAAAGACAGCAACATCATCACACTTGTCAAGGCTGAGCCGGATGCGATAACGATCTTCGGCAAGACCTGGGACTTTCATGTGCGGGAAGCGCTGCGCATATCACTGGAAGAGAATCTGGAACTGATCTTTGACTCGCTGGAGTATCTGAAAAAGCATGCCCCCGAGGTTTTTTACGACGCCGAGCACTTCTTTGACGGCTACAAGGCCAATCCCGAGTATGCCATCAAGTCCCTCAAGGCGGCTGAGCAGGCCAATGCCGACTGCATTATTCTGTGTGACACCAATGGCGGCACCATGCCGTTCGAGGTCGCGGCGATTATCAAGGAAGTCCAGAAGCACATCTCGACTCCGCTCGGCATCCATACCCACAATGATGGGGATTGTGCTGTCGCCAATACGCTCCATGCGGTAGATCTCGGTATCGTGCAGGTCCAGGGCACCATTAACGGATTTGGCGAACGTTGCGGCAATGCCAATCTCTGCTCCATCATACCGGCCCTCAAGGCCAAGATGAAAAAGGAGTGCATCACGGATGAACAGATGAGACATCTGCGTGATATCTCCCGTTTTGTGTATGAATTGGCCAATATCTCTCCGAACAAGCATCAGGCATATGTCGGCAATTCAGCCTTCGCCCATAAAGGCGGAGTGCATGTCAGCGCCATTCAGCGCCACCCGGAGACCTACGAGCACATGCGGCCTGAACTTGTGGGCAACTGCACCCGCGTTTTGATATCCGATCTCTCCGGACGCTCCAACATTCTGGCCAAGGCCGAGGAGTTCAATATCAACCTGGATAGCAAGGATCCCGTTACCTTGGAAATCCTGGATAATATCAAGGAAATGGAAAACCGCGGCTACCAGTTTGAAGGAGCCGAGGCATCGTTCGAGCTTTTGATGAAGAAAGCGCTTGGAACTCATAAGAAATTCTTCCATGTTCTCGGCTTTCGCGTGCTTGATGAGAAACGCGGCGACGACCAGAAGCCATTGGCCGAAGCCACTATCATGGTCAAGGTCGGCGGCAAGGTAGAGCATACCGCTGCCGAGGGGAACGGTCCGGTCAATGCCCTGGACAACGCAATCCGTAAGGCCCTGGAGAAGTTCTACCCGAAACTGAAGGAATTGAAACTGTTGGACTACAAGGTGCGCGTTCTGCCTGCCGGCCAAGGGACTGCATCGTCCACCCGCGTGCTGATCGAATCCGGCGACAAGCATAGTCGTTGGGGAACGGTCGGGGTTTCGGACAATATCATTGACGCATCTTACCAGGCCTTGATCGACAGTATCGATTACAAATTGCACAAGTCGGAAGATTAACCCTGGCCGTATAAAATGGTTCAATACGACCGGATTATCATCATTTTCCTTGCTGTAATAATTACCGTTCCTGTTATTCTTAAAAGCCGCCCGAGCAGGCCAGTACCTGCTTCGGCGGCTTTTTCCGATTCATCGTCTTCCAGAGGGCATGTGCGGGTCAGTGGTGATGTCAGGCATCCCGGAGTATATCCAATAACCGCCAATATGTTGACGACTGACGCCATTAAATTGGCGGAGCCGCTATATCCCGCTACCGGCCTCATTCTACAGGATAGGGAAAAATTTGTGGTTAGCAATGGCACTGCCATCAAAGTGTTAAGGAAACCCGATAGCGAGTTGGAATTGTTTTTTGGATCGATGTCAACGGCACATCGTATTGTACTGGGCATCCCCCTGGACATCAATGCCATGACTGCAGAGGATTTTGAACGTATCCCTGGTATTGGTCCTGTTCTGGCAAAACGAATTATCGGATATCGTCAAATTAATGGCGGTAAACTGGAGGTCAAGGACTTGATTCTCATTGATGGTATTGGTGAAAAGAAGTATCTTGCATTAAAAAAATATTGCAACAAGCTGTAATAAAACTTCTTTTTATTATCTTGCCGGTAATTTGAAAAGCATATTTTATTTTTGGCACGCATGATGAATATACTCTGACTAATTAATATTGACGACATGGCCGTTATCTAACTAATTAGGGGGGTATATTATGCAATGTCCACGTTGCAAGGGTCGCATGTTCGCCGAAAAATTCTATGATTACGTTCGCTCTTTCAGTGCCTGGAAGTGCACTTGCTGTGGCGAGTTGCTTGACTCCACCATACTGGTGAACAGGGCAAGGAATAATAATAATCATCTTGGTTGATAACTTCTTGAAGCTGACAACAAGGCACAAAAAGGGGAACCCGTTACCGGGCTCCCCTTTTTGTTTGACACAATAGCTTTGAAAGGATATTGAACACGACTGGATTAATAAGACGAGTGCTGTTTTAGATCATAGGAGTACAAAACATGGCAAGAAATGACGGCAGGGACCAAAGTACAATGCGTCCGGTAACCATAACCAGAAATTTTACCAAGCACGCTGAAGGTTCGGTGCTTGTGACATTCGGCGACACAAAGGTAATCTGCACCGCTTCGATTGAGGAGTCGGTGCCATCCTTCCTGAGGGGCAAGGGAACCGGCTGGGTGACGGCGGAGTATTCCATGCTGCCCCGTGCAACCCATACCCGCTCGTCACGTGAGGCGGCAAAAGGCAAACAGAGCGGCCGTACTCTGGAGATCCAGCGACTGATCGGTCGTTCTTTGCGAGCGGTCACCGATTTGGCTGGCCTTGGCGAGCGAAGCATCTATATCGACTGCGACGTGATACAGGCTGATGGAGGCACCAGGACGGCATCCATTACCGGTGCTTATGTAGCGCTGGCCGATGCACTAGGCACGTTGAAAGACAGAGGCGTACTGGGTCAGATCCCGTTGAAAGAGGCGGTGGCGGCCGTAAGTGTAGGAATTGTTGCGGGCGAGGCTGTGCTTGATCTGAATTACATTGAAGATTCTGCCGCAGAGGTGGATATGAATTTTGTCATGACCTCCAGCAATTGCTTTGTCGAGGTGCAGGGGACAGCCGAGGCCGAGCCGTTTTCCATCGAACAGATGGACGCCATGCGCGCCCTTGCCATGGAAGGGATCGGGAAGTTATTCACTGTTCAACAGGAAGCACTCAAACAATGACATCACTGGTAGTGGCAACTCGCAACCGTGGTAAATTGAAAGAGATTCAGGCCTTTCTGGGCGGACTTGTTGCGAAGGTATACTGTTCCGCAGATTTTGAGAACTTTCCCGATACGGTTGAAGACGGCTCAACCTTTGAGTTGAATGCTCTCAAAAAGGCCAGAGAGGCCATGCGTTTCACTGGCCATGCGGCGCTGGCTGATGATTCGGGTCTTGTCGTGGCCGCGCTGGGTGGCCGCCCTGGTGTCTACTCTGCGCGTTTTGCCGGTGACGCGGCTGATGATGCGGCCAATAATAGAAAGCTTCTGGAGGAGTTGGGAGCTGTACCGTTAAACTTGCGTCAGTGTGCTTTTGTCTGTTCCATGGCTTTTGTGTCGCCTGATGGCTGCGAACGGACCTTTGCCGGCAAGATAGCGGGACGGATTCTTGGTGAAGCGCGAGGTAATGGCGGTTTTGGGTATGATCCGCTCTTTTTGGTGGATGGTTTTGACCGGACCATGGCTGAGCTGTCAATTGAGGAAAAGAACCGGATCAGTCATCGCGGGCAAGCCCTGCGGCAGTTTCGCGAGTACCTTGAGTCAAAGTAAAAGACATATTTTATAGTTATTTATACAAACTAATTAAAGTGATGCTGCAATCAGTTGCTGCGGTGTGTCAAACGTTAGAGTTGCAACGTTTAGAGATCGGATAAATGCCAATGAAAAAAGTATATAAAAAAACCGGAATCACAAATAAAAGTCGTGACCCGCTCCGTACCAACAAGCCGGACGCTGCGATTGTTCAACGTGTTGAGGAGCCAAAACTCTCCCGCAGGTCGGTATTGGAGGTTGAGGTGTCGGGGCTTGATGAGGAAGGATATGGTATTTCCTGCAGCGAGACCCACGCCCTGAGAATAGGTGGGGCATTGCCGGGGGATACCGTACGTGCCGCAATTGATCACGTTGCCTTGCGTATGGCGTTCGGCCATGTAATACGAATTCTGAAGCCTTCTCCCATGAGGAGCAAGCGACCACCGTGCAGAGTCAGCTCACAGTGTCTTGGCTGCCCCCTCATAGTTATGAAATACGGAGATCAGGCGGAATTCAAGCGGCAGTTTATTCTGAAACAACTACGCGAATATCGCGAACTGGGAGAGATAACTGTTCATCCGCTTCTTTCGCCACTTCGCTTGATACACTATCGCACGACTGCACGACTGGTTATCGCCGGCAAGCATTCCGAACCGTACATCGGTATCTTCCGCCGTTCATCTCATGATGTGTTCGATCTGAATGACTGCCCGATCCATCATCCTCTGGTAAATAAGGTGGTCGAGGTTGTCAGGCGCGGCATTGCCAAGATGAAGGTGCCGGTATACAACCCCCGCAGCAAGATGGGGCTTCTGCGTTATCTGGTCGTCAGGGTTTCCGAGTCGGAGCAAAAGGCCATGGTGGTGTTTGTTACCTCCGAGCGATCTTATAATGAAATACACCACTTGGGTAAGTTTGTCCGCGAACAGCTTCCCGAGGTTGAGGTCGTTGCCCAGAACGTCAACAGCTCGGAAGGGAATGTGATCATGGGGCCCACGGATCATTTTCTGACCACTAAACATCATCTGACGGAACGTGTCGGTGATATTGCCCTGATGATCTCGCCCCGTTCTTTTTTTCAGGTGAATCGAGATGGCGCCTGCCTGATCTATGACAAGGTCAAGGAATGGGCCCGGTTGACAGGCAAGGAAACAGTACTTGACCTCTATTGCGGTATCGGGGGGATTGCCCTTTCCCTGGCATCTGGTGCCAAGAAGGTTGTTGGTGTTGAGGTTGTTGATGCTGCGGTCGCGGATGCCGGTAAAAATGCGCGACTGAACGGCATCAGCAACTGTACCTTTGAAGCGGGTGATGCTGCTGAACTGCTTGAGGATCTTGCCGCGGACGGAGAACGCTTTGATGTGGTGGTGCTCAATCCTCCACGCAAAGGGTGTGATGAGCTTGTTTTACGGCGTGTTGCGGCTCTTTCGCCGCACAGGATGATCTATGTCTCCTGCTCACCCCAGACCCTGGCCAGGGATCTCAATATGCTGAAAACACTGGGATATTACTGTCACGAAATCCAACCGGTGGATATGTTTCCCCAGACGATGCATGTAGAGAATGTTGCGCGGTTGGAAAAAATTGATAAAAGCGCTTGACAACATGGAAGGATTATTGATATTAAAACGGTTCCTTTATTGTAGGCGCGTAGCTCAGGGGGAGAGCGCTACCCTGACACGGTAGAGGTCGACGGTTCGAGACCGTCCGCGCCTACCATTTAAAGTAGGCAGTGTCGGGGCATCGATAGGTTCGATGCCTTTTCTGTTTCACATGGCAAAGGATTCAGTATGTCCACTATAAGCATTATACTTCCTGATGGTTCGACGCGTGAATTACCGCATGGTGCGACTATTGCCGATCTGGCCGCTTCCATTGGTGCCGGTCTTGCCAAGGCTGCCATTGCCGGCAAGATAGACGGTGCCTTGGTGGATTTGGCAACTCCGCTGGACAACGGCGCACGAGTCGAGATCATCACCGAGAAGAGCCCCGAAGGGCTGGAACTCATCCGCCACTCAACCTCCCACCTGATGGCCCATGCGGTTAAGGAACTTTTCCCCAAGGCAAAGGTGACGATTGGTCCGGCCATCGAGAATGGCTTCTACTACGATTTTGACATGGATACGCCCTTTACGCCGGAAGACCTGGAGCGTATTGAGGCAAAGATGGCTGAGCTTGCTAAGGCTGACTTGAAGATTACCCGCCAGGTCCTGCCCAGCGCAGATGCCATAAAAATGTTCTCCGATATGGGAGAAACCTACAAGACCGAGTTGATTAACGACCTGGGTGTGGATACGGTCTCGGTATATAGTCAGGGTGATTTTGCCGATCTTTGCCGCGGTCCGCATCTGCCTTCCACTTCTCGTATAAAGTCTTTCAAGCTTCTTTCCATAGCTGGCGCCTACTGGCGAGGCGACGAAAAAAATCGCATGCTGCAGCGCATCTACGGAACGGCCTTTACCGATAAAAAAGAGCTGGAAGCTTATCTGCACCGTATCGAGGAGGCAAAGCGCCGCGATCATCGCAAGCTGGGGAAAGAGCTGGACCTGTTTTCCTTTTCCGATGAAGTCGGCGCCGGCTTTGCCATATGGCATCCCAAAGGGGCCATGCTGCGCACCATACTTGAAGATTTCGAACGCAAGGAACATCTCAAGCGCGGTTACGATATTGTCGTTGGTCCCCAGATACTCAAGACGGAATTGTGGCAGCGCTCAGGGCATTACGAGAACTACCGCGAGAACATGTATTTCACCGAGGTTGACGAGCAGGGTTTCGGCATCAAGCCGATGAACTGCCTCGCCCACATGATGATCTACAAATCCCATCTTCGCAGCTACCGCGATCTGCCCTTAAGGTTTTTCGAGCTTGGAACGGTACATCGTCATGAACGGGCCGGCGTATTGCATGGCCTGATGCGGGTTCGCTGTTTTACCCAGGATGACGCCCATATCCTCTGCACGCCCGAGCAGCTGGATGCCGAGATCAAGGGTGTCCTCTCCTTTGTCAGCGATGTTATGGGGAAATTCGGCTTTGAATATGAGATGGAGCTTTCCACGCGTCCGGAGAAGTCCATCGGTGACGATTCAGCGTGGGAGCTTGCTACCAGCGCGCTGCTGTCAGCCCTCAAGGACACTGGCCGTCCCTATGAGATCAATGAAGGTGACGGCGCCTTCTACGGCCCGAAGATTGATATAAAATTACGTGATTGTCTTGACAGGCGGTGGCAGTGTGCTACTATTCAGTGCGATTTTACGCTCCCCGAGCGCTTTGATCTAACTTATGTCGGCAGCGATGGTGAGAAAAAACGTCCTGTAATGGTGCACAGGGTCATTCTTGGTTCCATAGAACGTTTCATCGGGGTCCTGATCGAGCATTTTGCCGGCAGTTTCCCGTTGTGGCTTTCACCTGTACAGGCCATCCTTGTGACCGTAACTGACAATCATATTCCTTTTGCCCAGGATGTGTTCACGCAGCTTAGGGAAGCTGGTGTGAGGGTACAGCACGATTTCCGCAACGAGAAGTTGAGCTTCAAGATTCGTGAGGCCCAGCTGCAGAAGATTCCCTATATGCTGGTCATAGGTGACAAGGAAGTGGAGCAGGGTACTGTTACGCCACGCTACCGTGATGGAAAGAATCTTGATTCCATGAAGCCGGCAGAATTTGTGGATTTTATTGAACTTGAAAGTAAAAACTTCAGATAATTTTATTGATCGAGGAACCGGTGTTTCGAGCCGTTCCATCCAGGAGGTGCAGTCATAGCAAAACCTACCGTTAACATTAACATCGCCATTCGTGCCACTGAAGTCCGCGTGATCAGCGCAGAAGGAGAGGCTCTTGGTGTAATTCCCACATCTACTGCCCTTGAAATGGCTGAACAGCAGCAGCTTGATCTGGTGGAGGTTTCACCCAATGCGGTTCCTCCTGTCTGCCGAATCATGGATTACGGTAAGTTCAAGTACCAGCAGAGCAAAAAGCTGCAGGAAGCCAAAAAAAAGCAGGTGCATGTAGAGGTCAAGGAGATCAAGTTACGCCCCAAGACCGATGATCACGACCTGATGTTCAAGGTAAAGCACGTCAGGCGCTTCCTTGAAGAAGGGAACAAGGCTAAGGTTACACTCGTGTTCAGGGGTAGGGAAATTACCCATATGGATATCGGGCGGGCTGTTATCGCAAAATTTGCTGCTGAACTGGCTGATATTGCTGTCATAGAATCCCAGCCTCGCGTTGATGGACGAAGCATGTTCATGATCGTGGCTCCCAAGGTCAAAAAGTAACGTATATTATTAATCCATTGAGATAATCTAAAGAAGGAGAACAGCAATGCCTAAAATGAAGACAAATCGTGGCGCAGCCAAGCGCTTCAAAAAAACCGGTACCGGTCGCATCAAGCGTAGTTGTGCCTTTACCAGTCACATACTGACTCCAATGACCCGTAAGCGTAAGCGCAACCTGCGTGGCGGTTCCATGGTGGCAGCTGTTGACCAGAAAAATATCGCAAGACTCATCCCGTACAAATAGCGGGCAAAATGCCAAGAACCATGAGGAATGTCTCCCCTTGTGGATCGGGCGAAATTCATAATGAAGGAGTAAGAGTATGCCACGCGTAAAAAGAGGTTTTAAAGCGAGACGAAGACGTAATAAGGTTCTGAAACTTGCCAAGGGTTATCGCGGCGCGCGAAGTAAATTGTTTCGCAGCGCGACAGAAGCAGTTGACCGGGCCCTGAATTACGCCTTTCGTGATCGTCGCGTCAAGAAGCGCGATTTCCGCAGCTTGTGGATTACACGTATCAATGCCGCATCACGCCTGAATGGCCTGTCCTACAGCAAGTTTATCTTCGGCCTCAAAAAGGCAAATGTAGAGATCGACCGTAAGGTTCTGGCAGACATTGCCGTGTCTGATCCAAAAGGGTTCATGGAGATTGCAGGCTTGGCTAAAGCCAGCATCTAAGCTTTTCAGTAGCTCAACATACATCACCACACGGGGAATGGGATGAAACACTCCCATTCCTTTTTTTTAAGGGTAGATATTATGCGGGAACAGCTTGAACGATTAAAACAAGAGGCCCTGCAGGCCATTATTGAAGCCTCTGGCGAAGATGCCCTTCTGGATATCCGTGTCAGATACCTTGGTCGCAAAGGCGAGATGACAGCTCTGATGAAGGGACTTGGCGGGCTAGCGCCGGAAGATCGTCCAGTTGTTGGCCAACTGGTCAACACTATCAGGGATGAGCTTGAAACCAGTCTTGAAAACGGCCTGCTGGCGGCCCGCGAACGGGCAAAGTCAGCGCGTCTTCAGTCAGAGCGGATCGATGTCACCCTTCCGGGGCGCAGTCAGGTTCGCGGGACTAAACACCCCATCACCCTGGTGATTGAAGAGGTCTGCGACATCTTTGCAGGATTGGGTTTCTCAGTAGCCGAGGGTCCAGAAATCGAGCACGATTGGTACAATTTTGAAGCGCTCAACTTCCCGCCGGAACATCCTGCACGTGATATGCAGGATACATTCTTTGTTGATGACAATCTGCTGTTACGTACGCACACCTCGCCGGTACAGATTCGCACGATGCTGAAGCATAAGCCGCCCTTACGCATTATTGCCCCAGGGACGGTCTACCGCTGTGACTCGGATGCCACCCATTCCCCAATGTTTCATCAGATAGAAGGTCTGATGGTGGATAAGGACGTTACCTTCGGGGACCTGAAGGGAATACTGACTGTTTTCACAAACCAGCTGTTTGGGCAGAATAGCGGTGTGCGCCTTCGTCCCAGTTTCTTTCCGTTTACCGAGCCCTCTGCAGAAGTTGATATATCCTGTGTTCTCTGCGGTGGCAAGGGGTGCCGTATTTGCAAAAACAGCGGCTGGCTGGAGATTCTCGGTGCCGGTATGGTGGATCCCGAGGTATATCGCCACGTCAATTACGATGCTGAGGACATATCCGGTTTTGCTTTCGGCATGGGTATAGAGCGTATTGCGATGTTGAAGTATGGCATCAATGACATGCGCCTGCTCTTCGAAAATGACGTGAGATTCCTGCGTCAGTTCTAAACTAACATATTCATAATTTTACCGTTTATGGTGCCCATATATGAAAGTAACCTATAATTGGCTCAAAGAATTCGTTGATTTTGACCTTTCTCCCGAAGATCTCGCCGATGTCTTGACTATGCTTGGGCTTGAAGTGGAAGGAATGGAAAAGTCCGGCTCCGGGATGGACGATGTGGTTGTGGCCGTTGTTGAAGAAAAACATCAACATCCCAATGCGGAAAAACTTTCCCTCTGCCGTGTAAATAACGGCACAGAGGTGCTGAACGTGGTTTGCGGCGCGCAGAATTTCAAGGCTGGCGACAAGGTGGCCTTGGCCCAGATTGGCTCCTGCCTGCCAGGCGATTTCAAGATCAAGCGCTCCAAAATCCGCGGCGAGGAATCCTGTGGCATGCTTTGCTCCGAGAAGGAGCTGGGTTTGGCAGAGGAAAGCGCCGGCATAATGGTTCTGCCGTCTGAACTCCCCCTTGGTCATCCGGTCTTCGCGGCACTCGGACTTAAGGATACCTTTCTCGAGATCGGATTAACCCCTAACCGTGCCGACTGCTTGAGCGTGGTTGGTATCGCCCGGGAGATTGCCGCCAAGCTGGGAAAGAAGGTCAGATATACTGATTCCGTCATTTCAGAAGGGATTGGCGCAGTCAATGATATCATAGGGGTAACAATCGATGATGCGGAGCTCTGTCCGCGATACGCCGCACGTTATGTCTCGGGCTGCAGGATTGCCCCATCACCTGATTGGCTTGTAAAGCGCCTCAATGCCATAGGTCTCCGTTCTATAAATAATGTGGTTGATGTGACCAATCTGGTGATGATGGAGATGGGGCAGCCGTTGCATGCCTTTGACTGTGACCGATTGGCCGGACGCCGCATTATTGTGCGCCGGGCAAACGAAGGCGAGCTGTTTACTACCCTTGACGGCCAGCAACGGACACTGTTTGCCAGCGATCTGGTTATTTGTGATGCTGATCGACCTGTAGCCTTGGCCGGGATAATGGGTGGAGAAAACTCTGAAATAGCCGCTGATACCGTCAATATCCTGTTGGAGAGTGCCTGGTTCAAGCCTGCTGCGATACGTAAAACCAGCAAACGGCTTGGTCTTCACACCGAGTCATCACATCGCTTCGAACGTGGTGTTGATATCGGCGGCGTGACCAGAGCCCTTGACCGGGCAGCATCGCTTATAGCTGAACTGGCAGGCGGTAGCGTGGCTCAGGGGATGGTTGACGTCTATCCGGTGATATTTGAACCCAGGCCGATCCCGCTGCGTCCTGAGCGCGCCAATAAAATGATCGGGGTGAACCTCGCAAAGGCCGAGATCGTTGACATTCTTATTCGGCTAGAATGCGACGTGGTCGAAAGCCCTGACGAATCGTTGCTGGTTACCCCGCCAACCTATCGCGTGGACATAGAGCGCGAGATTGATCTGGTTGAGGAAATTGCCCGGATGAACGGTTTTGACAAGATTCCTGCGACCATGCCGACGGCACAGGTTGTTTCCGATCGCCCTTCACCGCACCAGCGCATTGAACGTACTGTCAGGGACATCCTGGTAGCCCATGGCATGAACGAGATTATCAATTTCAGCTTCACTGCGCCGGACGCCGCAGCCAAACTGCTGCTAGCCGCAGATGATCCGCGACATGCTGCTATTCGCCTTACCAACCCTCTGGTTGAAGAACAATCGGTTATGCGTACTACCCTTCTGCCAGGGCTACTTGAGACAATTTCCCGTAATATCAGCTTCCGTTCCCTTGATCTGAAACTGTTCGAAATGCGACGGATCTACATGCCGACACTGGCAGGAGAAATGCCTCGCGAACCGATCTTTGTTGTCGGTGCGTTTACTGGTATGCGTGAGAAAGAGGGCTGGAACCATACCCACGAATCAGTTGATTTTTTCGATGTCAAGGGGGTCATTGAAAACCTCCTGAAACTTACGGGCATTGGTGATGTGAAATGGGAAGCTGACGAACCTGAACCTTTCTACCACCCTGGCAAATCCTGCAGCATAATGGCTGGTCGGGACAGGATCGGTTCAATTGGTGAAATCCACCCAACTGTTCAGGAAAATTTCGGACTGGATAAACCGGTTTATTGTTTCGAGCTCAATTTCGAGAAACTGGTGGTGCTGAGTCGTCAGAAACGCACTGTGGGAGCGCCGTCCCGTTTTCCAGACAGTACCAGGGACATAGCTATTCTTGCACCTGATGAGCTGCCTGCAGACAAGATCATCGAGTGTGTGCGAGGGGTAAAGGCTCGGGAAGTTGAGCATGTTGAGATCTTTGACCTTTATCGGGGCAGTGGAATTCCGGAAGGGTTCAGAAGTATCGCTATCCGTGTCCGTTATCGCTCCTATGACCGAACCCTGACAGATGAAGAGATAGGTGTGCTTCATGCGAAAATTATTGCTGCTCTGGTTAATAAGTTAAAAGTATCAATAAGATAAAAACCTGTTGCGAAAACAGTTACCCTGTGCTATAAAACTCATCCTTTTGTTTTTAGTTAAGAAATTAACGCAGATAGAGGTTTTTATGACAAAAGCAGACATCGTAGAACGTATTCATCAGAAGATTGGTTTCTCAAAAAAAGAGTCTGCCGAAATGGTTGAAACTGTTTTCGGTCTTATAAAAAATACTCTTGAGGCTGGTGAGAAAATAAAAATCGCTGGTTTTGGCAATTTTGTTGTAAAACAGAAGGCTGATCGCAGGGGGCGCAATCCTCAGACCGGTGAAACCATAACCATTGCCGCCCGGCGAATTCTTACATTCAAGCCGAGCCAGGTGCTTAAAAACGCAATAAATACTGAGCTTAAAGAAGTATAGAAGAACACCCGGTATCATGAGCGTAACCTTCCCCGACAAACTGTATTACAAAATCGGCGAAGTAGCCAGGATTGCCGGAGTAAATACGTCCGTGCTCCGCTTTTGGGAAACTGAATTCGAGTTTTTGAAGCCGGAAAAAAGTTCAGCCGGACAACGACTTTATCTGAAAAAAGAAGTAGAGTTGATTCTGGAGGTTAAACGCCTCCTGTATACCGAAAAATACACCATTGAAGGCGTCAAGAAGCGGATCTCCCACCGTGGTAAAATACTCTTGAATGATACTACACTGGTGTGCTCGGACACTGACCATATTGGCCTGCTGAGAGAAATCAGGAACGAGTTGCAGGCAATACGATGTCAGCTGTAAACGAGTAGTTTTATCGGTGCGTAGCGCAGCCTGGTAGCGCACTAGACTGGGGGTCTAGTGGTCGCTGGTTCGAATCCAGTCGCACCGACCAAAAAATAGTCTGGAAACGTCCAGACGAATAAAAAAGCCTCGGAATTTCCGGGGCTTTTTCTTTTTGTTTGTCCAATAGTGTCTCATTGGGTTTACTGAAATCTATAGTTTTTGGGTATACGTCTGACCGTTTTATATACCCATCACCAACCACGTATACCCAAAAGGACATGAACCATGGCAAAAAGAATAGTACCTCTCTCAGAAATGGACGTGCGCAAGGCAAAGAAACAAGAGAAACCGTACAGCATGTTTGACTGTAAAAAATGCTTTAAAAGATCGCCATAAACGGCACTGAATACTCACATAACTGGAAAGTCCCCTGCCATACAGAGAGGCCGGAACACCATACATAAGTGCCCGGCCTCTCTTCGCTTCAACTCCATACTCAATTCACGCTGCTATGGCGTCCAGCTCTTTATGCCATCACCATCGTGACACCCGTTGATATTATTGTGGTTACAGGTAGCACCTGTGCCTCTGGGCGTATTCGGTATGATACCTGCGGTGTTCTGGACCGAGTTTGTCTGTGATGAACCACTGGTCATGGTCTTGTTAGGACCGTGATTCACTCCGGAACCTGAGCCGGATGTATTCGTAGTAGACCTGCCCGTGCCGTCAACACCAGGATGACAGTCGCCGCAGGATGACCCTTCGTGACTTGGGTGCCGGGCGTCCCCGTTGCTGCCTCTGATGTTTGGCCAACTATTGCCGGTCGGTGCAGCAGCAGTACCGGTGCCGCCGGTGCCGTGACAGGACCTGCAGTTGCCCAGGCCGTTGCCGGCTGCCAGAGGATTGGCAAGGGTATGGCACGACATGCAGTCCGGTGCCGCGCTTGCTGCTGCCGGATAAGCTGAGGTGCTTGAACCCGTGTTATGGCACCCACCACTTGACGACAGGCAGGAGGCCGATGCTGCATTGTTATGGGCAAGGAACGGCACACTGTGGGGCACACCGCCACTGGTCGCTTCCAGCTGACCATTGATGTGTTTGGATTTGTCCACAAAGATGTTGCCATAGCTGTTCCCGGCACTGTTGATATTCGAGTGACAGCTGCAGCTGTTTCCGATGCTGGCCGTACCAGGGAAGCCGCCAGGGATGGCAACAGCCGGATGTCCTGAAGCTCCTGTCGGCGGGAAACCGTGGCAGGCTCCGCAGGCTGATGCAGAGATCGTTGCCGGCAGGATGGTGGTTCCCCAGAGCGGCACCCTGTTGGTGCCGGTTGTGTCGCCGCCCGGCATCTTGGCGCCATGGCAGTATACATTTGTGCACTGACCGGTGCTGTCATTGAAGGCTGGTGCTGTGCCGCCGCCGGCAACCAGCAGCGGACCGCCCCCGAAGACAACAGGATTGGCTCGACCGGTAGCGGTGCGGGCCTTGGAGCGGAGTTGATGATCCAGCGTTCCCAAGCCCAGACCATTGTGGCAGTCAGCGCAGGCCAGGGTCGTGACGGCCACTTTGCTCGAATTCGCATGGGGAACGTGCGAGTTGGCGATATTCGGATAGCTGGTCCCGCTGGGTGGTGCGGCGTGGCAGGAAGTACAGCCGTTAGGCGTCGTCACCGGGCTGGTCAGATGGCAATTCTGACAGCCCAACGGAATGACCGCAGGGGCTGTCACCGCATCCTGGTGGCATCCAAGGCAGGCTGAGGTAAGGGTGTGGTTAGGATACGGGACAGCGTGCGGCGCGGCGCCGATTGTGGCCTCGATAATGCCGTTCACATGTTTGGTTGGATCGGTGAAGCCCGAATTGCTCTGGTTCACATGCGTATGACAGCCCGCGCAGGGCGTGGCGGAGGACACACCGGAGTGGGCGCTTATGGCTGGCGGGAAACCATGACAGGTGCCGCAACCCTGCAGGTAGCCGGTCTGGCCCCATTGTGGGGTCTTGTTGCTGCCGCCGGTGAGCGATGCACCGTGGCAATAGGTGTTGCTGCAGGCCATTGTTCCGGAGGCGTAACCTGGATTCAGTCCCCCGGTTTTCGCCAGCGTGCCGAAGACTGTTGGATTGGCCTGAACTGAACTAGCCCGGGCTCTGGCACGGTTTTGGTGATCAACGGTACCGAGTCCCATCCCGCTGTGACATTCAGCACAAACATTGGCAACATTCATGATGGCATGGGAGGCATGCGACCGGGCTATGTTGGGATAGGCCGTCCCATTTGGCGGATCGGAATGGCATGAGATGCAGTTGTTCGGGTTTGCTACCGGATTGAGCAGGTGGCAGTTTTGGCACCCCGGTGGGCTGGATGCATTAACAGCGATTTGGTGGCAACCGAGGCAGTAGGAGAAGTTACTCCGGGCGGTAGCGTTATGATTGTTGTAGGGTACTCCGTGCGGCGAGGTTCCGGGACCTCCAGGATGGCAGCCTCTGGCCTGACCCAGCCCATTGGTGAAAGAAGCACTGAAACAACTTGGAGCAGCCACAAGAGGAGTGGTACGCCCCTGGGTGACATCATGGCAGAGCGTACAGGCATCGGACTTGTTGCCTGCAGTGATATGCGAGTAGGCACCGCTGCCTTGCCAATCAGTGGGGTGAGCCTTGGCAAAGGTGTGACAACTGGAGCAGGCAGTGGTTCTGGTGCCTCCAGCAAGCGCAACACCATCAAAACTGAATGATCCGGGTATACCGTGGCAGGCTTGACAGACGGTCAGGTCTTTCTTGGCTTCGTTGCCATGAAGTGACGCTGGTATCGTGGCTGAGGGGGCGAAGGGAATCTGGTGAAAGTGACACAGGGTGTTATTGAAACAGCCCGCCAGGGTCATCGTTACCGGAGCAGGAGGTTTGACCGTCGAGTTTGCGCCGGCAGTATGGCAGATGGCGCAGGTGCCGACATTTGCCGTATCGGTGGTGGTATGGGTCGATCCTCCGGTTCTTGAAAACCATGGTTTTCGGGCATGAGGCGCATTGACGCCGCTGCCGTGACAGGCAACGCTGTTAAAGCATGTTTGCGCAGCACCATTTATGAATCCTGCCCCGTGGCATGGCTGGCACGAGGAGAAACCAGTGGTCGGAGTAGGTACTTTTTTTGCTTCCGCCCCATGCTGGTTTGGTGCATTCCAGCCATCAGGATGGCCAGTAGCACCGTGGCAGAGGGTGTTGTTGAAACAGCCTGTCAACCCTGTTCTGTCGCCGGGCCGCGGCGCCCGGGTCGAGTTGGCTCCACCCGTATGGCACAAGGCACATTGGCCGGCATTGCTGGTTTCGGTTGAAGCATGAGAAGCACCACCTGTCGTTGACCGCCACGGCTTGGCCGGATGGGGTGCGGCAACATTGACCCCGTGACAGCCGGCGGTATTCAGACAGCTTTGTTCGGAAGACCCGCCACCAAAATTAGCTCCATGGCATTGAGCGCAGGCGCTGAAACCATTATCTCCTCCGGAATCCAACTTGGCTGCTGTACCATGTGCTGCTGCTGCTTTCCATCCGGCAGCATGCCCTTCAACTCCATGACAAAGCGTATTATTGAAGCAGCCTGCAGCTGTCCCTGCCGGTTGGGATACTGACGGCTTACGAGAGGAGTTGGCCCCGTTTCTGTGGCAGGTGTCGCATCCGGCAGCATTACTGGCGTCAGTGGTTGTATGGGTGCGACCGCCGATGCGTGACAGCCATGGTTTGGGTGAATGTGGGGCCATGATACCGGCGCCGTGGCAACCGGCACTATTCAGACAGGACTTTTTGGAACTGCCACCGGTAAAATCGGACCCATGGCATTTCTGACAGCGAACAATGCCATCCTGACCCGCTGCCAGGGCTTTGGCTGATACTCCGTGGGCACTGGGCGATGACCATCCTTCCGTGTGCCCGGCTAATGCCGGACCATCCGGGTGACAATTGATGCCGCTACGCGAAGCGTTGAAACAACTCACGTTGCTTATGCCACCATTTAAATTTTCCCCATGACATTCATAACAGGCACTGGGTCCTGCGTGATATTTAGCAGGGTGTAATCCTCCATTGTCTGCCGCAGCCCATCCCGAGGGATGTTTACCGGTAATGGGATCAATATTGATAGCATTGTCATTGCTCTTGGAACAAGCGAACAGGCACAAGGCAAAAAGCGAGAAAAGAACTGTTTTGAACATGTAATTCATTGATAATTCCTCCCTCAGCGGTGGCATGCCACACAGCGTTCGTTGTTGGTGCGTCCATGGCATCGGTAGCAACTTGCCGGATCAAGTTTGCCCTCGATCTTGTGCATGGTCATGAAATTTCCACGGTGCGGCATTTCCCGGTCTGGACGGTATCCGTATTTCATTGAAGGTTTGATTTCCACATTGTTGGTGTGGCAGTCGGCACAGAATGAGGGTTTGTGGCAGGTTGAGCATAGACGGTCGTCCGAGGCGGCATAAAAACGATGATTTTTCACGAAAACCGGAGAGTGACTGAACGCGGTAAATGGCTTCATGGTTCCCTTTTGCTGGTCTTCATGACATTCCGAGCAATCCATCTGCTGTCCCACGGCCAAGGATTCAGGATGCGAGTCCGGCAGGCCGGGGATGGGCTGTAGCTGAGCACAGGCGGCAAGAAGCATGAGCAGTCCGGCCAGGGCCAGGATCGGGAGTATGTACTGGCGACATTTCATTTTTTCCCTCCTTTACCGTCATAGGTCATATTGTAGGTCAAACGGATTAGCCCCCTGGCATCCTCTATGAACTCTGGGTTCCTCCCATAGCTGAAGTCGCCGGAAACGGCCAGGGCCGGTGTGATGTGGTACCCAAGCGAAATACTCGCCTCCCAGGCACTTTTTTCACTGTATACTTTATCCTTGAAAATATAGTCGATTGCGTCCAGGGCGGCAAAATAGGTCTTGGTGTCGTGCAGCGCATAAGCACGAAGTTCATGGTATGAGGCGCTGGGATTGGTGCCGATGGCAAAACCGGAACCGGCACGCAGGTAATGGTAGCCAAAACCGCCGCGAACAGAGTTGTTCAGAAAATTAAGTCGCACATCCGCACCGTAGCGGTCGGCGTTGCCGAGATCACGGGTGTAGTGTTTATAATCGGCAGCCAGTTCTATGGTCTTGTTGAAGTTATAGGAAATACTGCCTCCCGTGGATCTGGATTTTTCCTTGGGATTCAGGGCGGCTCCCGAGAACATGGTCCAGGCGTAGAGGTAGCTTTTTTCGCGCTGCTCGTTGAATTCAGCCGAAATGACCAGATGCTTTATCGGTTTGATATTGAGCAGGTAGCTATGCTCGGCAGTGGTCCTGGTTTCTGTGTTGTAGCTGGTGTGGCCCATGACCTCGACCATCCTGACCGGACTCAGCCACAGATCCATGCCCAACAGACGGTGGTCGCCGTTGATGTAATTGGTCATTTTGGGAGCCTCACCTTCGTAAACCCCAGAGACCCCTAATTCCAGCAGCCCCTTATAGCGATAGTTGACCCGCCCGCCAAAAACAGTGTCACCTTTACCGTCACTATTTTCACCATACAGATGTTTCGTGTGAACTGTGGCGCCGCCAAAGGCAGAAATTCCGAAGCCCAGCGGCAGTTCGCCATGGACGCTTGCGCCATCCACCTGTTCGGCGACGATACCCTCTCGCACAAAAAAACGGCCAGCGCGAATATCTGTGTTGGCCTGCTTGAAACGATACCGTAGATAGCCATAGGTCAGGCTGCCATCTGCCTTATCATTATTATAACTCTTGTCCGCAAGATCGACACGGCCCCACCCGTAAAGATGAAGCGATAAATTACCGTCAGCCAGATTATTCACATCCAATCCCAGAAACTGGGTGAGCGGAATCAGCGTATCATTTTTTTCGCCCTGGATATCACGTTTTTCAAATCTGGTGATGGTGGTGGAGTCAACAGCTACATCTACAGCCAGAACAGTGGCTGGCAAGGAGAGGAGTAAAGCTGTGCAGAGCAGGCTGCTACAAGTCTTTTTCATAGATTGGCTCCTGTGCTGAGGTGAGTAAGCCGACAAATCGTAAAAAGTTATTGTTCGCTCTTGTACTATTGGTGTATGTCCGAATGGCGCGAAATTACAAAAGGATCAGATTTTATCCAGTTGTTTGCTTCATGATTTAAATAAATATCAGAGATGTAAGAGATGTCAAATAAACCTGTCATGAATTTTGGGGGAACTTCATTTCCTTCCGGAAATATCGGTCCAGTCCGCTTAAGACCATATCCAAATGCAGATTGAATGTCTCCAGCAACGTGTCCCAGCTGTCTCCTCCTTCGTCGATGCATTTTTCAAGCGCTGCGGATGCCTTTGAGAGTTCGATTGCTCCGATAATCCCCGCTGATGATTTCATGGAATGAGCTGCTCTGCCGGCTGTTGACAAATCACCCATTTGCATCATTGTTTTGATCCCTTCAACGGTTCCTGCCCTGTTTTCCATGAATTTGACCAGCAGGTCCCTGTAGAGTTTTCTATTTTCGTTACAGTACATCAATCCTTTTTCCAGCGATATTCCCGGCAGATCCGCAGGAAGGAATACATCCTCGGAATTTTGCATGGCGTGGATGGGCAATGGAGTGGGGGAGGTATCCCGGCTTTTCGGTCTTATCCAATCGGCCAGAACGGCAAAGAGATTAGCCGGATTGATCGGTTTGGTGATATGGGCGTTTATTCCTGCATTACGTGTTTTACGCCGTTCCTCCACCATGGCGTGAGCTGTCATGGCGATGATAGGTAGACCACTGAAGCGTGAATCTTTCCTGATGAGTCTTGTCGCCTCATAACCATCCATTTCCGGCATCTGGATATCCATGAGCACCAGGTTGTAGAAGCGCCCGCTCCTTGTCACCATAGTAACAGCTTCGCGGCCGTTGCCGGCGACATCTACCGAAATCCCAACTTCTTCAAGGAGTTCTCTGGCAAGCTGCTGGTTGATTTCGTTGTCTTCCACCAGCAGGATGCATGAGCCTGAAAAATCATAGGAAGGATTGTAAGTATTGCTCGAAATTGTGTCGGAAAACTTGTCATTGGTAGAAAATATGCGGGAGATAATATCGAACAGAACCGAAACTGTGACCGGTTTTTTGAGAAAGGCGTCGGCACCGGCCTTCATCGCCTTTGATTCTTCGTCCTCTCCGCCAAAAGCGGTGATAATAATGACAGCGGGGGATGGGCGCAGACTGCTGTCGTTTTTGATGCAACGGATCACTTCCAGACCGTTCATATCCGGCATATTCCAGTCCAACAGGATCAAATCAAATGGATCATTTGCAACCCGCCCCCTTATCGCGGTCAAAGCCTCAGGGCCGCTTGCTACAATATCCGCTTTTATCGGAAGGATGCTGAGAAGATTTCCATAGGCGTCACGATTAATCTCACTGTCGTCAACAACCATGATTCGTAAGCCGTTTAATGCGGCAGGTATGAGATTCTTACCCATTTCTTCTGCAGGGGTGAAGCAGGCGGTAAAGCTGAAGGTACTCCCCTTGCATGATTCGCTCTCCACCCAGATCTCCCCGCCCATCATCTCCACCAGAAGTCTGGAGATTGAGAGACCCAGGCCAGTGCCGCCAAACCTGCGGGTAGTGGAACCATCCGCCTGAGTAAAGGGCTGGAAAAGTCTGGACTGTTCCTCGGTTGTCAGGCCGATCCCGGTGTCCCGCACCGAAAAAAGCAATCGAATGGTGTTACTTGTCTTTTCCAGAGACTTAATGCTCAGTTCCACCTCGCCGGCAGTCGTGAATTTGAGCGCATTACCCACCAGGTTGCTTATTACCTGGCCGAGGCGAAGGGGATCGCCTATGAGTTGACGGGGAATTCCGGGTGAGATGTTGATGATGAACTCAATACCCTTATCAATGGCCTTCTGCTGGTTGAAGTCGATAACGCTTGCAAGGGCATCATCCAATTGGAACAATGTCTGTTCCAGCTCCAGCTTGCCTGCTTCGATCTTGGAAAAATCCAGGAGATCATTGATGATTCCGAGCAAAGAAACTCCAGCGGAGTTGATCTTGTTTATGTAATCAAACTGCTTCGGAGCAAGACCGGTCTTCAGTGCCAGGTTGGAAAAGCCGATGATGGCGTTCAGAGGGGTGCGGATCTCATGGCTCATATTGGCTAGGAACTCACTCTTGAACCTATTGGCGGCATCTGCCGAATCCTTGGCTTGCTGCAACTCCTCGGCGATCCGTTTGCGTTCGGAGATATCCACAAATGTTACAACCACGCCGACAATATTATTATCTATTTCTTGCGGATGAGCCCAGAATTCCACAGACAAGCTGGTGCCGTCCGCACGGTGTAAAAGTTCGTCATCCAGATGTACGCCATTTCCGGTCCGGAAGGCATTACAAATCTCGCATTCTTCGATAGGGCAGAGCGTGCCGTCCGAATGGCTGTGTTTAGTCATTACGTGCATATTCCTGCCGATAAGATCTTCAGTTCTTTCATACCCCAATATCCGGAGACATGCAGGGTTGCAGAATGTGCATTCTCCTGAAATGTCGATGCCGTAAATCGCCTCGGCCGCAGAGTCAAGGAGCAGGCGGTGCTGGTCCTTGCTCATTTGCAAGTCCGCTATTGCCTTGGCAATACGCTCTTCAAGCGTATGATTGAGTTCTTCCACCTGTTTGCTTTTGACTGCCAGGCTTTCCTGAGCAGCCTGGCGCTCGGCAATCTCTTGTTCCAGCATGTCAGTCTGTTCATGAAGCGACAACTGCGCGATCTGCCGTTCGGCAATCTCTTCTTCCAGCTTCACAGCTTGTTCCTGAAGCGACTCCTGGGCCATCTGGCGCTCAGTCACCTCTTCTTGAAGCATTGTTGTCTGCCGGTGAAGTGTGTCTGCACTTTGATACAGGCGGCGTGAACCAAAACCGATTATTCCCAGCCCGGACAGCCAGATGAAACCGTGGGCAATGCTCCCGCCCATCAGTTGCACGTTTTTGATATGTGAGAAATTCGTCAACGGAACTGATACACTGACACCGCCTCGCACGTCACCGATTCTGTACCCCTGAACAGCATGACATTTCAGGCAATATTTTTCGGTAAAGAAAGGCTGCATCAGGCGCAGATATTCCTCTCCTTTCATATTCTGGATTTCGTTCACTTCCCGCATGCCACTTTCTAATGCCAGCAAAACCTTGCTCTCCCATGGATCAGGGGCATTTTCCAGGCGTAACGGTTTCAGGCTGGTTATGTGTCCTTGAAGCAGATGATTCTGTCTGCCGGCCAGCTCAAAAACCTGGCGAGTCATGTAGGCGGGGTTTATAAGAGTCAGGGGCTTTCCGGAAGGGGTGTAGATATCACGCTCCTGTATGTGGGAGAGGAGCGGGTTTGGTGGTGAATGGTCGCTGACCGGTACGTAAATGCCGCCATGAGCGGCTGCCCAGTGCCGGTAGAGGTTGTCTTTGGCAATTGCTGCCCGGGCCTCGGTCCTGGCGAACTCCAGAATGTCATCTTGCCCTTCGTAATAAAACCAGAGAAATGAACATGCCAGTAATACCGTCCAGGCAACGGCAATATTTACGGCAATTTTGTATATCCGTCCTGTTTTAGGATACATGGGCACAACCTGCCTCACTTCTGTGCATTCAGGCGTATAATTTGAACTGGCTAATCATATCCCATGCGCATAGGTGTTATTACCACGCCGACAGAGAAAGTCAAATTCACTTGATAACTTTATCGATCAATATCATGTCGTAATATAAATGTTTGATATTATTATCGGTATTTAGTTACGATAAACACCGGTTTTGACCTAAAGATAATTTTTTACCGCAAAAAACTTTAGTTCGAATGCCGGTGGGAACCAGGCAGGGATGACATTACTCCAGCCTGAACTGAACTGGCATGACAATCTCTGCAGCAACGGGTGGCCGAGGGAACGGGGCAACGCTTCTTACCGTATCTGCCGCGCTTTTATCCAACAGAGTATGGCCGCTGCTCTCCTTGATACGAATGGAGCTGACTCCGCCATCCTCGTTTACCACGAAAGCCAGTACTACCTTGCCGCTCCATTCCATCCTTCGGGCGATTGGGGGATAGGCCAATCGTTTTACTATCAAGTTCCTGATGTAGTTGAAATGTTCTTTGAGATACCTTTTTTTAACCTGATCAACACTGGCTTCGACCTCTGTATTGCTGCTTGATGCTGACGATGTTGACTTCTCACCGCTAAAGGCAGAAACCGGTTTGCCTGCCGCGACTCTGCTTTCACCTGTCAGCCCTGGCACTGTCTGCGTTGGTAGCGCCGTAACCGCAGCAGGTTGCGGAGACGGTTCCGCGGGTACCGGAGTGTTTGCTACCGAGGGGACAGGAACCTCCTGCCGTGCCACAGCCTGCCTGACCGGTTCAGGCTGAGCAGGATGACGGGCAGGAACAGCAGGAACGGCAGGGCGGGATTGCATGACCTGCCGAGGTTCACTGCTGGGCGGGGAGGAGTCAAAAAGGAAGTCGATGGTCACAACCTCCCTGTGATTTACGGCATTGGCAGTCAGAATCAGTAACAACGCCAACAAAATGCCGTGGAACACAGTGGAAATGATGAAATATCTTCCCTGTTCACTCATGATCGCGACTCGGTCTGCAGGCTGACCTTGCGAAAGCCCAAACCCTTGACACAGTCCATGACATCGACAAAGGTTTGCAGTACCAGTTCCCGGTCGGCGCGGATCAACACCGGAGTATTGCGATCGAAACCGCACAATTCCTGCTTGAGGACAATCAACGGGAGCAGACGGCCATTCAATGTCATGGTTCCACTTTTGCTGATCTCGATGGTGTGCCCCTTCAACGACTCTGTGCGTGTTGGTGATGATTTCGGCAGCTCCAGCGGTATTGCTCCGCGGGCTATGAAGGTAGAGGTGGTCAGCACTATCGTCAGCAATACCAGCATGATGTCAATGAATGGTATGACGTTTATGACGCTAAATTCTTTCTCGTCCATTTGCTATCTCCCATGTCAGGATCAGTTCCTTGGCCTGTCGAACCAGGAAGTTATAGGAAGTTACAGCCGGAATAGCCACTACCAGGCCAATGGCTGTCGCCTTGAGAGCCAGAGCCAGACCGACCATGATCTTGCTTGCATCCATGAAACCCTGCTCTCCCATTGTGGAGAAGGTCAACATGATGCCGAACACGGTTCCCAGCAGACCGATATAGGGGGCGTTGCTGCCGACGGTTGCGATGATATGGAGCTTGCGGGTAAGCGCAAGCTCCAGCTCTTTTTTGTCTCCAAACCTGCTGATGTCGAGCTTGCGATAGAAACTTCTGCGCTCCAATGCAATCCCTAACGCGACCATGCTCATTACAATCAGGAGTCCGATTATGCCGTAATCAATTACTGCTTTGAGCCAATCCATGACTTGATACCCCTTTCTTTTTTTTCCAGAGTGCCGCTGCTACCAGAATCAACGCCACGCTGGCACAGCGGAAGCAGACCGAACAGTCGCCACCGGCGCACTGGCCGACGCTTGTGGATATTCCGGCAATACCGCCGGCAGCACCAACGGCGCCAAACGCCAGTGAATTACGCAGATTTGCCATAACAGATCGCTCCTTCCGGACATATTTTTTCGCATTGATGACAGGGCATACAGGAAAGCTGATCAATCTTTGCAATGGAACCCATGCTGATGGCCCAGGTTGGGCAGACATCGGTGCATTTTCCACAACCGTTGCAGAGGTGTTCAACTACTTTCACACGCTTGCCGAACCTCATCCCGAATCTGTTTGAAATGGCGTCCAATGCACCTACCGGGCAGAGGAAGTTGCAATATGCGCGTCCTCCTTTAGCCACTACTGCCAGCAGGATGAAGAGAACCAGGTTGATGACTCCATAAGCACGGAAGAAATAAGCCACATCGGCCTGAACAAAGGCCGCTCCGAACAAGTTCGGGACAGCGGCGAAATTGCAGTAATTGCAGCAAAGGCTTCCCAATCCCAGCAAGGGTGCCGCCAGGTAGACACCCAGATAGCCATATCGAACAGGGGCTGCCGGTATTGATGAGTAATCAAGCTTAAGTTTGTCCGGTACCAGCTTGCTTCCCAGTTCGCCCGCTCCTCCTATCGGACAAAGGTGGCTGCACCAGTAACGCCCCAGAAAAAATGTGGAGACAATAGCGCCGACAACCAGCGCAACCCCCATGTAGGCCCGCATGATACCGCCTACAATTTCATTTAAACCGGCGCCGTTGCGAATGGCATAGAACATTCGCGGGCACCAGGTACCGCAAAAATCCTTGTCTCCGGTGGTGGCCTGAAAAATGAACGCCAGTGGTGGCAGTAAAAGCAGCAGTGATGCGATCATGATCAGGATACGGTGCCTGCTCATGAAACCGGGCTTGGATGGTTCAGTGGTCATTATCGCCACCTCCTGTTCCGCCGGTGAACCGGATAGGTATCCTCAGGAGCGGTTCGTTCGTGGCAGCATCATAGAATGCCACTGCCGGGCCCTTTGCCGGCATCGCACCGGTACCTTTGCCGCGCCGTCTGCTTCCTGATTCGGTTGCATTGCCCTGACTACGACCTTTCCACGCAGCTCCCTGCTCCCTGGCATTGACGGTCTCAGGGGGGGGGGCTCCGATTTCGCCGATGGTCGTGCATGCTCTCCCTGTTCAGATGCCACTGTATCTGCTCCCTTGATTTCAGGCTCACACTGCGTGCATGGGGGCAAAGCTCCGCGCATTCGCTTCTGGTTCAAGGCGATGGCGGCCTGTTTCCGGTCTTGCAGCGACCGGGTTCGTTTAATCTTTACCCATAGAGCAATCCGGTCCCTGGGACGCAGATCATAGTAGGTGTTGTTACGGAATTCGGGATGACGATGAAACCCGAGGTCCAGCGCCGGCTCTGAATTATGAAAAGTTGCGGTGAGGGTCGGGTCGCCTTCAAGCACAACCCGAGCATTTCCCTGATAGGGGGGCACGACCCCGGCAGTGGCGATCAGAACGTACGAATCGCGGTCCTTATCCAGCAGTGCGGGATGCCGCGCCATCCCGCCACCTTTCTTGATCATTCCCATGGCATGGGCCGAATCATGGAAACGGTATGTTGCCGCCAGCATGAAAATGGCAGCCGAAACAAAGAAAATAAGAAGAATTTTGCCGCTCATAATACCCCCTGACCTGATAAACTAAAACTTGTAGGCGATCTTGCCGAAAAAGGAGATCGGGGCTCCGGGGCGGTAACGCTCATTCCCGGTGGAGTCTTTGGTTACTTCCATGGCAAAATGCTTGTCAAAGACATTGTTGACATCGAAGGATATGTCCCAGTGCCTGTCCTCAAAGCCGACCATAACGTTTGTCAGGAAATCGTAACCGTTGTATTTAGCGGAATTGGCATTATCTACGAAGTAATCGCCCCAGTTGTAGGTGTCGAGTTTGACCTTGAATCCCAGAGGATGTTTGTAGAAGGCGTAAAAATTATACTGGTGTTCAGGCACATAGGGTAGATGGTTGCCATTTCTGTTAATCAGTTTGCCGTTAATCGGTTCATCAAACTTATCGAACCTGAAATCACTATAGGTGTAGGTCCCTCCCAAGAACAATCCCTGGATGAGCTGGTATTTTGCGGCAAGTTCAAGCCCCTTCTTGGTTGTTGAACCGGCATTGTTGTAAGTAGTTTCACCCCCCGTCAGGTAACTCAGAACGACTTCGTCGGTGACATCCATGTAGAACAGCGACAG
>JBGSQD010000334.1:0-16753 GCA_041738275.1 Geobacterales bacterium
GCTGTGATAAAATCATTGTTTCAAATTCATATTATTATTTCAAAGACCCGGTCATGTTCATGAAAAATATTCGCAAGGCGCTTAAACCGGGAGGGTTGGTGGCAATTATCGACCTGGATCTGGCCAAGGCTCCAAAGAATAGCAAACTAAGGGATAAATTAAGCCTGCCAGGTGAAGTGATTGAAGAGATGAAGTCAGTAGGTTTGGAACTTCTTGAATCGCATGACTTTCTCAAAACCCGTTTTTTTCTGGTGTTCAGGGCAAATGAGTAGATATTTACCTGTCAACATGTGGGATAGCCATGATTAATTTCAGGTTAAAGCATGTCATATGCCGGATTACTCTATTTGTTATCATACTGATTATCGGCAATCAACTTACCGGATACGCGCAGGAGAACATCACAAAACGCGAGACGCGTCGCAACTCGGTCCCCATTGCTAAATTGATAAATAACCTTGAAGATCCGAAGAAGGAACTGGAAAAGCAATCCGAGAGGGTGCTTGATGTGTTTGGCGTAAAAAAGGGGGACAGGGTCGCCGATGTGGGCGCCGGGACCGGTCTTTTAGCCTTTAAAATGTCCGCCAGGGTTGGAGCTGAGGGAAAGGTCTACGCAGTTGAAATCGAGGATGAACTCCTGAACGTCATCCGTGCAAAAATAGAGCAAAATAAAACCGTAAATATCATTCCAATAAAATCTTCCGAATCCGATGCCAATCTGCCCTTGCAAAGCTGTGACAAGATACTGTTAGTAGGGACCTATTACTATCTGGAAGATCCTGTCATATTCATGGGCAATCTTCGCAAATCCCTTAATCTTGGCGGTCAGGTCGGGATAATCAATCTGGATGCGGCAAAGGCCAGGGTTAAAACAAAGAAAAATTTTGTTCCCGCAAGCAAGGTTATTGATGAGATGAGACGTGCCGGTTTCGTGCTTCGCGAATCACACAATTTTCTCGCAACCAGATATTTTCTGGTTTTCAGCGCAATTTAATCTATTGATCATGGAAGATTATTTTTCCGTCAAATATGAATATCCATCACACTTTGCAGACGCTCCGCACAGCACCGATCAGGGCGGGGTCAAAGGGTTCGAAGAGTCCCGGCAATTCCAGATGGCTAGGAGATTTTTGGCAGAAGGCAAAGCCACCGACTATCGGCGCAAGCTGAGAAACCGGCACGCAGGTCATTTCCGCCACCGCCCGCGAAAGATCCGGAAGCAGATCAAGCCGCACATCATGGGAAACACCTTTCAGGTATAGCGCCACGGCAACCTGTTCCAGGCTTGCATTTCCAGCCCGGTCACCCAACCCGTTCACGGTTACATCAAGACAATCAGCGCCTGCCAGCACCGCGGCGAGAGAATTGGCGGTCGCCATGCCCAGATCGTTGTGGGCATGGAAGCATAGCTGTATCTCCGTAATCGCCCTGACCTGTCCGATGAGTTCCTCAACAGACCAGGGGTCGGAACTCCCGTTGGTATCATACAGGGTGATCCTTTTCGCACCGGCCTCAACCGCCTGTCGGCACATCTCAAGCAGGAAGTCGGACTCGACCTGTGTTGCATGGGGGAAACCGACCCCAGCTTCAGCACCGTTATCAAGGGCAAATTTCAGAACATCATTCATTTGACTCGTTTTCTCCGCTCTGCCGGCAGGCGGCCTCAGGTCGGAAAGCGGCATCAGGATATCGAACCTGTCCAGGAGACCTATCGCCTTTTTGATCTGCTCACGCCACAAAGAGCCGTACCCGTAGATCAATCCGGAGGTCTTGATCCTCAACTTTCCTGGAACCATTTCCTTCAGGGACAATATATCCCTGTCGAAATGGCCGGGCGCTACGATTTCCACCTCGGGAACCTTAATCTCGGCGAGTCTTTGCAGCAGCTCCAGTTTTTGTACCTGATCCAGCGTCACGCCAGGCACGTCAAGTCCCTCGCGCATTGTGCTGTCTTTGAATATAATCCACTTGTTTTCGCACTTCATATAAGTCTCTCTCTACTCCAGACGATATGCTAAGGAGTCTTTGGCACCATGATCACAACGTCAAAAAGAAGCGACACCTTGATTTCCTGAGCAAATTTATATCCAGCCGCGTCCAGTTCCCTCATCATCACATACTTACTAGTGTGACGATTTGCGTCGCTTGCAGGGAAATATGCTCCTATGCCTTTGTGACCACGAGCAAGGTACTTCTCGAAATGTTTGTTAAAAAACAACCGGTTGAGCTTAATCACCGTGCGCATCGATTTTGCGTCTATTTGGTCACCAGGAATTTCCAGAACCCCGTCCTCTTTGAGTGACATAAGCAGCCAATTGGCAAGATCTCGTTCAGGTGGCGTGAGTAATACATTGGTAAAGTAAGAGTTTTTATAGAACTGGTTATAAAACCGAGGATCGGTCAGCATCCGGTTGAAATCCTCTACGAGCACCCTTTTGAAGGTCTCGCTTTCCTTTCTCATATTGCCCTTATCTTTAAGATACTGCTTGCTGGCGAGCGACAGAAGTTTAACAAATGGACTTTCAGGGTTCTCCCTGGACAGGCTTTCAACCAGGCTATCAAAGTTGGACAATTCATCCGGCGTCACAAGAGGAACCTGATTATAGTTAATTAGAACCAGACGAGCATCAGGTTTTAAACAACCACGCAACCTGCTGAAGTAGTCGATGCGATTTTCGAGAAGATGATAAATGTTTGAAAGGAACACGAGGTCAAAACGATGTTTACCGTAAAAATCATCCAATCCATCTTTTTTTACCAAAACCGGATGCAGGTTATTCAGACCTCTTTTTTGGGCTTCGTCTGAAATGTAATCAACCCATTTATTACGCACATCGGTGGTAAAGACCTCACCGGTTCCATGTAGCTTCTCGGCAAACGTAATAGCTGCGAGTCCGACATTGGCGCCGATATCAAGAATAGTCATCCCATCGGTAATTCCTAAGGAATTGATGACGCTTTCCAGATTGACATATCTGAAGCGCTGTTCTTGACGAAAAACAGCATCTTCAAGATTAAGGGGGGCTTCCGCCTGTACGGTCGGTAAAGAACCGCCAATTGGTATAAATATCATTATTATCAGTAACGACAAGATAAATTGAATTTTTTTGTCAGGACTCTGAATCATTTTTCTGCCTCTATTGCTTTGATGTACTCCAGGACATCACTGGCATTCCGCACGGCCAACTCAGGCTGCACACACCCATCCCCCCTGCTCACTCCGCTCGTCAGGCAGCAGAGTACACTGCTGCCTGACGTGATGACGCCGCTATCGATAGCCTTCAACGTCCCGGCCAGCGCAATCATCCCGGTCTTCTCGACAACCTGGCCGGATTTCAAGCTGATGACAATGTCTTGCGACCGTAGTAATTCCGGAAGAGAGCCATAATCCGCGACAGGATCGGTGTAGTAATCAAACTCCTCCACGTTTACAGTCAACAGGTCGCCATGCGACATCAGCAGAAGGTGTTGCAGATCAGAGTAGGTATTATAGGTCTGAGGAGAATTGTCGTACATCACTCTAGTCAGGAGATTCCCTTGTCCGGCTTTGCTCGTAGAACTGGCGGCCTCGGGCCTCCATGCCTCAAACATGGGGCAATTCGACTCTTGCTGAATACCAAGAAACCTTGGCAATTTCAGAATTTCCGATCGGAAAGTTTCAAGAACCTTATAGATCCCTATCGGCCCGAATCCGGCACTGACGGTCTGAGATATCCAGTCGTATTTGCCGCTTGCGAGCATCTGTTCCAGAATGAACAATCCGCGGAACATTGCCGCAGCATACCGCCATGACATGTCCGGAACATGCCGGATGCTGGCGTTTTTTGCAAACAACCCGGTCAGCTCCTTGACAGCGCCTCTATCTTCAACGGCGATAAGGTGCGCGCTTCGATTATCGAACAGACTGCTGTCCAACAGGTCAACATTCTCCAGAGGGCAGAAGAAAAAGGTCTCCAGACCTGCCTTTTGCCCATAAAGTGTCAAGGCGCTTCCGGAATTGCCCCCGGATTCAAAAGCGATGCGTGTGACGCCTTCCATTAGACAACGCGCTGCGGTTAAACAGCCGTCAATGGATTTCAGTGAGCCGGTTGCCATCCAGGATGTCTCGTCGAGGATGTGGATGGCAACGCCTTTGTAGCTTGGCAGCTGAACAATTCGCACACCTTCGCGGATGCTGTTTTCCAGCAGGTATTTTTTGAAGGTGCCATCATTCTCAGCTTTTTCATCGAACTGCACGGCATTGCGGTATCTGGTGACGATACTCGTATCCGGGCCATAGCCAGCGTCAATGGCTCTCTCAAAGGCCGATCTATTTCCGGCAATAAGCTTCATTGTAAATGACCTCGTCAGCTCTCTTTACAGCCTTTGGCTCGGCAACATCACCGGGGAAACCTATCGGCACGATGGTAATGGGGTCAATGTCCGCCGGCAGTCCCAAAATCGATCGTATGTCGTCCGCGACTTCCGGGGCACCGCTTTTGTATGCCGAGAGATACACACTTGCCAGGCCGAGATTCGCCGCAGCCAAAAGCAGGTGGCCAGTGGCAAGTATACCGCTTTCCATGCCTCGATCGTATGCCTTTGCCCGTTCGACACAAGTGACCACGATCACTGGCGCTTCCTGAAGAAACCCTGCCGGGTATTCCCGCTTCTCAGGCGGACAGTATTTGTCTTTTATCTCCGCGATAAGCTCCTTGGTCTCGGCGTTTCTGACAATGATGAAGCACCAGGGCTGGCCGTTCATGGAGGAAGGCGCAAGCAGTGCAAAGTCTATCAACGACTTGACAAGCTCATCCGAAACGTCCTGTTCTGAAAAAGTGCGGATGGATCTTCTTTTTTTCACCACCTCTTCGAATTCCATTTACTCTTCCCTCAAACTTTCAACAGGATCAATGCGACACCACAGACAGCAATGGCAGTTCCCAGGACAGTCCGAAACGACAGTTTTTCCTTCATCAACACCATTGACATCGGCAGAATGAACAATGGGCTGGTAGAATTCAGGGTGCCCGCAATTGAGGCATCGATATGCTTGAGCGCTACAATCGAAAGCCAGAATCCGCCGACAACCACAACAGATACAACCGCCGCCACCTTCGCCAACAGCGCCCCTTTGCTGAAGGGGGACAGCCATTTGCCCAGCTCCGATCGCCATGCGCCCCACATCACCAACCCCAAGACCCCGGCAAGCAGGCGAATCCAGGCGGCCTGGACCGTAGGCACCGAGGCTACTCCGACCTTGGCAAGGAGCACCGCCCCTGCCGTGCAAAGTACGGAGAGAATGCCGTAGCGGATACCCAGGGAAATGCTTTCCGTACCGTCTCCTGCTGCCGTAGCGCGTTCCCACAATACCCACCCAACCCCCAATGTGGTGACGACAATCCCCAGCCAAACCCCTGGTGTCGGTCTTTCGCCCAGAATGAGGGCTGCCGCGATTGCAATGGCAACCGGGTTCAGCGATCCCATCAGCGAGGCCCGCCTGGGTCCCAACTGCATCAGGGAAAGGAAAAAGAAGGTGTCGCCGATCGCTATTCCAAGGATACCGCTCAATCCCAGAAAGAGCATGGAACGGGTGCTGATCGGCTCTAAACCGATGAACAGCAGTATAGATCCTAAGAAAAGACTCCCTATTACTACCTTGCCGAGATTCATGCTGTAGGATGAAAGCTGTTCCCCAAGCTTGCGCCAGAGAATGGCGCCAATGGCCCAGGAACATGCCGAGAGCAAAGATACTCCGCTGTAAAACAATCTATCATCCATGGTGGTTTGAGAGGAGGTTCAATTTAACCCTGATAAACTAAAGCAGATCATGGGAGAATGGATTCAGATCCCCTTCGGCATAGCTGGAACGGGGAAAAGGGCGATAGTTCTGATGGTAGAACTGTGTGACGACCTCGTCAGCAAAAAATTTCCCTCTGGATGTCAACTGTAGCATATGTTCATTCTCATCGACGAGAAGATACTTCTTCAGGTTATCGATCTGCCTGGGGAAGGCCTCATGCACGGAAACGCCGGTCAGTTCCTGAAAAGGTTTCTTTAGAAGGCCATTATGCTTCAGGGTTAGCGCAATCGCCCACCTTTGCGTATCATCGTCTGTTCTGATCTTGCCACGATTTATCGGTAGCACTCCATTCCGGAGATATTCACCATACTTGGCCAGGCTTTCCCCGGTATTCAGATAGAAGCGCCCCTGCACATTTGACCAGGAAGAAGCGCCAAATCCTATGACATCAGCAAGCCTGTCGGCATGGTCTTTCATATATTGTGAGTCGTGAGCAGAGCTTTTTGTGAATAGCCTGCAGGAAGTTTCTTTTAGGCCACCCCGACCGGCAATAACTGCTCCCATCTGTTTCATGATGTATATGTCATCCACATTAGGGAAGCATGCCGGATCACTTTCAAACCGGGTCGCTATGGCGCCGACTCTGTCCCCGTGGGGGACAACCCGCAGCCTGTATAACTGGAAGGCATCGACATCCAGTGACAGGGCAGTTTCCAGGGTAGTGAGCCATTTCCCGGTGGTACATCCGGGATAGCCATAGATTAGGTCGATGGAAAGGCTCTCGAAATCGACCTTTCTGATCTGATCAATAGCCTTCAGCACATCGCCGGACGAATGTTGCCTCCCCATATCCTTCAGGGACTGGTCGTCAAACGCCTGTACGCCCAAGCTGATGCGATTCACCCCGTTATCCTTCATGATGATGAGCTTTTCCAGACCTGATACACCAAGGAGAGTTCCGGGTTCGGTTTCACAGGTGATCTGGGCGCATTTACCTAAATCGATGCTGTCTTTCATAATTTTAAACAGGTTAGCGGTCTGTTTCGGAGAGAGTGCGGTTGGTGTTCCACCGCCGATGAGAATGGAGTGCGGGGCAAGCTGTTTGACGCCGAACCTTTCCTTCCACAGGTTCATTTCCTTTGCCATGGACGTCAGGTAGTCATCAATTTCCATTTCGTTGCTGTCAACATTAACCATCCAGTGGCAATAGAGACATCTGGACCGGCAAAAAGGAATGTGAACATATACCGACGAATGCCTTGTCTCATCGTAAACAAGGCCGGACAGAATCTGAGCTTCGTTACTAGGGCCGTGCATAGGGATGGGAGGGTAGTATATTGTAGGGTAGTATAAACCGTTTTTAGGGATCAAGCCGGCAGCCTGCAGTTCTGCGGCATTAAACTGCCGGACCTGGTTTCCGGCTAAATTTATCAAATCAATAGGCTCCACTGAAGATTTCCTTTTCGATTCCCGATGATTATTAAAACTACACTCCGGAGCAAGCACCGTCAATGACATATTTAATGAAAAATGGTGTCAAGCAGGTGTATCCATCGCAGCGGCTGCAAGGCGACTAAATATCCCTCCGAGTGAATCAAGCATGTGAAGATGTTGAACATGTGTTATTTCCCCCATCAGACATATCCGCAGCAGGTTGTTTTTAACCAGATAATCACTGCGATAGCTTAACAGGTAGCCTCGCTGTTCCATCTGCTCCCCAAGCTTCACCGATGATACCGATGGCGGCAGGGCAAGTGTCAGCACTGCCGGTGACAAGTCGGCAGAACTGGCTGCGGTCTTAATCCCTAATTTTTCCAGCTCCCGCAGCAGCCAGTCGGATTCCCTGCGAATCCTTGCGAATCTTGGTTTTGCAGTGATGATAAGAAGCGCTTCTCTCAGAGCTGCGACCAGATTGTAGGAATGGGTAAACGGCACCCCCTCCTTCGATCGATAGTAGCCAAGGTCGAGATAGCTCGGCAATCTGTTATCCGGAACTACCTCATGGTTGTAGAAAACCATGGATATGCCAGGGTATGAAGCGAGCCCTTTGCCACTCACTGTCGTGGCAAGGTATAAACCGTTCAACGATACCGGCACAGTCCCGATTGAGCTTATACAATCCATGCAGAGCTTGACATCATGCTCCCGGCAGATTGCTTCCAGTTTTTCCGGATCGTTGAGAATTCCCAGAAAAGTCTCGCAATGAGTTGCCCAGATCCAGTTGAAGGTACCTTCTGAAAGCTTCTCTTGCAGCGCGGCATAATCAAAACCCTCCCCCCACGGTACACTGACCGGCATAAACCGCAGGCCATGACGGGTCGCGTGATCGATAAGCCGTTCACCGAATAATCCGTTGGAAAGCACCAGCCCTTCCCCATCCAGGAGCTTAAGCTGTGCTGCCACGACATCGTTTGCAAGGGTACCGCTGCCAAGGAACAACTCAACATGGGCCGCGCCTGTCAGGCGTGAGAGCAGGTCCTTGGTCTCGCTCATGAGTTGGCGGAACTCATGGGAACGGTGGGTAATCGGCCGACGGTTGAATGCCCTGCGAACCTTGGCACTGATGGCCACTGGCACGGGGAGGAAGCTCACCGGCCGGGATACTTTTGTCTGTTGTTTGAAAATCTTCATGGTCGCATAACAGCCCTTCATGTAAAGGTCAAAGCAGCCTTGGGTCCTTGAGATAATGTGCTCTTTTGTGACAATTATGGCCACATTTTTTCCACAAAGCCACCAATTTTCCCCATTGCAACGATCAACTATATAATGGTATATATAATCCTATGAACCACAGGAGGTCTCCTGTGGTTTTTATTTGTCAAAACCAAGCAAGCACCTGAATGTGTTGCACCAATTTTCAAAGGAGTTTTTGTGAAACACCCGTATTATGATGTATCCGCCTTTTTGATCGCCCCCCTGCTGCTGGCAGCAACCATTCTGCCGCTCACCTTAACAGGCTGCCGCAGCGACAATGTCGGCGACCTGTCAGCAGCCAAGGATGTAAATGAAACAGTACCTGCCCCTACGGCGGCAACAAGCTTTGCGGTAATCACTTCCGCCGGCCGCACTGCAGCTGTATTTACCTCTGTAACTACCTCTATTCGCAGTTTAAAACCCGCAGAAATCACAGCACCCAAGATTAAATATAACGCTGGAGAGGATCCCGAATTTGCCAGGAAGCATGGTTGGCCGGGAAAAGGCCCCGCACCGCTGCCGGGATCAATCCTGCCGCAGAAGCGCATCGTGGCCTATTACGGCAATCCGCTCTCCAAAAAGATGGGGGCGCTGGGGGAATTCCCGAAAGACGATATGCTGGCCCGGCTGAAGGGTGAAGTGGCACGCTGGCAGGCAGCGGATCCTGCGACACCTGTGCAGCCCGCACTGCATCTGATCGCGGTGGTGGCACAGGAGGAACCTGGAAAATCCGGCAAGTACCGAATGATCATCCCGGACAACATCGTCAACCAGGTGTATGATTGGGCCAAGGAAGCAAATGCCCTGCTCTTCATCGACATCCAGACCGGCCATGACGATATCAGGACCATTCTGCCCCGCTTCGAGTGGCTCCTGAAGAATCCCGATGTCCACCTGGGGATTGATCCGGAATTCAACCTGATCAATAGCGGCACGAAACCTGGGAAGAAGATCGGCACCTACGATGCAGCTGATATAAATTTTGTGTCAGGCTACCTGAAAGATCTGGTTAAAAAGTACAATCTCCCCCCCAAGGTATTCACGGTACACCGCTTCACACGCAACGGCGTCACCAATTCCCGGAGCATCATGCTGCGACCCGAGGTGCAGATCGTCATGCATATGGACGGATGGGGGGCACCCTGGCTGAAACGGGATTCCTACAAGGAATACGTGGTGGCAGAACCGGTCCAGTACACCGGGTTCAAGCTCTTTTACCACAACGACACAAAGAAGGGGGATCCGCTCATGACACCCCAGGAAGTGCTCAGGTTGAACCCGAAACCGTTATACATCCAGTACCAATAGCTTGGTCGCTCGCAGATACGAAAAAGCCGCTCTCCCTGAAGAGAACGGCTTTTTTCGTATTAAGTGTAAATTTCCGGCACTGAAATTATGCATCTACTCGCGTACATAGGTATCCATATCCGTCTCATCCACCATCCCCATGATGCGTGAGTATTCGGCCTCGATCAACAGATAGTGGTTGTGGGTTTCATGGGCATTCATCTCGTATACCGCCCGCACATCACCTTCGTCAATTTTCGCGGAGGCCTCAAGCAGAGCCTCCTCCAACCTCTATTCCTTGTCCATGGCAAGTTCCAGCGCCTTCTTTTCACTGAAATCAGCATCAACAAGGCCGCTCAGGGCTGATATCCAACTGGATTCATTGTCGGCAGGCGTATCAAGGAATGCATCCAGGGAGGGAATATCACCGCCACGGTATACTTTGTAGAAATGGCCGGCATGCTCCCTTTCTTCGCGGGCCAGGGTTTCAAAGATTCTCCGGGCATCCGGGTCCTTCATCTGTCGCGCACCCAACTGGTAGAAATTCATGGCGTTCTTTTCCGTCTGGATCGAACGTTTTATGGCCTCTTGTAAGTTAATGCCCATGTCAGTCTCCTTTTACCGCTAAATTTGACAACATATAAACACATCAATAGAACCAATAATACCTTTTTGATCTTGTTTGTCAAGCAAAGAAGGTTCGGGGGTTAAAGATTCGGCCAAGCCGAGCATTCCACAACAAAATCAGGTTCACCCCGGACATGTTGTCGACAACGCCTGGCAACCATTTGAGTCATTAAACGAAAAAACTTAATGTTAGTGACTTTTCCAATTTGGAATTGTATAGTTCCGTCTCATCCTTTTTGTTCAATTGTCCCAGAATCTGCTCGATGGCAGCCGCCTGACTATGCTGATTTTGCAAGACTTTCCGCGCGCAATGATATCGATTGATGAACATCCGCCTGTTACGGAATCTGACGGTTAATCGGGCAAAGGTGGGGCAGTTGATGCGGAAAGTGGGATGGAGATGATTGGAAGGTTAATAAAAATATACGTGATCAGCCCCGTACCTCCACGCCAAACTGCTGGTACCGTCATCAAAGATTGTAGACTTGATAGCACAGAACACACATTCTAAGAAATCCTTGTAATTCTTGACCAATTTTTATTTCCATATTATTGATTTGTTAAATAAGTTAATAACTACAGTTAATTGCGTCTACAAGCATTGTCCTGAAACCACCCCTAGCACTAGCCACAAACCTGCCCACCACCCTTACTACTTTCCTTAACGATTCACATCAATTGCTTGACCCCTGTTAACCTGCATGTTAACATCAACATATGAAACGTGACGTCCGGTTCTACTCAACAACCGATGGTTATTGTCCTGTCCGGGAATTCATTGACAACCTGCCCGGCAGGGTGGCCTAAAAGGTAACTTGGGCCCTATTGTTGTTGGAAGGGCGGAATACCCTGCCGTCCAGCTATTTCAAGAAATTGGTCAACACCGACGGAATCTGGGAAGTGCGCGTTTCATTGGGATCGGATATCTACCGGATATTCTGCTTCTTCGCCGGCAACTCGGTTGTGGTATTGACCCACGGCCTGATTAAGAAAACCCAGAAAACACCATCCGGAGAGATTGAGCGAGCAGAAGCATACAAACGAGAGTATCTTGCACGGAGGAATTACTAATGAGCGATTTGCGACTGTACATCGAGAACAGGAAAAAACGCGATCCGGAATTTGCCCAGGATTTTGACAAGGGTTTTCAGGAGTTCAAGCTTGGCGTGCTGCTCAGACAGGCCAGAGAAGAGGCTGGTCTAACGCAGGAAGAGCTTGCCCGGCGTATCCATACGAAAAAAACAGCCATCTCCCGAATCGAGAACCATGCCGAGGATATGAAGCTCTCGACCCTGGAGAAATTTGCCAGTGCGCTGGGGAAGCAATTGACGATCTCTGTTGCGTGATTCTGTTCACCGCGCCCCACGAAAAACTCACAATCGAGTTGCCTTTGGCGGCATAGAGTCACAGTTTCAGCAGTTATCTCGATCATTTTGGTTTAACGACATTTGACAATCAGGAGGCAATGCAGTGGCAATTGAACCTAATAAAATCATCTATTCCATGATGCGGATATCGAAGTTCTACGACAAGAAACCGGTTATCAAGGACATCTCCCTTTCCTACTTCTACGGCGCCAAGATCGGCGTACTGGGCCTGAACGGCTCCGGCAAGAGCTCACTGCTCAGGATCATGGCCGGTGTTGACAAGGATTTCAACGGCCAGGCCGTTCTTTCTCCCGGCTATACGGTCGGCTACCTGGAGCAGGAACCAAACCTGGATGAGAGCAAGACCGTACGCCAGATCGTGGAGGAAGGGGTGCAGGAAACCGTAGACCTGCTGGCCGAATTCAATGCCATTACCGACAAGTTTTCAGAACCGGATGCCGATTTTGACAAGCTGTGCGAGCGTCAGGCCGAGCTTCAGGAAAAACTGGATCACATGGATGCCTGGGACCTGGACAGCCGTTTGGAGATGGCCATGGATGCTTTGCGCTGCCCTCCGGGTGATTCGCCGGTCAACATCCTCTCGGGTGGTGAAAAACGTCGCGTGGCGCTCTGCCGCCTGCTACTGAAAAAACCGGACATCCTGCTGCTGGACGAGCCGACCAACCACCTGGACGCCGAGACCGTGGCCTGGCTGGAGCACCACCTGCACAGCTACGCCGGCACCGTCATTGCCGTAACCCACGACCGCTACTTCCTGGACAATGTGGCCGGCTGGATCCTGGAACTGGACCGGGGTGAGGGTATCCCCTGGAAGGGCAACTACTCGTCCTGGCTGGAGCAGAAGCAGAACCGCCTGGCAGTGGAGGAAAAGACCGCCAGCGAACGGCAGAAAACCCTGCAGCGGGAGTTGGAGTGGATCAGGATGTCCCCCAAGGGACGTCACGCCAAGGGGAAGGCGCGTATCAGTTCCTACGAAGAGCTATTGACGCAGGAGAGCGAGAAGCACGCCAAGGATCTGGAGATCTATATCCCGCCCGGACCGCGCCTGGGAGGGATTGTGGTCGAGTTCAAAGATGTGGCCAAAGGTTATGGCGACCGGCTGTTATATGAAGGACTGACCTTCAACCTGCCACCAGGCGGCATAGTCGGCGTGATAGGCGCCAACGGGGCCGGCAAGACAACCCTCTTCCGCATGATCACCGGTCAGGAACAGTGTGATAACGGCTCCATCCGCATCGGTGACACGGTCAAGCTGGGCTACATGGACCAGTCCCGCGATGACCTCAAACAGGACCAGAGCATCTGGGAGGCCATTTCCGGGGGTGACGAGCAGATCCAGCTCGGCAAGATTACGGTCAATTCCCGTGCCTATGTCTCCCGCTTCAACTTCTCCGGCGCGGATCAGCAGAAGAAGGTAGGCATGCTCTCCGGCGGTGAACGCAACCGGGTGCACCTGGCCCGGATGCTGAAGGACGGGGCCAACGTGCTGCTGCTGGACGAACCGACCAACGACCTGGATGTGAACACCATGCGGGCCCTGGAAGAGGCATTGGAGAACTTTGCCGGCTGCGCCGTGGTCATCAGCCACGACCGCTGGTTCCTGGACCGCATTGCCACCCACATCCTGGCCTTTGAGGGGGATTCAAACGTGGTCTATTTCGACGGGAACTATTCGGAGTACGAGGAAGACCGGAAGAGAAGATTGGGAGCGGCGGCCGAACAGCCGCATCGCATCAAGTACCGTCAGTTGACCAGGGCGTAACCCTGCTCGACATTTCGCAGTATCAAGCCCCGGTTCTCATGGAGAGCCGGGGTTTTTTCTGTTTTTATCCGAACCGCCCGGCTTGCTCTTTTTATCGGGGTCTGGCTGCAGAAAAACCATAACCAGCCCGACAACAAGGAAAAGAGGCGCATAGAGCAGGGCCTTTACGCCGAATATGACTAACAGGAGGATAGTCCCTGCAAAGGCGGTGATGGCGAATGTTTTATTGTTGGACATGCTTTCCCCTTATCAGAATGCATTTCGCGGCATGGTTCAGCCCTTTGATCTGCAGTTCCCTTTTTCCGGCCGTACTGCGGGTGTGGTCACTTTCCAGGTACACCACACGCAGCGCCTGCCGGCCGCGGAAGTATTTTGCTCCGGACCCATCGGCGTGCTGCCGGAAACGCCGCACCGGATCCGTGGTAATGCCGGTATAAAGCGAGTCATCAGAGCAGAGGATTATATAGACATGCCAGTTCATGGCTTATCGTCGGCCCCGATTTCTGCGGTCGCGATTTTCCTTTCGGGTAAACCTGATCGGCGGCGGGCGATATGCGCAATCGGGCGGCAGCCAGTGCAGCTGGGGAACCAGTTCTGCTGTCAACTTCACGCAATCAGGGTTGATCTCGAAACGACGTGCAAAGACCTTGCAGCGACGGGTGATCACATCCAGATAGCGGCAGGCGGTTTGGGTGTAGATGATCTTGCCGCGGCCATCCTCCAGCTTTTCAAAGCAGCATCGGCCGCATTGATTGCAGAGGTTGTCCCACTGGCGGTCATCCGTAGTATTGTCTGTCATTGCATATTCCTGAATCCGCGATGCCGAAACGCCGAAGCGCGCGGAATGCTGGTGTTGGCCGTCGTTTACGCCGTAACAAGCCTGTTATTCAGGGTGTCCTCCGTCGAACAGTTACTTTGCCAGGGAAAGCCAAAACATAAGGCGTTCCGGGCAAGTGAAGGCGTGAAGGCGTTACGGATTCAGGATTTTGCATTCAAATCCATACTCACCGGCCGCTTTCAAAGCTGGCCTTCATCAGGGCGGCAAAGGCCTCGCGGGTCTCTTCATCGGAAATCGCAGAGGCCTGCTCGTCGATCATGGCCAGTTGCCGGGCGGTCAGTTTCTTTTTTGGGGGCAGCTTTTTCACGTCGGAAGCAACAGGTGGAAGAACTTTCCCGGACTTGAGGATAATTGTCCTGACGACCTCACTCCCCAAGCGTTCGTTGAGTTTTTCCTTCATCATCTCCTTGAGAAAGGTCAGCTCCTGCATCCATGGGCCGCTGGAGACCGCCACGGTGAGGGTGCCATTGATGATGCGCAACGGTTGTGCGCGGCAGGCCACCGCCTGTCCGACCACCTCGGGCCACAGCCGCCAGATATCGGCCTCACGCAACCGTTCCGCCAGCCCCAACCCCTGCAACTCCTGAGCAAGAAGGCTGGTCAATGGCTGGGGAAATTTCATTCTAGCCCGTTTTGCCATTCCTCTTCCTCCGGCGGTTCAAGGCTCCACCAACAACCTGTCCGGCAATCGACCCTCCCAGGGTCAGGGGTATGACATGCCAGCTGATGCCGGCACAGATGCGAAGCAGCACGATAAACGGGATCGGTATATGTATCAGCAAAAACCACATGAACGAGTACTTGGGATAATTTTCACGCAGATAACCGCACGGGATACTGATGACAAATGCGAGAAAAATCAATCCGACTGTGGCTAACGACGCTTGCATGACCCTCTCCTTTCAGGCATAGTAGGAAGTCAGGTGCAGTTTGTCAATCGGCTTATGGTGCAAACAGGACAGATCTATGGAGAATAGGTTAATGATCGAAGAAGGACACCTGCTGGCGGTATTTAATTCAGCCCACCGGGTGATGAAGGCCGAGAGTATCCTCAAGGCACTGAACTTGCCGATTCTGCTCATCCCGGCACCCCGGAAACTTCAGACGGATTGTGGTCTGGCAATACGTTTCACCGAGGATAACCGCAATAGCATCATGGAAGCGCTGGCCAATGAAAAACTGCTGCCCGAGTTCGTCACCAGGTATGAGAACGGAAAATTTGTCACGGTGTGGACAGAGGCAAACCCTTCCTGAACAATATCAAATAGAAAAAGGTTATCTCGCATGGAAAAAATAGATTGCAGGAACATGGCCTGCCCCGCGCCGGTAATCAGGGTCAAGAGAGCTCTTGAGGAATCGGGTGAGATGCAGGTGCTGCTGGACAACGGGGCGCCTCGCGAGAATGTCGGGCGTTTTGCCCGTAACCGGGGATTCGTCGTAAGCGAAGAGCAGGATGAAACCGGTGGCTGGGCGCTCACCATTACCAGAGACAACAACACGACAATACCTGGCGTTTCCAAGGATTTGAACCGTGGCCGGGTGTTGCTGATCACCTCCAGCTGTCTTGGTGAAGGCCCTGAAGAGTTGGGCCGTCTGCTGATGAAAAACTTCATCCACACCCTGCTGGAGACCAGTGACCAACCAGCCAGTATTTTATTCCTCAACAGCGGCATCTTCCTCACCACCGAGGGTTCCGAAGTTCTTGAGGCCCTTGAAAAATTGCGGGGCATGGGGGTAGAGATTCTTTCCTGCGGACTCTGCCTGGACTTCTTTGGCCGCAAGGAAGGACTCCGGGTCGGCGAAACAACCAATATGCTTGCTACCGTCGAGAATCTGCTGCGTGCGGAACAGGTGATAAAACTCTAGAATTCAATTAGTTCTTGACAGTTCTCCGCACAGTACTTTATAGTGAACCCCTTTTAGAATATTATGCTCACGAGATGACGTAACCAGCGATGTTTGACAGCCTTTCGGAAAAACTTGAATCAGTCTTTAAAAAGCTCCGCGGCCAGGGAGTAATGACTGAGGAAAACATCAAAGAGGCGCTGCGCGAAGTGCGTTTGGCCCTCCTTGAGGCTGACGTAAACTTCAAGGTCGTCAAAGATTTCGTCGAAAATGTCCGGGGCAAGGCAGCCGGCATCGAGGTGCTGCAGAGCCTGACGCCAGGACAGCAGGTCATTCGGATTGTCCATGACGAACTCGTGGCTGTCATGGGTGGCAACGAGGACAACAGCCTCAACCTGGCGGCAAAACCACCAGTGGCCATCATGATGGTCGGCCTTCAAGGGGCCGGCAAAACAACTACCTGCGGCAAACTCGGCAGGCACCTGAAGGGGCTGAAGCGCAGACCGCTGCTGGTTCCTGCCGACGTGTAC
>JBGSQD010000337.1:0-15073 GCA_041738275.1 Geobacterales bacterium
TGAAAGAAATCATTCTTGCCAAGTATATTGCCCCGGTATATCCCGGTGACGTCGTGATTTGTGCCGTGAGTGAAGCGTCTGCCGAAGGCATGGAGTTCATCTATAAGACTCGTATTTCAAAGGGTGCGGAAAAGATTGCGGAATTGAAATTACGTGTTTCCGTAAGTGATGCCATATGAAGACCAGAAGGAAAAAATCGTACTTTGATCATGTTCCGGGAGCACCTTCACCGGTTTATGTTGAGCTCAAACGTCGCGTCCGTTTCAACGAAGCAGATCCCATGGCCATCATGTGGCATGGGCGTTATCCGCTCCTGTTTGAAGAGGTATCCGAGGAGCTCGGCAGGCATTGCGGCATGTCTTACGAAGAGTATCTTGAAGCGGGTCTGAGGGCCCCCATAATTTCCCTTCATATAGATTATTTTCAGTCGCTCTTTCTTGCTGAAGAATTTACAATCAGGGCCTCACTGGTCTGGCATGACGGAGCCCGGATAAATACCGAGTTTCACATCTTTAAACAGGACGGAAGTCTTGCCACCAGCGGCTACACCATTCAGCTCTTCACGGATCACCGCACAGGAGAACCGTGTCTGGTTTCGCCCGAGATGCTCGAACGGTGCCGGAGCAGGTGGAAAGCAGGAGAATTCCAGTGTCTGCCATGAAAGCGGTTGTCGTTGAATCGGATATATTAAGCCCTTTCGGGCTTGGTGTTGACGCCTGCTGGGCCGGGTTGCTGGCTGGACAAACCTCCATAACCGGCATGTCCAGATTCAGTACCAAGGCGTTCTTCTCCGATTATGGCGCGACAATCCCGGGCTTGAAGTATCACGAAGGTGCCTCCCTGGTCACGCAGATGCTCACCACGCTGTTTGACAGGACCGCGGCAAAGATTCCTCCTGATGCGAAACTTATGCTGGCGTCAACCAAGGGAGAGATCGACCTTCTGGAAAGATTTATCATTACCGGTACCGGCGCTGCTGACGAAAGCACCCTGAACAACCTCCTGTGCAAGGTTATTGACCTTACCGGAACCACGGGGGGCGGCATGGTTGTCTCGGCGGCCTGCACCTCGTCTTCGGCGGCAGCAGGCCGCGCTGCGGCAATGATCCGAAACGGACACGCGGACTGTATTCTGGTGGTGGCTTGCGACAGCGTTACCGAGTTTGTCTTTTCCGGTTTTTCCTCGCTGATGGCTCTGGACAAGGTCCCGGCCCGCCCTTTTGACAAGAACAGGGCAGGGTTGAGTGTCGGCGAAGCTGCGGCTTATATGCTGATTATGAGTGAAGAACGTGCCGAGCGTGAAGAAAGAACTGTTCTGGGGACGATCGCCGGTTGGGGGATGAGTGATGACGCCAACCATATGACCGGGCCGTCACGGGAAAGCGAAGGGCTGGTTCGTGCTATTAAGGCAGCACTGGATTCGGCCGGCATCGCAGCCGGCCAGGTGAGCTTTATTTCTGCCCATGGCACCGGGACCCCCTATAACGATGCCATGGAAATGCGTGCCTTCAGATCGGTGTTCAAGGATCGGAAAGTTCCGGTCTACTCCGTAAAGGGCGCCATCGGCCACACCATGGGTGCCGCGGGCCTTGTTGAGATGGCGATTGCACAAAGGGCGCAGCAAGAGAGCATTGTCCCGCCAACCGTGAATCTGATCGAGGCTGACGAAGATGCTGCTGGATGGGTTTCCGGGCAAAGCCGGAACATCGGGACCAACTCCATGGCGCTCGTAACTAATGCCGGATTCAGCGGCGTAAACACCGCCCTGGTCCTGGCCTGAGAAAACAGATATGACGATTTCGGTACGTGGCATAGGATGGTTGACTAAGACGGGTTACGGATCAATCAGAACCGGTGCTCAGCACCAGTTTGCCGAAGGGGAGGGGGTTCACTCCATGGCAAAACTGGGAACATTCTCGCAACCGTTCAAGAATTTCGGACGGCTTGACCGGATGTCGCGCATGACCGTCAGCGCGGTAGCCCTTGCCCTGCAGGATGCCGGTATGGAGTACTCTTCCGCCAACAAACAGGACATGGGGATCATCGGTACAAGTCGCGCCGGTTCCCTGACATCTGATATTGACTATTTCAAGGATTTTTGGGAAAACGGCCGCACGCTTTCACGGGCGAACCTGTTCATCTATACGCTTCCATCCAGTGCCATGGGTGAGGCGGCAATCCACTTCGGTTTGACCGGTCCTCTTTTTTACGGGACTTCAGCGGATGGCTCCCTGGCAGGTTTTATGGATATGGCTGTTGATATGGTTGTTACTCGTGAAACCGGCGGGATGCTCGTAGGCAAGATAGAGGAAGAAGAAGCTCTGTATTTTCTTGTTGATGATACAGAGGAAGATAATGTTCTCTGCAGTCTCGTTGAGGCGCGGACAATCGTGGCATCAACGCAGGATATTTCAGACATTCTGCGTCAGCTTTCAATTCTGAAGGTTAAGAAAGGCATAGTGTGAAGATAAAACTAATTTACCCAAAATGGCCAAAGCTGGACCGGCAGACGGATTTTCATCTTCCCCCTCACGGTCCGGTCTGCTTCGCAGCGACTGTGCCAGGTGATATTGAACTCACCTTTACCGATGAGCATGTCGAGGAGATCAATTTCGACGAACATGCCGACCTTGTGGCCATCTCATGCATGCTGACCTGCCAGATAAAGCGAGGCTGGGAGATTGCCGACATCTATCGCGCCAAGGGAATCCCGGTGATTTTCGGTGGCATCGGCACCCAGCTCCATGCCGATGAAACCATGCAGCATGCCGATTCGGTGTTTCTGGGCGAGGCTGAAGGCCGTTTCGGCCAGATCATTACCGACCTGAACAACGGCAAGCTGCAAAAGGTTTACGACTACAGCAACAAATTCCCGGACATCAACCTGGTCGGCTCTGCCCGCCGCAGCATATTGAACCGCGAATTATACAACTATCGCGGCGTGCAGATGGTTGACCTGATCCATGCCTCGCGAGGTTGCCGGTTCAACTGTTTCCCCTGTTGTACGCCATTCCTTGGCGGACTTGAATTCAGGCCACGCCCCATTGACGATGTATTGCGTGAAATTGAATCCATAGACAACAACCGCCTGTTCTTTGTCGACAACTCCATGTCCCAGAATGACCAGTGGGAGAAGGACCTTTTCAAGGCGTTGATCCCGCTGAAAAAGAAATGGGTGTGCCACCCGATCAAGGATAACGACGAGATTCTTGACCTGGCTGCCGAGGCTGGCTGCTGGTACGTATACCAGGCGATCTTCGACACTTCGGACCACATCCGCAGGCGGGTGAAGCGCTTGCAGGAGCGGGGCATCGGTGTCGAGGGGACCATCATTCTGGGCACGGACGACCAGAGCGAGGATGATATCAAGCGACTGGTGGACTTCCTGCTGGAGATCAAGCTGGATCTTGCGGAATTCACCATCCTCACCCCGTTCCCTCATACCCCGATCCGTGAAACTCTGGCACAGCAGGGAAGGATTCTGTCTAACGACTGGAACCGGTACACAGGCGGTGATGTTGTTTACCAGCCGGCAAAAATGAGCCCGTCCAAACTTCAGGACCTTTATTACTACGCCTGGGACAGATTCTACAGTGACAGCAGCCAGAATCTGAAGATGGCAAAACTGTTTCTCAAGGTAATTGAGAAAGAGAAGGCAGACGGAACGTATCAGCATACCAGCCCCATTCGGCGGAAATGGGATATTAATAAAGATGTGGCGAGCCCTGAATGAAGGTACTGCTGATCTCATCCAACGTGACCCTCTCCCCCTATCCGATCTATCCGCTCGGGGTGAGCATGGTTGCTGCTGCTCTTGCGAAGGCGGGTCATACGGTGCAGCAGGCGGATTTTTTGCTGCAGAACTCTTCCCTCGAAGCAATCGGCAATGAGGTGGAGCAGTTTGCGCCCGACCTGATCGGGATATCGGTGCGTAACATTGATAATGTGAACCTGATGAACGAGCAGTATTACATTCAGAACGTCCGCAATATTGTTGAAACAATTAAAAAAATCAGCGACGTAAAGGTGCTGCTTGGCGGCGCCGGGTTTTCACTTATCCCCGATCTGATTCTGCAGGAAACCGGGGCAGACTACGGTATCATCGGAGAAGGGGAGGTGCTGGCGGTTGAATTTGCCGACAATGCCGAAAAGGGGATATATCCCCGGGAGCGACTTATCGGTCCTGCCTCGCGACTCCCTGGCAAGTCGATCAAATCGGCGCTCTACGACGAGCAGCTGGTGGAGTTTTACCTGCACAGCGGCAATATCGCCTCAATTCAGACCAAACGCGGCTGCGCCTATAAGTGTGTGTACTGTACCTATCCCCTGCTGGAGGGAACAGAACTCCGCAAGCGGGAAGCGCGGGAAGTGGTGGATGACATCGAGCTGCTGCGCGACAAGCACAAAACCAAGTATATTTTCTTTGTCGATTCGGTTTTCAACGATGATGAAGGCGCCTATCTGGATGTGGTTGACGAGATGTTGCGCAGAGACGTCTGCATCCCATGGACCGGATATATAAAGCCTGGCGGCCTGACTGACGATATTGTCGAACGTATGAAAAAAACCGGTTTTGCTGCGGCCGAGGTGGGGTCGGATGCCGCCTGCGATACAACGTTGCGTAAAATGGGAAAAAACTTCTCCTTCCAGGATGTTATTGAATGCAATGACCTTCTGGTCCGGCATGGCATCGCTACATCACACTTCTTCATGTTTGGCGGACCGGGAGAAACCGAAGGTACGGTGCAGGAGGGGATCAAAAATATCCTGGGACTGCAAAAGTGCGTGTCCTTTATTTTTATGGGGATCCGCATTCTGCCCAACACCCCCCTTGCAAAAATCGCGATCAAGGAAAATATCATTTCAGCCGACGACGGGTTGTTGAAACCGACATATTATATTTCACCAGCCCTGGACAAAAAATGGCTGGAGGAAACCTTGACCAGTGCGTTCGCCGGTGTGCGTCACTGCCAGTTTCCGCCCGACGCAATGGAAGGAAGTCTCCAGATGCTCCATAAACTGGGTTACACCGGCCCATTATGGGATCTGCTGATATCCGGCGAAAGAACCAGGAAGAGAAAACCCCATGCCGCCCATTGACCCTGCATTGCTGGAATTTGTCTGGTGTGCGGTCCCCGTATTCAATAACAGGGAAACAGTGCGGCAGGTGGTGGCGGAGTGCCGTGACATACTGCCCCATGTCGTAGTGGTTGACGACGGCTGTTCAGACGCGGATCTTGTTGAGCTGCTGTCAGGTCTCGACGTGGTGATCCTGAAGCATGACAAGAACCTTGGCAAGGGGCAGGCCATACTGACGGCATCGCGCTACGTTGAAGGACATGGCGGCGAGTATATGATTACCATCGATGCTGACGGCCAGCACCTGCCTAAGGATATCCATCAATTCCTGCCGCTGATGCAGGAGGAGATGCCGGGAATCATTATCGGCTGCCGGGATTTTAATACTGATAATGTTCCGGCTTCGAGCCGTTTCGGCAGGTCTTTTGCCAACTTCTGGCTCCTGGTGGAGACAGGTAGGGTTGTCGGAGACTGTCAGAGCGGATTTCGTGCCTATCCGGTGCGTTATCTCAATCAGATGGACTTCAAGGGCGCCCACTACGATTTCGAGGCCGAGGTCCTGGCCAAGGCAGCCTGGGGAGGTCTTGCGCTTAAAACCGTTGATATTGACGTTGTGTATCCCAAACCGGAAGAGCGTGTTTCCAGCTTTAAACCTTTTCTGGACAACCTGCGCCTGACAGGGATCCATTCGATGCTGGTCGGAAGACGCATGCTGCCGTTTGGGCATAAAAAACTTGTGGAAAACCGGAACAAGATGGATGTCTCGTTATTGCGGCATCCGGGCAAGGTGCTGAATATGCTCCTGCGGGAGAGTGCTACCCCCGAAGGGCTGGCGCTGTCGGCTGCTGTCGGTATGTTCATTGCCGTGCTGCCGATCTTGTTTATGCATTCCGTGGTCATTTTTTATTTTTCCATGCGCCTCAATCTGAACAAGATTGTGGCGCTGAATGTCCAGCACCTGGCAGTGCCACCCTTCATACCTGCTCTTTGCATCGAGGTCGGGTATTACCTGCGGCATGGACACTGGCTGACAGATCTGTCTTTTGCGACAGTGTTCCAGCAGTTCTCTTCCCGCTTGTTTGAATGGTTTTTAGGGTCTCTGATAATCGCTCCGCTTGCGGCGCTGATCATGGGCGCTGCCATGTACGTGACAGCGGCGGCAATAAAAAAGGTTCGGTTCGCTCATGCCACAAAAGAAGGTTGTTGAGCGCAAGCGGGGTAACCAGCTCGGCTTCTGGTTTTTTCGCATGGCCGCGAAGTTGTTCGGCCTGCGCGGCTCGTACGGATTGCTCTATTTTGTATGTACGTACTACCTGATTGTTGATCGGCCGCTCGTAGCTGCTTCCCTGGCCTATACCAGGAGGCGATTTCCGGAGCATGGAACAATCCGGCAGCTGTTCGACGCGTATCTTCTTTTCATCAGTCAGGGGAAGAGCCTTATCGATCGTTATGCCGTGGCGGCCGGGTATAAGGATCTGGCCATAGATATCAGCGGCTACGAAGAGATAAAGCGGCTTTCAGAAGAGGGGAAAGGATTTATTCTTCTGACCGCCCATGTGGGAAACTGGCAGGTTGCCATGACGGTGCTCAGCAGATTTGGCAAGACGGTTTACCTGATGATGCGGCCTGAAGACAATAGTGCGGTCAAGAAGAACCTGAACATCGACAGAGAAGAGGAAAACGTCAGGATCATCTCCACCGATGACTCCCTCAACGGGGTTATTGAGGCGATGAAAGCGATCAAGAAGGGTAATATAGTTTCCATCATGGGGGATCGAACCTACGGTTTCAGTGCCGCCGAAGCAACCTTTCTCGGCGAAAGCGTGCATTTCCCGTATGGAGCATTCACTCTTGCCTCAGCTGTACAGTGTCCGGTAGTAGTCTTTTTGTCGGCAAAGACAGGGGTTAATAAATATATTGTCGATGTTTCCCATATAATTCCGGCGCCGGCTGGAGTCAGAGGAAAGAAGGATGAAGAGATAAGTGCTGCCTTGCAGCAGTTTAGCGATGTGCTGGAAGAGTACGTCAAGGCACATCCCTATCAATGGTTTGCCTTCCGTGACGTATGGAAATCCAATGAATAATGCATAAAATCAGATAAGGAGAGTGTTATGGACAGCAAGGAACTGGAACTGCAGAAGATTCGCAAAGATCTCAAGGAGATGATCGCGCGGGACTTGGCTCTTGAGGATATCAAGCCGGAAGAAATCGGAGATGACGAGATTCTGTTCGGTGAGGGACTTGGCCTGGATTCACTTGATGCCGTCGAAATCGTTGTTCTTCTGCAACGGAATTTCGGTCTGGAGATCAAAAACATGGATCAGGGCAAGGAGATCTTTTATTCCATCAATACCATCGCCAACTTCATTTACGACAACAAGGTAAAAGAACCCTGACGGATGTAGGGGGTAATATCATGTGCCGATTGATATTGATTGCCCTGGTATCATTTATCATAACCTCCTGTGGCGGAGTTGGTCGTCTTCCTGAAACATCATCAGCGGGACCGATGCCTTTGGTCACGTTTGTGCTTGATGACGGCAATGACACGGATTATCTGCTGGGAAAGAAGCTTTTTGCCGACCAGGGTGCGGTTGCCTGCTCCGCTGTTACCACCGATCGGATCAGCACACCGCATCACCTGACGCCTCCCCAGATGGTTGCACTTCAGGATGCTGGGTGGGAGATCATGGGGCACACGGTGTCCCATCCGAACCTGAATTCCCTGACAACGGCCCAGCTTGAAGATGAATTGTCGCGGTCAAAGACAATTCTGGAAGGTTTTGGGCTCAAGATAAACAATATTGTTTATCCATTTAACAAAAACAACGAGCTGGTCAGATCGGTTGCCGGCAAATATTACCGGTCCGGCAGAGGGGGAACCAACTCGTTCAATACCGGGACGATTGACCCTTATTTCCTGAAGTCGTTTACCTTGAAGCATGATCTCCCGTTGATGAACAGTTACATCGACCAGGCCTACTCGGATAAATCCTGGCTGATCTTTTACACGCACGAGATCGATGCCAAGGTTAAAATAATGGATTCCGAAGGGACCTTTGCCAAGGGCGAGACAGTGACGCTGACCCCGTCCGGAACCGTGGCCAGGTACACAACCACCCACTGGTTTCCCATATACGGATCTTATATGTATCTCGTCCCTTTTTCCGGCGTTCCGCAACCTGGGGACACCGTCACCGGAACAACCAGCGGCGCAACGGCCCGCATTGACTACATAATGTATAATGACTTAACCCAGTTGACAGATATGATCGGCTATATTCGCAAGAAATATCCGGATATGAGAATAGTGACCATAGATCAGGGGCTGGACCTGTTGGGGGTTCCTAAAATATGAACAGAACCGACATACTGATAACAGGATTGGGGACGATTTCCGCTGCCGGTAATGGCCCTGCCGAGACCCTGGCTTCCTTTGCCCAGGCAAAACGGAACGCAGGGCCGGTGACGCTTTTCCCGACAGCAACGGATTGTCCGGTTTTTGAAGTGAAGGGTCTGCCTCAAGAGTATTTTCTTGAAGGTCAGCGGACCATCAGCCTGGCACTGGTGGCCGTGGATCAGGCGCTTGCCGAGGCCGGCCTTGACGATCTGTCGGGTCTCCGGGTCGGGGTCTGCATGGGAACGACCGTGGCGAGCCAGTTGAACGATCTGCTGTTCTACACCTCATATCGCCAGCAAAGTTCGACCTCAATGGTAGCGGTGGACCGTTTCCTGAAAGGGAACTTGTCGGAATTCATCGCCCGCAGGTACAAGGCGCGCGGCCCGGCCCTGACCGTGGTCAACGCCTGCTCTTCCGGAACCGATGCAATCGGCATCGCCCTGTCATGGCTCAAAAGCGATCTTTGCGATATCGTCATAGCCGGCGGGGCGGACGAGCTGAACCATATCCCTTATTGCGGTTTCGGCTCCCTTGGCATTGTCAATCCCGGTCTGTGCGCACCCTTTGACCGGGACCGCAAGGGCCTGAACCTGGGGGAGGGTGCCGGGGTCATGATAATCGAGAAAAAGAGCTCTGCGCAGCAGCGGGGTATATCGTCCAGGCTCTTCCTGGGCGGCTACGGTTCACTTAGCGACGCCTATCACCTTACGGCGCCCAGTCCGGACGGTGTCGGCCTTAAATCGTCATTGCGGACTGCACTCCTTGAGGCGGCTATCGCCCCTGAGGATGTCTGCTTTGTCAATGCCCATGGCACCGGGACGTTCGATAACGATCAGGTGGAAGGCAATGTCCTGCATGAAATCTTCGGAGCGGATTTGAAGATGCTTTCCACCAAAGGATACACGGGACATACACTCGGCGCTGCCGGAGGCCTTGAAGCGGTATTCACTGCATTGGGCCTGAGGGAAGGGTGGATTCCCGCCAGCGCCGGTTTCCAGAATCAGGACGAGGCCATTCCCCTTGCGCCGGTGCGGGAAAAAACCGCAGTCAGCGGTTGTTACGCCGTCTCGACGTCACTTGCCTTTGGCGGCAATAACGCAGCCATAGTTATAGGTCGGGGAGATAACATATGATCATTCTCGGAACCGGCATAATCTTTTCGCAAGGGGTGGGGGTCAATGCACTGGAAAGCGCTCTCCGCAACGGTTGGGTGAAACCGTCCGAGATTGATGTGCCCCGTTCAGAAGGTCTGAAGCGCCCGGTTTATCAGGTTGATCTGGATGCTGTTCCTGACCGTACCCTGCTCAAGAAGATCCGCCGTGCCGACAAACTGAGCAAGATGTCGGTGCTGGCCGCTGCTGATGCCTTGGCAGACAGCGGCATTGCCGATATCAGCCGGAAAAGGGTCGGCATTATCCTTGCCACGGCCTTTGGCGCCCAGGTGACAACCTTTGAATTTCTGGACGGGATTCTGGACTACGGTGACACTGCTGTCTCACCGACCACCTTTTCCAACTCCGTTCACAATGCCGCTGCTTCCTATGTCTCCTCATCCCTGAACATCCAGGGGCCGACGCTGACGATAACGCAATTCCGGTTCTCTTTTCAGTCGGCGCTTCAGCTTGCCCAGACCTGGCTCGCCCAGGGGCGTTGCGATTATCTGCTGGTAGGTGCGGTGGACCAATACGGTGATGTCCTGGGATACATTTCAGAGCAGAAGCTTAATACCGCGGCCGATGGCAGGATCAAGCCGTTTGCCTTCAACCCGACCTGCCAGGTACCGGGCGAGGGGGCGCTGTTTTTCCTGCTGGGCAATGATAGTACCGATAATGCCTATTGCAAGGTCAAGGCCGTTTATACCTGCGGCGATCCTGATGGCGGCAAGCCGGTCGATATCAACCTCATTGACGCCGACGGCATGCTCCCGGATGAATCGGCCTATCTTAAATCATTAACGCCGGATATCCATACTTCGGCATATTCCCCGATCTTCGGCTCCATGATGATCGGCGGCGCTTTCAACCTTGCCGCAGGTGCTCTGATGCTGAAGAAACAGACGCAGTTTGCGGCGCCGGTTCAGGATAATCCCCACGGTCTTCGTCTCTTGGATGAAACAAGGCCAGCACATATCGGCTCGATTCGGAGTATCGGGTGCAACTGTTTTGGGGAGAGTAGTGTTGTGTACCTCTCAAAGCTTTAGTAAGTTAGAAGTTATTTTCTGCGCTTCACTTATCCTGTTTATCAGGGCAAGGTAGTGAATCTGCTGTTTACTCCACAACGACAACCGTAAATAACTCGCTGATATAACTCTGTTTAGCCATATTCCATTTGAGGTTTGCATTCTATGACCGTTCAAGAGATTGAAAACATATTGATCCAGGGGATATCGTCCATAAAAAACCTGGAAGTATCAGAAATTTCTCCGGAAAGGCCATTTCACGATATGGGAATAGATTCGCTGGGGTTCGTGGAGCTGCTCGTATTCATTGAAAAAAGTTTCAAGCTTGAGCTTATTGCATCGGATCTGACCAAACAGGATTTCGAGACGGTTCATAGTCTTGCTTTGTTCATCAGCAGAAGCTTGTAAGCCGGATCGGGCATGCTGGTATCAAAGCGAAAGCGTTACCTGTCCGGCTCGGATTGGGTGATAAACACCATTGATCACCTGATGAAGGGTGTCGGCTCTTCGGGTAATATCTGCCAGGTTGTCCTTTTACTCAACGATCCTCTGTCTGAAGAAACGGTCAGAAATCGTCTGAATATCTTTGTCAAACAATTCCCCGTTCTGCAGGGCAAGGTTGCCCGGGACTTCAAGCTCACCCCCTATTGGAAAATCCCCGCATCAATGAAGCAAGACGTTTCCCTGAATGCTTCGCGAATCCCGGAGGATTCATCCCCGGAACGCCTCATTTCGGAGCTCGTGCAGCATGCCAACAGCCCATTTCCGGATAACGGCGGATATATAGATTTCCACCTTTTTACAGCCGGCGAGCGCAGCGCTCTGGCAATGAGGTTCGACCACCGCCTGTTTGATGCCCGCGGCGCGGAATCATTTCTTTATCTTTTCCAGAGGAGCCTGGAAGACGACACTACAAACGGTGATATCTCATTTACCTCTTCCATGGAATTAACGGAATGGAGAAGTAAGTTTCTGGCCGGCAGGAATGTTAACCGCGCTATTATTGCACTCTCCAAATCAACCCCTCGATCTTTGCCGGCCCAGCCCATGACTGACCAGGGATTCAGGTACCGCCTGTTGACCTTCGACAAACAGGAAACATCCGCCATCTACGAAAAGGCCTACCGGGAAGCCGGATATCTGATGGAATCACCATTTTTCCTGGCGGCCATCACCGCTTCCATGCATGAACTGTTTGCATCGCGTCCCGATTCAGGAAACTGCTATCTGGTTCCGGCAACGATGGATCTCAGGCCCGGGAAGGATCCTCTGCAGGAGGTGTTCTTCAACCATGTGTCATATATCTTTTATCAGGTGCCGATAGAGCAAGGTTCCGATATGAAGGAACTGGTCACCACGTTCAAGCAGCAGATGTACGATCAGGTGAAGTCCGGATTCCACAGGGATCTGGCAACGGCAAGCTTGCTGACCCGCATTGTTCCTCTGGGCATTTTCGGCAAGATGATGTCGATGCCCATGGAGGGCAAGATCGCGACCTTTGCTTTTTCCCACCTCGGCAGAAGCTCATACCAGTCCAAAGAGTTCATGGGCAGCTCTATTGAAAATATTATCCACATGCCGCGGGTACCGGTTCCGCCCGGAATCGGGTTTTTCAACAGCACTTACGATGGCAGGCTCAATCTGGTCATCTCTTATCTTCATGGAATTATTACAGATGAAGAGGCAGAGAATCTTGAAACAGGGATACGAAGGAACTTTGGGGTAATTCCGAAATGAAGGAGCGATCCTGTGAGTTGCTGATAGCAGGTGGCGGGGTTGCAGGCGTCTGTGCAGCCGTTGCAGCGGCCCGGAGCGGGGTGCGGACACTGCTTGTGGAACGTCAACGGTATCTGGGTGGAACCGGCTATGCCGGTATGCTGCATCACCTTTGCGGTCTATACCTGAATGGGGATGGAATTCCGGAAGAAACCCTGAATCATGGCCTCACAAGTGAGATTGCCGGATTGCTGCGTGCGTGCGCGCCCCAAAAAACAGTGCAGAAAATTGGTCAGGTTTATGTGCTCCCCTATGCGGCCAATGATCTCCATGAAGTTCTCACTGCTGCTGTTGAGAACGAAAAGGAATTGACTGTCCTGCGCAATGCGACCGTCACCGGGGTCGAAGCAGCGGACGGCATTATCCGCAGTGTGACCGTAGATGCCCCGGCCGGAACAGGGACCATTGCCGCGACCATGTTCATTGACTGTACCGGCAACGGTGATGTTTCCGCAATGGCTGGAGCAGATTTTGAGCTATCCCCGGTGAATGAACGTCAACTGGCAGGTTTTTCCATCCGGGTCAGCGGCCTGGCTGATGATGACGGTACGCTTTCGATCAAGGTGCCCTATTATTGTGCCCGTGGTGTAGAGCAGGGCATTCTCCCCCCTGCCGTGAGATTCAGCACCTTCAACCCTGGTGACAGCTCTGGAGAAGGCCTGATCAAGATGAGTGTGGACGGAGTAGACACCCTTGATCGCGATGAACGTGCCCTTGAGAATGCTCAGACAATGATGGCGCATCTGGGGCAGGTATTGCCCGCCTTCAGGGACGCCAGGATCAGCGGCACATCACTCAAGGTCATGGAGCGTGAAGGGCGAAGGATCATCGGCGATTACATGCTCACGGAGGAGGACATCCTTGCGGCAAGGAAGTTCCCTGATGCAATAGCCAAGAATGCCTGGCCGATTGAGTTGTGGGATCGTTCCAGGGGTACAATCTACAAATATGTGCCGCAAGGCGATTACTATGAAATCCCGTTCCGCTGTATTATTGTCAAGGGGATGACAAACCTTCTGACCGCGGGTCGCTGCATCTCGGTTTCGCACGCGGCTCTCGGTTCCACGAGAGTCATGGGAACCTGCATGGCGCTTGGCGAGCAGGCGGGAAGTGCTGCGGCGTATTTTGTCAGGAATGGGGAATATCCGAATTTATAGGATTTTCCCTAGTTACGCAGGTCCAGCTTGGTGATTTGGTAAGCATGAACTTGGTAGCCGAGTAGGTCACACCGCGAGATTTTGAAATTCAACAGGAGAACACCATGAACACAACATATGTTTTACGGCAATCAGATAACCTGGTTTTTAATATCGAAAGTGAAACATTTACCTTTATGGCCAGGAGATTAACGGATGTAAAACGCAGGGCAGTCCGTAAGCAGTTTCATGAAGATTCCAATCTACGGCTCGAGGATGAGAACGGTAAAGTTATCAGCATCAAGCGCAGCGGTTTCAAATGGGAAGATACAAAATAATGCCGGAAAGGTTAGTCCTTGCAAGTTGAACCAGGAGAATACATGTCGAAAAAAAGTGTAACTGCAATAGATGCAAGCTCAGTAGCGATAACTAATGTAAGACTTGACGAGGACGATTTCCGCAAACTTCCTTTTCACGACAAGCGGACCTATCTTGAGGCAGTACCCCCCATGGAGCGCATGGCTCTGATTCTGGGAGATCAGGACGACAAGAAGCTGGCCCGTGCCATGCATCCCCATGAGCTGTACTGGCTGTTCAAGGAGAATGGCGGTCAAGAAGCCATGGAACTGCTGGGACTGGCAAGCCCTGAGCAGTGTGTTTTCATCCTGGATATGGAACTGTGGCGCGGCTGGTCGTTCTCGGAAGATAAGGCGGTCGAATATCTCGGGTACATCATGAAAGGGAGTGATGAGCATTTCCTGGAACTGCTCCCCCATCTGGATTTCAATCTCCTTTCCCTGTTTATGGGAAGGGAACTGCTTGTCGCGGGGGGGATCGGCGACCTCAATACCGATGAAGAACGTCAGAGGGATTGGGACCACACCTTTGACGATGTGTTCCTGATCAAATTCAAGAACCCCAGTCATGCCAATGTAATCGGTTCTTTTCTGGAGAAGATCTGCCGTTATGACAACCCCCTGTACACGTCGCTCATGGAAAGCGTGAGCGGCGAAATAGACATCGAATCTGAGGAGGAGTGCTATCACCTGAAATCGGGCCGTCTTGCCGATCTGGGTTTTCCTCCCTTTGATGAGGCGCGCGAGATATACTCCCGGATCGACCCGGCCACGTTTACCCCCGGCCGCAATAAGGTGGTCCTGCAGGCGGTCGAAGCGACCACTCTCCCCGGGATTTTATTGACCGGGAAGACGTTTCTGGAGCGGGCCATCCTCCTGATGGATTCGGAACTGTTTCGCATGGAGCTGAATTACCTGATCAATACGGCTCTGGTGGCTGATGAGGCCCATCTTGCCGACATGGCAGAGATGAAGTCGGTGGTGGAACGGATGTACGGCTACCTGAACATCGCCCTGGAGTACCTGTGCGGAGGGGATGAGGCAAAGGGTGCAGAGATCCTGACCGGTGAATACCTGAAAAGATTGTTCCAGCTGGGGTTCAGCCTGGTCATTGGCCTGAAGCTCAGGGGCGACAAGCTGAACGACCC
>JBGSQD010000002.1:0-8691 GCA_041738275.1 Geobacterales bacterium
ATCAGCTCCTGTCGCACGAATTGCCCCAGGGGTCATATCGTCTGGATCTACGCTCATACCTCCAGTGCATACTACCATATCAGCACCTTGCGCAATAAAGCTGAACCTGCCGCCGGCGGTTGGTATGATGCTTGGTCTTGGATATCTTTCCTTCTTTTCCTACTATCTCAAAAAGGCAGAAGGGCGCCTGTTGAGCGGTGACAACCCGTTGGACGTAACCGGGCACAGGTACGCAACCTTCGACCTGTTCCGCAAAATCGCCAAGGCTGAATGGGATACCCTGCTCTTCTTTTACGGTGTGATTCTCTGCGTGGGGGGGCTGGGGCAGTTCGGCTATCTTGCCGGGGTATCGACGTTCATGTACGACGGATTGGGGCATACGACCGCCAACGTGATGGTGGGGATTCTTTCGGCGATCATTGACAATATCCCGGTCATGTTTGCGGTCCTGACCATGGACCCGCACATGTCCCACGGCCAGTGGTTGTTGGTAACATTGACAGCAGGGGTCGGAGGCAGCCTGCTCTCGATCGGCTCAGCCGCCGGCGTTGCTCTTATGGGATCTGCCCGTGGGGTTTACACCTTCGGTGCTCACCTGAAATGGAGTTGGGCCATAGCCCTGGGATATGCTGCCAGTATTGCGGCACATCTGCTCCTCAACATGGACTAGTCTAACCCTAAATATCCCTTTAGGCCCAGAGGGTCCTTATCCAAGGGGAGACTTCAAGGCTTCCCCCCTTAGATAAGTGGGGACAAGGGGGGTTAGATTTTGATGTTACATGTCTTTTTCATTCCATTTCTGCACCACTAAAAAGTTCAGCAAAAACTTCCGGGGTAGTAAAAAAGCCGTAATACTGTAATATGTTATCAAGTCTTGTTTCACTCGGCGATAACAACCGTATGACTGCATCATGCTGCCTGAGCAACTGTCGGGGCTGTCAAACAGGGAATTAATTTGTAAAGGCGTGAGCATGCCCTACGAAGCATTGAAAGATATCGAGATTCTGTTTGGACTGGCCCTGGTTACGGTAGTCCTCTTCCGGCGCTTGAAATTCCCTTCCATTATCGGCTTTCTCGTCACCGGCATCCTGGCCGGACCGTATGCGCTTGCCTTCATAAAGGACACCCACCAGGTCGAACAGATGGCCGAAATCGGGGTGGTGCTGCTGCTGTTCACCATCGGTATCGAACTATCCCTGAAAGAGCTGATGCGGATCAAGCATATCGTGCTGTGGGGCGGTGGTCTGCAGGTGCTTGTTACCATCCTGGCGGTGGCGGCTGTCGGAGCAGCCTTCGGGTTCCCGGTCACTCAGGCGGCCTTTTTCGGTTTTCTGGTGGCGCTCTCCAGCACCGCAATCCTGATGAAGCTGCTGATAGATTCCGGCCAGGCCGACTCACCCCATGGTAAAATGGCCATGGGGATCCTGATCTTCCAGGATCTGTGCATCGTGCCGCTGATGCTGCTGACGCCGCTTCTGGCGGGTAAAGGCGATGGCATACAGGGTATTCTGACCATCGGCGCCAAGGCCGCGCTGGTAGTCCTTGCCGCGCATTACGGAGCCCGTTTTCTCGTCCCCTGGATATTCAAGCAGATTGTCAGGACCCGAAGCCGCGAACTCTTCATTCTGTCCATCATCTTCATCGGCCTCGGCACCGCCTGGCTGACGGCATTGGCCGGATTGTCGCTGGCCCTGGGGGCATTTATCGCCGGCCTGGCAATCTCGGAATCAGAATACAGCCACCAGGCCCTAAGCGACATCATTCCCTTCCGGGAAGCCTTTATGAGCCTGTTTTTCATCTCCGTCGGGATGCTGCTTGATCCGGAGGTGGTTGTCAAGCATCCGCTCCTGATCATCTCCCTGGTGGGTACCATCCTGATCATCAAGACGCTCATTACCACCGGGGCGGCCATGGCGTTGGGCGTACCGATGCGCATCGCCATCATTGCGGCACTTTCTCTCGCCCAGATAGGTGAGTTTTCCTTTGTCCTCTCCCAGGCCGGGGTCAAATTCGGTCTTCTCACCCCTGAGCTTTACCAGATATTTCTGGCCGCCTCCATCGCCACCATGGGACTGACTCCTGCCTGTCTCAAGTTTGCCGGTACTGTTGCTGATTACTTTGTCGGAATTCTGCCCCATAACTGGACAAAGGGAAAAGGGGTACTATCCAGACATGAGAAGCCGGTATCCATGAGTGATCATGTCATAATCGTCGGTTATGGCGTCAACGGCAAGAATCTGGCTCGGGTGCTCAACAAGCTTCATATCCACCATGTTGTCATTGAGACCAATCCCTTTACGGTCAAGAAAGAGGCAAAAAAAGGACAGCATATCCAGTTCGGCGATGCCTCCAAGCCGGAGGTGCTGGAGCACGCCCACATCGACAAGGCCCGGGGCATGGTGATTGCCATTTCGGATGCTGCCACCAGCAGAAGGGTGGCCTCCCTGGCGCGACAGTTAAACCCCTCCATTCATATTATTGTCAGGACCCGTTATATCCTGGAAGTTGAACCGCTCTATAAACTGGGGGTCAACGAGGTTGTCCCTGAGGAGTTTGAAACTTCCGTGGAGATCCTCTCCCGAGTCCTGAGGAATTACCTCGTACCGCAGGATGACATCGAACGCTGTATTGCCGAGGTCCGCAGCGACGGTTATGAAATGTTCCGCACCATGAGCCGCAGGCACAGCCATGCCGTTGGCATCAGCGGCTATCTTTCCGGTGCGGAGATCGCAACGTACAGGGTACACAAAGGGGCAACGCTTGAAGGGAAAAGCCTGAGGGACGGAGTCCTGCGAAACGGTTCCGGAGCCACCATACTCACTATCAAGAGGGGTGATGAGCTTATTCCGAACCCTGATCCGGTATGGGAACTGAGGGATGGTGATATCGTTCTGCTGCTGGGGACATCAGATCAACTGGCAGCTGCCGGCAAGTTATTCGTAGCGCATAAGGCCGCCCAGGCTCCATAAAGTGCACGCGGGACGCGTCTTGTCCTTTGCGGCTTCGCAACGGACGCCGAAGCGGTCGTGACACCCGGTTCTGGGCCACGGAGTCACTGGAAACTGGCAGTATGGGCATTTGATAAAGGAAGACAAGGGAGATAGTGTTATGACAGCTACACGGCTTGTGGTAATCGGAGGTGATGCCGCCGGCATGAGCGCCGCCTCCAAGGTACGCCGGAAGGATCCGCAGCGTGAGATCGTGGTGTTTGAGCGCAGCCAGCACACCTCCTACTCAGCCTGCGGCATGCCGTATCTCATCGCCGGTCTGGTGGAATCGGCAGATCTGTTGATTGCCCGTACCCCGGAAAAATTCCGGGAAAAATACAACATTGATGCCCGGGTGCGCCATGAGGTGACTGAACTCGATCTGAACGGCCGGCGCGTTCTGGTCAGAAACCTGGAAAACAATAACGAAACATGGGAAGACTACGACCAGCTGCTGATCGCCACCGGCGCCGAGGCGATCATGCCGGAATTGCCTGGGAGCGATGCCGACGGCATCTTCGGACTGTCCACCCTAGCCAGCGGCATCCGGGTGCAGCAGTACATGGAGCGCGAGCAGCCCCGACGAGCCGTGGTTGTGGGGGGGCGGCTACATTGGGCTTGAGATGGCGGAGGCACTGGTTCGCAAAGGGCTTCAGGTGTCACTGGTGGAGAGAGGGGAGCAGGTGATGGGCACCCTGGACCCGGACATGGGAGTGATGGTCTCCGACGCCCTGCGGGAGATCGGGGTGACGCTTTACCTGCAGGAATCCATGACCGGCTATGAGAATGCCGATGGCCGGGTAACCGGCGTGGTGACCGACCAGCGCACACTGCCGGCCGAACTGGTGATTATCGGTCTGGGCACCCGACCCAACACGGCACTGGCTGCTGCTGCCGGCATCACCCTGGGAGAAAAGGGTTCCATCCGGGTCAACCAGCGCATGCAGAGTTCGGCTCCTGGGGTCTGGGCGGCCGGCGACTGCGCCGAGAGCTTCCATCTGGTCAGCCGCCAGCCGTTTTATGTGGCCCTGGGCACGGTGGCCAACAAACAGGGCACCGTGGCCGGCACCAATCTTGCCGGCGGTTATGCCACTTTTCCCGGCGTGGTGGGGACGGCGGTCAGCAAGATCTGCAAGTACGAGGTAGCCCGCACCGGCCTTATGGAACGGGAGATTCGCGCCCTGGGCCTGCTGTACGACACCGCCTCCGCCAAGAGCAAAACCAGGGCCGGCTATTATCCCGGTGTCGGCTGGATCACGGTGAAACTACTGGCTGAACAGGGCAGCGGCCGTCTGCTGGGGGGACAGATCGTCGGCCTGGAGGGAGCGGCCAAGCGGATCGACGTACTGGCCACCGCCATCACCGCAGGAATGACCGCGCAGCAACTGGTTGACCTGGATCTTTCCTACGCCCCACCCTTTTCTCCTGTCTGGGATCCGGTTCAGACGGCAGCGCGTCAACTGTTGACCAACGATCGATAATGCCAATTCATCTACGCGGAGGTGCATCATGTTCAAACGAATCTCCCTTTTTCTGATTACCAACCTGGCAATTGTCCTTGTACTCAGTATCGTCCTGAACCTGTTGAATGTCGGCCCGATGCTCACTCAACAGGGACTGGACATGACCAGTCTGATTATTTTCGCTGCCGTGTTCGGATTCGGCGGTTCGCTGATCTCGCTGGCTATTTCCAAGTGGACTGCCAAGCGGATGACCGGCGCCAGGGTGATTACCAGCCCGGCCAACGAGGTTGAGGTCTGGCTGCTGGAGGTGGTGCGGCGTCAGGCGTTGAAAGCCGGCATCAACATGCCCGAAGTTGCGATCTATGACGCGCCGGATGTCAACGCCTTTGCCACCGGCATGCGCCGCAACAGCGCCCTGGTGGCGGTCAGCACCGGCCTGCTCCGGGCAATGGACCGCAACGAGGCCGAAGCGGTGCTGGCCCATGAGGTCAGCCATGTTGCCAACGGCGATATGATTACCCTGGCCCTGATCCAGGGGGTGGTGAACACCTTCGTAATTGTTGCTTCCAGGGTGGTCGGCCATCTGGTTGACCGGATTGTATTCAAAACCGAGCGGGGTCACGGACCAGCCTTCTTTATCACCTCCATGGCAGCCCAGATGGTGTTCGGCATCCTGGCCAGCATGGTCGTTTTCTGGTTCAGCCGCCAGCGGGAATTCCGGGCCGATGCCGGCGCAGCCGCCCTGGCGGGACGTGACAAGATGGTGGCAGCCCTGGAAAAACTGCGTAAGACCGCAGGGCAGCCCCACCTGCCTGATCAGATGAGCGCCTTCGGAATCTCAGGAACAACCGGCGGGGGGTTGAAACGGCTGTTCATGACTCATCCTCCACTGGAGGAGAGGATCGAGGCTCTTAAACGCGGCAGGTGAATATGAGAACTGTCCGGGACTGCCGTTGTGCGGAAGGGATACAATGCCTGATTTGAATTCACTGTTTCTGACCGTGGGAAGCTATTGCCGACGCGAGGTCATCACCTGCGCCCCGTCTGACCGGCTGATCCATGCCGCGGAGACCATGCAGCGCCGAAATATTTCCAGCCTCGTGGTCTGCCTTGACGGAAACCCGGTGGGGATCCTGACGGATCGGGACCTGCGCAACAAGGTGGTGGCTCAAGGGATTGATCCTGGAACCCTCACTGTTGCGGACGTCATGAACACCCCCTTGATTACGATTTCCGAGAATGACTACCTGTTCGAAGCGCTCCATCTCATCACCCGCCACCGGATTCATCGCCTGGTGGTGACCGATCCGGCCGGTGGATTGGCAGGGATTATCACCGATTCTGATATCCTGCGCGTGCAGACCCGTTCTCCGCAGCAGATGGTGCGGGAGATCGAGGAAGCGCCCACCCTGGAGGAACTGAAACTGCTTCATCAGCGGGTACAGGGACTGGTCCGGCACCTGATCGGCACCGGTGTCCATATTCGAGACATGGTGCGCCTGATCGCCCATCTAAACGACCGGATCGTGATCCGCCTGATCGGCCTGTTACGGGCGAAACGTTTTGCCGGTCTGACGGAACGGTTTGCCTTTGTAGTTCTGGGGAGCGAAGGACGGGGCGAACAGACCCTGACCACCGACCAGGACAATGCTCTGGTCTACGCCGACGACCTTTCAGCAAGGGACATTCAGCAGCTGGAAGAATTCAGCACGGCCCTGATCGACAGCCTGATCGCCATAGGAGTGCCCAGCTGCCCCGGTGGCATCATGGCTAAAAACGATCCGTGGCGGCGCAGCCTTGAGCAGTGGCGAGCCGTACTGGATCAATGGTTCAGCACACCGACCCCGGAGAACATCCTGAACATCAGCATGTTCTCCGACCTGCGCATGTTGAGTGGCGACCCGTCCCTGGAGCAGGCGCTGAAGGAACATGTCGCCGGACGTCTGCAGGGAAGTGAGCTGTTTCTCGGACATATGACCGCCAACCTGCTCCGTTTTGCCGTGCCGCTGGGGTGGTTCGGCCGGATCAAGGTTGAAAAGGGTGCGAATGCCGGACGGGTTGACCTGAAAAGGGCGGGAATTTTCGCCATCACCGAGGGGGTCAAGATCCTCTCCCTGGGGAATGGGGTGCAGGAAACCGGCACCGTTCCGAGGATCGAGCGACTGGCGGAACTGTGGGTGCTCGAACAAAAAGAGGCTGACGATCTAATCGCCAGTTTTTACGCGCTGGTACATTTCCGGCTGCGTACCCAGGTTGAAGCAATCAGCGCCGGACGGCAGCCGGACAACCTGATCGCGCTTGCAGGGCTGAACCGCATGGAGCTGGGACGTCTGAAGGCAGCACTGGAAGGAGTGCGATCTTTTCAAAAACGAGTGGGTAGTTACTACCAGCTCGGACAGTCGATGTAGGTGCGTAATTCGTCTTCATCAGCATTATTAGAATATCAATTATTGGACCACCGTTACCATGACCATTGAAATCGCCCTTGTGCTGGGACTGGTGTTCTCAGCCGTCATCCTCTTCGCAACCGAGCGTCTGCCGGTGGACCTGACCGCCATGATCATCATGGGAGCCATGCTGCTGTCCGGCATCATCACTCCACAGGATGCCATCGGCGGCTTCAGCAACCCGGCCACCGTCACGGTGGGGGCAATGTTCATCCTGTCTGCGGGACTTTTCAAGGCCGGCGCCGTGAACCTGATGGGGGGGACACTGGGACGGGCAGGCAGGATAAGCTTCTGGCTGGTGCTGGTGATGATGTGCTGATGGTGGGCATGCTCTCAGCCTTCATCAACAACACGGCAGCAGTTGCCATCTTCCTTCCCATTGCCCTGGGTATTGCCAGGGACACGGGCGTGGCTGCCGGACGCCTCCTGATGCCCCTCTCCTTTGCCTCCATGTTCGGCGGCGTCTGCACCCTGGTGGGCACCTCCACCAACATCATGGTCTCTTCCATTGCCGAGCGTCACGGCTTGGCGCCTTTCGGCATGTTTGAGATGACGACTCTGGGCCTGATCTTTTTCGGAGTCGGAAGCGCCTATATGCTCCTGGTGGGGGTGCGGCTCATTCCTGACCGTGGAAGCGCCAACCGTGGTCCGATTTTCGGCAGCGGCGATTATCAGATCGAAATCGTGCTGGAACCTGAGGCCCTCTCCGTCGGAACTGTTCTGGCTGCGTCACCGCTGCTGAAGGATGTTTCCATCCGTGGGGTGGATGTATTCAGAAACGGGCAGCATCTGGAAGAATCGCCTGAAATGCTGGTACTGCAGGCTGACGATCACCTCAAGGTGCGCTGTGATCTGGAAAACTTCCTTAAAATCAAGGAACGGCGCGGCATTGCCCTCAGGCAGGACTCAGGCAAGAAAATGAGCGAGGAGGCGATGCTGGTTGAAGCGGTGGTGGCACCCGGTTCCACCCTGGACGGCCGCAGCCTGAAACAGGCCAGATTCCGCTCCCGCTATGGTCTTACTGCCCTGGCAGTGCGTCACCGGGGGATGGTCATGCGCGAGGACCTGGAGACCATGAAGCTGCGAGCCGGGGATGTGCTGTTGTTCGAAGTGGAACGACAGCATATTGATCAGTTGCGGGAGGACAGAACCTTTGTTCTGGTATCCCAGGTGGAGCTGCCTCTGTTCAGAAAGAGCAGGATGCTGACCGCAATAGCCATTGCGACCGGAGTGGTACTGGCTGCCGCCACCGGATATGTGCCGATCGTGGCCGGGGCAATTATCGGCTGTATTCTGATGGTACTGACCCGCTGCCTGACCCTGGAGGAGGCTTACAGCTCGATCAACTGGCAGGTAATCTTCCTGCTGGCAGGGGTGCTGACCTTGGGAACCGCCCTGGAGACAACCGGGGCAGCGCGACTGATTGGCGGGTTTCTGGTGGATAGTGTGGGCAAATGGGGACCGGTTGCCCTCGTTTCGGGGCTTTATCTGGCTACCTCGCTCCTGACCGAGATAATGTCCAACAACGCCACCGCAGCGCTTCTGGCACCAATCGCCATTGCAACAGCCGAGGCTCTCAATATTGACTCCCGCCCCCTGCTGATGGCCATCACCTTTGCCGCCTCGGCCAGTTTCATGACCCCGGTCGGCTATCAGACCAATATCCTGATCTACGGACCTGGCCAGTTCCGGTATGCCGATTTCCTGCGGGTCGGCACCCCCCTCAACATCCTGTTCTGGATACTTGCCACTATCTTCATCCCGCGGTTCTGGCCCTTCTGACCGGAGAAACAT
>JBGSQD010000015.1:0-23266 GCA_041738275.1 Geobacterales bacterium
GATGAATACTACCAGACCGTTACCGAGGCGTAGCCAACCACCTGATTATTGTCGCCGGTGACATCACCGCTGGTTGCGTAGGTCACCAACTTTGCCTGCTTTGCCCCCAGCCCTTTAGCTGCAACCAACATGACTGCCGACGGCACTACCCCGCACATGGTAATGCGTTCGCTGCGACAGATCCGCAATAACCCTTCGGGATCCAGGGCCAACACCCGTTCCAAGGCCAGATTGTCCTTGCGCCGGGCTGCTTCAGCCGATTCATAGTGAGTCATGTCCGAGCTGGCAACAATCAGCACCTCTTCGCCATAAGCCCGGATTGCCGCGGCAATACCATCCCCGATCTGCCGCACCGCAGCATAATCACCATGTCCCAGACAGAGGGCAGCGATGCTGACATCAGGACGCAGATACTGGAGGAAGGGAACCTGCACTTCCAGGGAATGTTCCAGTTGATGGGCAACGGCATCCGATTGGACAAAGGGTACATGCTGACCGATAAAACTGTTCAGGCGGTCATTAATGGGGGCAGCTCCCAGAGGGGTCAGCCATTCACCATCAGGGTGCAGGGCTGCTGCCGCCCCTGCGCCATGGTGATTGGGCCCGAGGATCAGCACTGTGGATGGAATTTCCACGGAGGCATACCCCTTGCCTGCTACGACGCCGGAATAGATATAACCTGCGTGGGGCGAGATGATACCAAGGACCTTCTTTTGATCACCCGTAACGGGAATCATGATCTTCAACTCGCTACGAAGCTGCTCTGCACTGTTGTTATAGAATTGCCCTGCAACTGCCGGTTGCCGTCGCATACCTCACCCCCTGCCCTGACAAACAGATAGTTAAAGTTCAATCGCCCAGTGGAAGGTCATCCTGTTGTTCATAATGAGGTGTTTCGTCCAGAGCCTGAATTTCTTTAAGCGTTGGTAGACCTTTCAAATCCTTGAGTCCGAATATTTCAAGGAATTCCTTTGACGTGCCATATATCAGTGGTCGCCCTGGAATATCCTTTTTACCAAGTATCCGGACCAGTTTCTTCTCCAGAAGGGTTTTTAAAACCCCTCCGCAGTCTACTCCACGCAGGTACTCAACCTCGGTACGTGTCACGGGTTGGCGGTAGGCAACAATGGCAAGGGTTTCCAGCGCCGATGGGGAAAACTTGATTGACCTTGTCTTGATATGGCGCGTCACGTACTGTTGGTACATTGGGTTCGTTCTGAACTGCCAGCCGCCAGCCACCTCGACCAGTTGAAATCCACCGGACCGCTCCTCATGGTAACGGCCCAGTTCAGCCACGGCCTCTTTAATATCCTCACGTTCAAATTCATGCAGCATCTCGCATATCCGATCCAGGGATAATGGCGCATCTGCAGCAAAGACAATGCTTTCAATGATTGCAGCTAATGGCATGTTTTGGTAAGGCCTTCCTTTACAAGCTGAGTATTGCTGTGCCCTCGTAGTACGGGGGTACACAGAGGGCACAGAATTTATGAAACATGGCTTTTATTCGAATGAAAGAAGATCCGCTATCTTTTTTCCTTGAGCAAATCTCGAATTTCCGCAAGCAACACCTCTTGGTTTGGCGGCGCGGCCGGCGCCGCGGGAGCTGCTTCTTCCTGCCTTTTGAGCGAATTCATCGCCTTTATTGCCATGAATATGGCAAAGGCAATGATTATGAAATCAATGACCGTCTGCAGAAATTTCCCGTAGCTGATGACAACGGCGGGTTTATTATCAATGGCAGCCTGGATGACAACAGATAAACTGGAAAAGTCTACGCCACCCAATGCAACACCAATGGGCGGCATTATCACATCACCCACAAGGGATGTGATAATCTTACCAAAAGCTCCGCCAATCACGACGCCTACCGCCATGTCAACGACATTTCCCTTTACCGCAAACTCCTTAAACTCCGAAAGCATGCTCATGACGTCTTCCCCTTTGGAAATGTATTTTGCAGCTTCTAGCCGGTTAAATTTTCAACCTTGTTCTGCGGGTTCCTGCAACACCGCAGGAACAAACCAGATATTACCATGTTGACCACCCTGGAAGATGCGGATCAGCTTTAGCCGGCACAACTCCAGGATCGCCAGGAACGTCACTATAACGAGCTCCCTGGTCATCTCATCCCGCACAAGATCATCAAAGTGTACCATATCCCGTTCCTGGAGCAAGGAGAGGATATTGTTGATGCAGTCGGCGATACTGAAGGTTTCGATGGCTGCCACATCATGGAAGCTTTCAACGGGGATACGTGTCAGCAGCGAACGAAAAGCATCGACAAGGTCGAACAATTCCAGCTCCAGCGGACCCTCATCGTTTTGGGCTGCAAGGAACAGCGACTCGGGACAGGATCGTGTGAAGACCTCACGCCCCAACAAAGCCCTTGCCTCAAGAACCATCCCGGCTTCCTTGTATTGCTGGTAATCCAGTAATCGTTGAATCAGTTCGGCGCGGGGATCGAGCTCTTCTTCCCCCTCTTCCTGCTCATCCTGGGGAAGCAACATGCGTGATTTAATATGCAGCAGGGTCGAAGCCATCAGCAGAAAGTCGCCGGCAACTTCCAGATTGAGCTCCTTCAGGACTTTTATATAATCGAGGTACTGCCGGGTAATAACTGCGATGGGGATATCGTAAATATCCAGTTCATTCTTTTTGATCAGATGGAGCAGCAGGTCCAGCGGACCATCGAACTTGTCGAGATGAACACTGTAGATTTCATGGAACCCGTCAAGGTTCAGGTTTTCCTCCGACATCCGAGTAATCATATGTTTTTAATCCGTTTTTGTACTACAACTTTAATGCAGCCCGGGCCTCAGTCATGACAGCATCGGACACCAGCGAAGCCCTGCGGCTGCCGTCCAGCAACAGATCATCCACGAATCCCGGATTTGCGGCAAGTTCCTCCCGCTTTGTCCGGGACGGAGCAAGGCGTTCATTCATGCAGCCGGCAAGGATACGCTTGCACTCCACACAACCGATGGCTGCAGTGCGGCAGGCCGGGATAATCTCGTCCAGTTTTTCCTGCGGCACGTAGATGCGGTGCAGGTTAAAGGCCACACAGACGTCAGGCTCGCCCGGATCGGTACGGCGCACCCTGGCTGGATCGGTCATCATGCCCATGACCTTTTTGGTGGTCTCCTCTGCCGTGTCGGACAGGTAGATGGAATTGCCATAGGACTTGCTCATCTTGCGGCCATCAAGGCCAAGCAGTTTGGGGGTTTCGGTCAGCAGTGCCTCTGGCTCCGGAAATACGTGGCCATAAAGATAGTTGAAGCGCCGGGTGATCTCACGGGTAATCTCCAGATGCGGCAGCTGATCCTGCCCCACCGGAACACGGGAGGCCTTGTAAAGGATAATGTCAGCCGCCATCAGGACCGGATAACCCAAAAAACCGAAGGTGGAGAGATCCTTGGTATCCAGGTTTTCCTGCATCTCCTTGTAGGTCGGGCACCGCTCCAGCCAGGAAACCGGAGTGATCATGGAAAGAATCAGGTTCAGCTCGGCGTGGTGAGGAACCATGCTCTGCCGGAAAACAAGGCTCTTGGAAGGATCAAGGCCAAAGGCCACCCAATCCAGTACCATCTCGCGGATGTTGTCCTTGATCCCGCTGGTATCGGCGTATTCCGTGGTTAGAGAATGCCAGTCGGCGACAAAGAAAAAACAATCAAAATCATCCTGAATCCGAATCCAGTTTTCAAGGACACCGTGGTAATGACCGATATGGAGACGGCCGGTAGGCCTCATGCCGCTGACAACGCGCTGTTTCATATCTGTAATAGCTCCTTTAATTAATTAGAGGTTATCTTCGTGAACGCCCTGATCCTGTTTTCCAGGGATGTGTTTCATTTCATCATCAATCGGGTGACACCCAGCACCATATCGCTCTGTGGCCCGGCAAGAAGTTGAATCCCGAGGCGAAGAACTGGTGATATTACATAGGAAAAAATGTTCGTAAAGAACACCAGTAAAATAATGATGATCATGCCGTAGGGTTCGATACGTGCCAAGGCAGAGGCCTGGCGATGAGGGAGCAGCCCAGCCAACACACGACCGCCGTCCAGCGGAGGTACCGGGATCATGTTGAATATTGCCAGCAGCAGATTGATATAAACGGAAAATGCCAGCATCAACACCAGCGGTTCCAGGAACAGTGACATTGTAGAAGCTGATACTGCTGAATTGGCGATTGCCACAAGTGCACGCAGGGCAAATGCTGAGATGATCGCCAGGGTAATATTTGTTATGGGGCCGGCAGCGGCAACCCAAATCATATCTCGCCTGGGATTGTGCAGATTTTCGTAGACAACCGGAACCGGCTTGGCCCAGCCGATGCCCACAAAAAATATCATCAGAGTGCCGATGATATCAATATGCTTGAGGGGATTAAGGGTTAGTCGCCCCAGCATGCGTGCAGTGGGATCGCCAAAACGCCAGGCAACATAGCCGTGTGAGACCTCGTGACAGACGATCGCCAGCATCCCCGGCACAAGCATGACGGAGAGCTTGAGAAGAAAGTTTTCCATTTATTTTCCTTAGTAAATGTATAGACAGCATGCATTTCTAACAGAGTGCAGTGGTAAAGTCAATTGAGTGGGGCAAAACCGATAACGAAAAAAGGCGGGATCGCTCCCGCCTTTTTTCATGCTGATTTGTATTTGGCTGTTTAAATATCGTAATAAAGTTCGAACTCCAGCGGTACCGGACGCATACGGACCGGATTGACTTCGGCTTCGGTTTTGTACTCGATCCATTTCTCGATAACGTCAGGGGTAAATACGTCACCCTTGAGCAGGAACTCGTGATCTGCCTCAAGGCATTTGAGAGCTTCCTCAAGAGTACCCGGAGCTGACGGGATATCCTTGAGCTCTTCAGGTGTAAGACCGTAGATATCCTTGTCCAGTGGCTGACCCGGATCGATCTTGTTTTCGATACCATCAAGACCGGCCATCAACATGGCTGCAAAGGCAAGGTAGCCGTTGCAGGATGGGTCTGGCGTACGATACTCGATACGCTTGGCCTTCGGATTGGTTGAGAACATGGGGATACGAACGGAAGCAGAGCGGTTACGAGCGGAGTACGCCATGTTCACCGGTGCCTCGAAGCCCGGCACCAGACGCTTGTATGAGTTGGTGGTCGGGTTGGTGAAGGCACAGAGAGCTTTCGCGTGCTTGATGATACCGCCGATGTAATAAAGCGCCATCTGTGACAGTCCGCCGTATTTGTCACCGGCAAAAAGGTTGGTGCCGTTTTTCCAGAGGGACTGGTGGCAGTGCATACCGGAGCCATTGTCACCGTAAAGAGGTTTGGGCATGAAGGTTGCTGTCTTGCCGTTGCGGTAGGCAACATTTTTTACGACATACTTGAACCATTGCAGGTCATCAGCCATGGAGACCAGCGAGTTGAAGCGCATATCGATCTCGGCCTGGCCACCGGTGGCAACCTCATGGTGCTGGCATTCAACACGGATACCGACTTTCTGAAGTTCAAGCACCATCTCGTTGCGCAGGTCGTTCTGGGAGTCGGTCGGGGATACGGGGAAATAACCTTCCTTGTGGCGCGGTTTGTAACCCAGGTTGGGGAATTCTTCGCGGCCGGTGTTCCAGGCCCCTTCAACTGAATCAACGGAATAGAAGGACTGATTGGCACTTGAGTCGTAGCGGACGTCATCAAAGATGAAAAATTCTGCTTCGGGACCGAAAAAAGCGGTGTCGCCGATACCGGTTGACTTGAGGTATGACTCTGCTTTAAGAGCGATGTTGCGCGGGTCACGGCTGTAACCTTCCTTGGTGATCGGATCAAAGATATTGCAGATCAGCGACAGGGTCGGCACAGCAATGAAAGGATCCATTTTAGCGGAGGTCGGATCAGGAACAATGATCATGTCAGATGCGTGAATCGGCTGCCAACCACGGATAGAAGAACCGTCAAAGCCTTGACCTTCCTCAAAGGTATCCTCGCTGAATTCGCTCATGGGAACTGAAAAATGCTGCCAGATACCGACAAAGTCCATGAATTTAAAATCTACCATCAGTGCGCCATTTTCTTTGGCAAAATCTACTACTTGTTTCGGGGTCATCGGTTGCTCCTTTTTAGTAAGGTAGAAAATATTTTCTTGCTGAAATATTTTCGATAACACACATATCCAGTTTTCGGGCGTGGGGTTAATGATTACAGGGCGTCTTCACCAGTCTCGCCTGTCCTGATCCTCACAACGGCTTCAACAGGGGTTACAAATATTTTGCCATCACCAATCCGGCCTGTCTTGGCGGATTTTTCAATGGCCTCAACAACCTTGGGTAGAATATCGTCGGAAACGATAATCTCGATCTTGATCTTGGGGATAAAATCCACAACGTATTCAGCACCCCGGTACAGCTCGGTATGCCCTTTTTGGCGGCCAAATCCTTTGACTTCGCTGATGGTGATACCCTGAATACCTATTTCATTCAGAGATTCTTTCACCTCATCTAACTTGAACGGCTTTATTATGGCCTCGACTTTTTTCAAACTAAATCCCTCCCTTCCGTAGAATATATTGGGAAAATTATAAGGCTTAAGGGTTAAATTACAAGCATGGATGCTGACACTCAATTAAACAATTTAAGCAAATGTCTTGCCAAAAACATTAGATTTAATTTTGCAATAAATTTCAGCAGGTTATATCCAGTTGGAATTTGACTGTGAGTTACGACGCCAAGATGATGCTCCTAAAACAGGCAGAGTCAAATAACTGTGCCAAAATATTATGCAGACGAGATCAGGGGAACTCAGGAATTCAGCTCTTTCAGTTCCTTGATTATTTCGACCTGCCGCTGATTGATGTAATAGGCTATCTGTTGTTGAGAATGTTTCTCGGCATGGAATTCAATATAACAGGTAAATGGCGCCTCATCACCCACGACCTTGATAACCGTCGCACTCATGCCGACCTCAATGATTTTGGCAGACTGGATGTCCGGAAGTTTGAGAAAAACATTTATGTCACTGCCTGGAACGAGCAATTCATTTGAGTTGACAGTCATTGCCGCCCCACCCAGGGAAAGATCATAGATGCTGCCGGTCAGGATATCGTTATCAAAAGCGAGATCAACACCAACAGGCGTATCAAGCTGGACCCTCACGAAACGTCGCCGGTTGGATCTTATTTTCCCATAGCCGAATTTACAGAGGATTACCCTCTTCTTCGCAATATTGATATAAAAAGCCTCGCCAGACATATCCTCCAGCACCTGGCTTTTTTCATGAGAATATATCAGGGCTCTACGCTCCAGATTGATCGCCTTTGCCTGGTATTCATGCACCTCAAATTCGGCCATTTCATTTTCTACATTAAGAAGAGTTGCATCATAGGAAACAGGTATTTCTTTGTAGTAATTGAGGAAGCTGAAACGTTGCCCGATCATGCCCTTGAGGAACTGGACAATGACCAGATTATCCTCATGTTCGGTGCCACGTATGATTTTATCAAAGTATTGGATCATCCCAAATTCCCAAGTTGTATATTAAATTGCATGAAAGTCACAGTTGCACTATAGTTATCAAGAGAATTATGTAACAGAATTAGTCGTGGACGACAAGCATTAAAGAGGAAGCAGATGCACAAATCATACCCTGAAGAACTATCCAAGACCCTGATCCCTTCCCTGCTTTATGCCTGTTTGCTGGTCTTTGTATGTGCCGGTTCTGCCCATAGTGATATCTATCGTTTTGTGACCATTGACGGTGTTGAAACCTTCACCGACGCTCCCATGAACAAAGATGCCCGCATTGTCTTCAAGGACAAGTCCAACAAATCAAATGGTCAGAAAAAGTTTAAAAAAAACACCAGCAAACAGAAGACCCATGATATCTCTCTTGATGACATCGTAGAAAAAACAGTGATGAATGCCATAAATCCGCAGGATTCTGCTGCAAGTCCGGTTAGTGAGCCCAGACTGCCACCGGTTGGCGGTGTGATTACCTCAGCTGTCGGACTGCGCGTTGATCCGATTGACGGAAAATGGCGGCAGCACAACGGTATCGACATCGCCATTCCCGAGGGAACACCTGTCAGGCCGGCAGCCGCCGGGATAGTCGTATTCAGCGGGCAACGCCCGGGATATGGCTACACGGTCCTGGTCGAACATAATAACGGCATGGTCTCTCTCTACGGTCATAACAGTCGATTGACGGTCACGCAAGGACAAGCGGTGAACGCTGATACCGTAATCGCCCTATCAGGCAATACCGGCCGTTCAACCGGTCCCCACCTGCATTTTGAAGCCTGGCAGGCAGGGGTCAATGTAACTCCAGCCTTCATGCCTGATAACACCATGAAGCTGCCAAAGATTCTGATGGCGTCCAACAAGAAGAGAAATCATTTCCGCAAAGAAATACTGGCCGATGGCTCCATTCTTTTTACCAACGTATTCGATTCTGTACCCTGATGCTAAAGCAGATTGCCAAGTACAGCAGCAAACTGGTGGCTGACCGTTCGGCGCTTGAGGGGCAAATAGCCTTTGCCGCCCAGGACGATATCATGGTTACTGCCGGCGAACCGGAACTGGCGCGCAGAGCGGGTGAAATCCTTGCCCATCTTAATTGCCTGGCGCTGACCTTGGCAGCACCCTCCCTCCCCTTTACCGACTTTCTCATACAAAGATCCGCTGCCGATGACCATGAGATCGTCCCGCGCGACACCGAAACCCGTACCTTTCTGCATGACATACCAATCTTGAGAAAAACGGAACTCAATTCAGATCCTGTTGGCAAGGTTGCCCGCCTGCTGGGCAATCGCAAGGGTATCGTCGTCGAGGGGATCGGCATTGTCGCCACAGGCGCCCTGACCGTGGAACAGGCCTACATCAACTGGTCCTCCGTCTTTCACTCAACCTTCATCAAATATCTGGAGGATGTGCTGGACAAGGGTTTTCTAGTGCCAGGAGAGGCCGAGGCTTTTGACCATTTCCGCCATCAATGGCTGCTGCCGCTCAGTGCGGAGGGGCTTCAATTCAATTCCGGGCCGTTTCAAGGCAAGGGTGCCATTCTCGACGAGATCACCCGTGTGGGACGCTACACCGTACAGCGCGGTCTGGTGGATTCCTTCTTCGGTAATATCTCTTACTCCGATGGGGTCCTGATCTACATCTCCCAGACCGCATCCAGCCTGGATGAACTTGCCGGCTGCATTGACCCGGTTCCCTTTGAGAACAGTTCCACCGTCGGCATTACTGCATCAAGCGAACTGGTGGCCCACCGGCGCATCTTCGAAGTCACCGGCTGCCGGGCCATTCTGCACGGCCATCCGCGCTTTGCCGTGGTGATGAGTATGATGTGCGAGGAAAAGGCGGGGTGTCTGATTAAAGACTGCTGGAGGGATTGCTCAAAGGTCCGGATGCTGGGTGATGCACCGGTGGTAGCCGGCGAGATCGGCGCCGGCGGCATCGCGAAAAACGTCCCGCCGGTGATCGGTGGACCAGGACGGGCCATTGTCTACGGCCACGGAGTCTTCACAATCGGCATGAATGATTTCCAAGAAGCGTTCCAGGCTTTGGTGGATGTGGAGAACTGGTGCCGGTCAGAATATTTTCTCCGCTTCGACGCCAGATTCAGTGGTTAGCAACTGCAGTCTAAAGCAACGGGAAAACAGACATTATGAGGCAGGTTTGCTTTTGCCCCGCATTTGGTACATGAAACAGTCGGGCAGTCCGTAAGATGATGAACTTCCATGATCAGTCCCATATGGGTCAGCCAGCAGATGTGTCCTTTATGCATTTCTCCACAGGTGCATAGCATCTCAGAGCCATTATTACCTGTTTGATCCGTCTTGTTTTCCATTCTTTTGCCCTCTAATTTCCAGCGAATTTACGTACGTCATAATATCTTCATTCTTTCAATACAGTTCCAGCAGGCTTTCATCAATCCCTTTCAAGGTCTCATACCAGAACTCCCTGGCGCCCTCAACCTTGTCCTTTTCAAACTTTTCAAGCCATACGGCAAGTTCCGGATTCGGATCAATATCCACATCCCTCTTTCTTTTCAGGAAGGTGTGCACGAAATCAATATTACGCTCCGATTCCCAGAAAACCGGGCAGTTCCGGCTGTTGAGGCGGCTTGCCAGGACATTTACGGAATGAATGAACTGATCTTTCCGATCATATAAAGAACCCATGACTTCCGGAAGCAGCTCCTCGGCCCATCCCCTGTGAAACCTGCAGATTCCCAGATTGTCAAGAATCAGCTCCTTTTTCAGGCGCTCCGCGCATTTCCGGCCAAGCTCCCGCGGCGGGATAAAATCGTTGCCGTAGACCATGTAGTATTTCCCCATTATGGTCATCGGCGACAATGCCCCTGCAACCCAGTACTGATTGGGAACCATCCACCCACGACGGCTGAATGCGATGTAGACAAGGGAATCGTGAAGGGGTTTGTCCCTGCCGACAGAGTTGGTACGGCTCCATTTGCGCACACCTTCCCGGAAATCCAGGATACCTCGCCTTGCAAGAATCGCGTCGATCAGTTCGCAACCCAGGTCTGCGTTATGCATCGAATCAGCTATAATATCGAAGTCATTAATATCCCATTTTGGGGTGAGAGTGACTCCAAGCTCAGCCTTATTGAGAATCCCATCGAGAAGCAGTTCCATCAGCCAGGCCAGAACACCCCCGCCGGATATGGCGTCGAAACCCATGGCATCGCAATGATGATTAAGTTTCTCGGCGGCACGCTGGTCAAAGATGCCGCAGAGAGGCCCCATTGTCTGATACGGCTCGTAATCCTTCTTGTATTTGCCGTTCATCTTCTTGCATACGGCCACGCACGGCTCACCGCAGTTGGCCTGCTGTTTCAGTGCAATGGTCTCTTCGTTGAACTGCTTCAGGTAATGGTCGAGGATGTAGCGCTTATGGATCGACTGCCGCTCCTCTTCAGACTGGAAGATGGTGCGATAGTTGAAGGCCATGATCCTGCCGCCCATGGTGGCGTAATTGACGCCGAAGGTGCCGCCTGTGCCGACCTTTTCGTCGTAGCGGTATTTGCTGGTCGTCTCAAGGTCCTTGGGCATCAGCCGCAGGTTGTATTTGTTCTGGAACCATTCATCCGCAACCTTGTGGTCCCTGAAATCCTCGTCTATAAAAGTTCCGCCGTATATGATTGCCACAATGCCGTGATTCTGCACCATAGCGCTTCCCAGGCCTCCGCGGCCTGCCCAGGTGTCCACGGAAGAGATCTTTCCCTTGGTAATCGGTACCGACATGATTCCGCCCATATCGGTATGCAGGGCTGCCGGTCCTGCAGCCAGAATCCGCGGATCATTTTCGTAACGGTTGCCGAAGTTCCCGTAAACATGGTCGGTAAGCGAGTAAACCCCTTTTCTGCCTGTACCCCAAACCGCCTCCACATCTATCGGGACAACCTCCACCTCTATTTCCTCGCCATGATTCCTGTTAAGTAAAAGCACCGACAAGACCGGGGCTTTTCCCACCAGGCTCAGCATGTTAATCCCCAGGTTGTTGAATACCAGACCTGCCCCACCCATGGAACTGATGTAATACCCCTGCCAGCAGGGTGAATAGGCGGTTACCACCATACGATTGGAACCGGGAAATATGGAACCGGCAAAGATGCCGACCCCGAAGTTGAGAGACCGGTATTTTTCCACAAGGTGAATACCCAGATCAGCAGGACCGAAATATCTGTCCAGTCCGTATTTTCTGATTTTATAAAATCCGGTTGCAGGATCTACAAATAATACCCTTTGCCGCATCTCCATATAATGCTCCTGTTCGGGAACCAATCATCTCTGCCGAAGTTGGGTTTCACCGGGTTACAGCACGAATTGCTGGATGTCTTCCGTGCAGACAAGCTTCTCGAGTGTGTCCAGCAGAATCGGGGAGAACAGGCCATTCATCTGATTGCGCATCAATTGGACTGCAATATGGGGCGGCATGGTCTTGCTGCCGTTCTTGTCTGTAGTAAGGGTACAATAGACATCGGCAACCCCGGTAATCTGAGCGCTTCGCGGGATATCCCTGGCCTCCAGCCCGAGGGGATAACCGCTGCCGTTGCAGCGTTCATGGTGGAGTCTTACTATTGTCAGCGCCACCGGAGACAGCACCTTCTTGTCCAGCAAAAATTGATATCCTTCCTCCGGATGTCGTTTGAGACTCTCAACCTCAGCCTCATTCAGCTTTCCGCTCTTGTTCAGGATCTCCTGTGGGACAAATATCTTGCCGAAGTCGTGAAGGATGGCGCCGGTGCCGACATCCAGCATCTCGTCGCGGGACAGCGTATAAGCCTCGGAGTGCATCAGCAGTGTCAGGGAGGCAACCTGCAGTGAATGAACAAAAGTGTGATAGTTGTGCGACATGACCGTTTCCAGAGAGCTGATGGCGTCCGGATTATCTGAAAGATACAGCATCAGGTTTTCTATGAGCCGTTTTGTACGATCCAGGTCAGTGGATTTATCCGGGTTGGTGAAAATATCGTTGACGAAGTTTATGGATGTCTGGTAGATCATCTTCCCCTTTGCCCTGGAGCTGAGGATATTGCTCATCAGTAATCGCTCAGCGCTTGCTTCCATGTGGCTGGTGATGACATCCATGTCACCCTTGGAAACAAAAACGAACTCCACTCCGTTATTTGAGAGGCGTTCATGGTCATGATCGCTGAAATCACGACCGTGGCTCTTGTAAAGAACGACGTTGCCGCCGGTCTTTATGTACAGCGCAACATCAGGAAAAACCAGAGGCTCGATACTCTCGAGAGATATTGGAATGAAAGTTTCTTTGGCTTCCATGGAAAAACTCCTGACACCAAGGTTGAAATAAACAAAGGCCCGCACGAGGCGGGCCAAGGAAATCATTTTTTAATATCTTTTGCCGTGTCCTTTATCTTCTCACCGATCTTTTCAATCTGCTCACCGGTTTTTTCTGCTGCCTTGTCCATTTCTTTGCCGGCACGCTCAGCCGGACCCTCTTTTTTCTGACAGCCGGACAGTCCGGCAACCAGGATACCCAGCACCAACGCTGAAATAATACTTCTGCTGATTTTTGCCATGTAGTATCTCCTTTAAATGGGTTAGTACCAATCCAGGCCAAATCTTCCTCCGACCATTGTTGTCAGTATACAGGTGTTATCCAAAACGTCAATGTAATCGGCTAAATAGTGAGCAGGAGAACGAAGTTCAGGCCTAAGAATGGTCCTGCTTACGGCAAACGCCCTTCCCTGCGGAGTTTTGCCAGAAGTTCATTTATCCTGGGCATGGCTGCCAGGGCCGCCTTTTCCCCCTCCATGATCGCCTCGTGCCGGTGGCTGAAATCCGCTGACCCGACGAAACCGACGATCGGTTTGATTACCACGTCAGCATGGCTGATGGGAATCAGGGACATCTTGCTGTACATAATCTGGATCGATTTCATTATGGTTTCCATCGTAGAAGTGGGGACTACAGTGTCTATTCCGGAAGAAATATCAACGGCGATCACCACATCAGCTCCATAGGTTTTGGCAACGTCAACTGCCAGCGGATCTACCACACCTCCATCCACATAGCTTGCTCCGGAGAATCTGGCCGGCTGGAACACGCCTGGAATTGCGCAGCTGGCCTGGACCGCCATTCCGGCATTTCCTGAATTAAAAACCACTCTCTCGCCGGTTTTGATATCGGTGGCCACGGCATAAAACGGAATCCTGAATTTCTCCATGGGAGAAGAACCTACTTTTGTGTTGACGTAGTCCCGCAGCCGTTCTCCTTTAAGGAATCCGTTGTCCGGAATCGTCAATTCGGCGATATCTCCCCTGTCCAGCGACATGCCGATCTTTTGCAGCGCGTAAGCATCATAACCGTAGGCATACAGGCTGCCGACAAAGCTGCCCACACTGGTGCCGACGATCATATGGATCGGAATCTTGTTGTTTTCGAAGATTTTCAATACCCCGATGTGAGCAAAGCCTTTGGATGCGCCGGCACCGAGGACAAGTGCAATCCTGGCGGGGCGCTGGGGGGGAATCTGTATTGGGGGTGTTGCAGCACATGCGGAAAAAATAAGGCCGCAACAGAGTAATACAAGTAGTTTGATTGCTTGGACAGGATTCATAGGTACCTCGTTACTGAAAGTGGTTTTAGTGTTGTTGGCGTTTGCCCGGCCCGGACTGTTTACTGCTCCGGGGAGCATCATTTTCAACGGGCGGTTGCCTGGCCTTGTTGCTTCGGGATGAATGGAGCAGCGCCCGGCCGATGCCGGCAAGGGAAAGAAGCGCACAGATCCAGCCTAGCCAGTCTCCCAACAGGGCATAAACAGTGGATCCCTGCATCATCGGAACCCGGTCTACGAGCGTTTCCCTGGTCCAGATGCCGCTTTGTTTTACAATACGCCCAACCGGGTCCACGAACGCGGATATGCCGGTGTTGGTGGAGCGTACCAGGGCACGGCGATGCTCGATCGAACGGAAGCTTGCCAGGGCAAGGTGTTCCACAGGTTCGGTTGTTTTGCCGTACCAGGAGTCGTTGGTCAGATTGACCAGCACATCGGGAATGCGCTGGTCCGGGCCTCTCCGCATCAGGGAGCGGACATGCCCGGGAAAGATATCCTCGTAGCAGATATTCACTGAAAGCAGATGTTTTCCAAGCAGGAGCGGCTTAGAGCTCTGCCCGGGCTGAAACCTGCCCGCGGTAGGCACCAGTGAATAGAGGATCGGGAAGGTCTCGCCAAAGGGGATGTACTCACCAAACGGGACCAGCACCATCTTGTCGTAGATGCCGAGAATCCGGCCGGAACGATCCGCGAGCAGGGCGGAACCGTAAGGATGGCGGGTCGTACTTTCATCCTCGAACTGCAGGACTGCCCCTAACAGGGTTGGAGTGTGCGAATCGCCAAGCAGCCCGGGCGGCAGGTCTCCACTGCGGGATGCCAGCCTGAGGCCGAGAATGGATTCGGGCCAGACGATCAAGTCGAGCTGCTGACTGGAGGCAAGCGTCCGGGACATCTCCTGGTGCTCGTGGAGCAGGCTTGCCGGGTCTTGTCGTTTATCACCGGCGCCGCGATTGGTCTGAATCAACCCAATGGCCAGTTTTTCGGCAGCCAATGCCTGCTGATCCACGGCACGGATACGGACCTGGCCGTAGATCAGCACCGTTGCGAGAACCATTGCACATGCCAGCAGCAGACGTTTGGCGATCTTTTGTTTCTCAAGCCACTGTTCAAGGGCCGCAAAGAGCGTGGAATTGATGTACACAACAATAAAGGAGACCCCGAGTATGCCGGTCAGATCAGCGACCTGGGTTAACGGGGAGAGCCTGTACTGGCTGGCGCCGAGGTAGTACGGAAATATTTCTGGCCAGAACTTCTCCAGCGCAGTCCAGACAACCGGGGCAACCCAGGCCACGTTCCAGCCGTTGTCACGGATTATCAGCCGCGTGGCCCATGCCCAGGCTGCGAGCAAGATGCCGTTGGCCGCGGCCAGGAGCAGAAGGCCGAGGGTTGCGAACGGCCAGGACATCCCCGCGAACTGGCGGAACATATGACTGGCCCAGTAGAATCCGCCGATGTTCATTACTATGCCGGCAAGCCAGCCGATGCAGAAAGCCCGGCCGAGGGTCTGCCCCCGGATCGCCCATAGAACCGGTACGAGGCAGATCCATTCAAGGTAGAACTGGTCAAAGCCCGCGTAACCCAGAAAAACGAGTATGCCGCCAGTTATCGCGGCAATCCAGGGCAGTGCTGTTTTTATGTCATGACTGGATGGCACGGTCTGTCCTTGGCTTGGCTTAACTTCCCCCTGTTTCAGAGAGGCAGTGGAAGATTCCACATATTGTGATCAGGTACTTATACCCTAACAGAGGGCGGCAAACAACAAAAGGGTGCAGGATATCCGTAAGACCCCTGTTTATTATGTCTATCCCTGCGGCAACAACTAATATTCGGCTGCAGGCAACCCCAGCAAAAAAACATGCGGAGATTTGACCGATGTTGAATTACTGATATCATCAGAAAGAAACATATCCCGGAGAAGAAGGAGTATCAAATGGATAAAACAGTTATCAAGGCATTTATCGCACTGTTTTTTATGTCATCAATGGCAACGGCAGCAGACGGGCCTTCCGTAAAACAAGGAAAAGAGCTGTTCAATAGTACTTCGTTAGGGACAAATGGGAAGAGTTGCGCCAGTTGCCATCCAGGTGGCAAAGGATTGGAAGATGCTGCTGACAACGATAAAAAGACCCTGGCAAAGATTTCAAATCAGTGCCTGGTGAAGGCGCTCAAAGGGAAGCCCCTCGCTGACAGTTCAGTCGAGCTGGACTCGCTTGTCATGTATCTGGGTTCGCTTGGCGCTGCCAAGGCGAAATAAGTACTAATTACTCAACTTTCGCAGTTACAAAAAAGTCCCCTCCCCCCTGGCGGACCCTCTGGGGCCTAAAGGGGAGGGTTAGGGTGGGGGGGAGGTTGAAGGCGTCACGGATTCAAGTATTACTCAGAAACAAACGTATACTACAGGATACCATTGACAAGCTTCAACGCTTCAGCGGCTATCATCTCTTCCGGTTTTGTGGCATCGATGATTCCTACCTTGTCCTTCGGCAGCTTTGCCAGTTCCTTCTTGTAGCATGCTGCCTGCTGGCGAATGTCATCCGGCGTAAATAGCCCCTCGATTCTCGACCCCAGATTTATCAGGGCAATTTCCGGCGCAAGATCCAGAAAAATGGTCAGGTCAGGAATCACCTCGCCACCGAAATTCAGGCCTCGTGCGCGGGCCTCCAGATCATTGAACTCTTCCTTGTACCAATCGTGCCATTTGATTGCGGCATAGGCGATGGAGGCGATCGTGAAGTTCTTGCACAGGATGATTTTCCCGGCGCGTAACTCAACACGTATAACGCTGCACGCCCGTGCCCTGGAGGCCAGCTCGTAAAAGAAATCCGGTTTGAACAGGCCGTAACGCCAGCCGCACCCTAGATCCTGGACCCCCATGAGCTGTGCGCGGCCGGTGTCCGGACTCTCAATCTCGTACACCTCTTCCCCTTGGCCCGCCAGTTCCTCCCGCAATTTCTCGGCAAGACTGACCGCATACTTTCCAGTTCCGTAAATCCCTTCGATTACGACCAGCTTTCCTGTTTTCATGGCTACTCCTTACTTGAAGTTCCTGATAACGGTAGCAACGGCAATGTCTGGAATATTTAATTGATGTCAGCAAATTATATAATACAAAAATACTTATTTTACCAGCAGGAGTACAAGGCTTGGGCGCAATTTGACATGAATTGAGACATGCAGCTCATAAAAAATATAATGCAAAAATACAACAAGCCTCACGAATACATAAAAGCCATCCCATCAGCAACATGCTGTCAGGACGGCTTTAATGACTTCACGGGTTATCTGCGCTGCAGATCAGTTTTGGCCGTTGATCTTCCTTGCCACCTCGAACAATGCAATCCCCCCGGCCACCGAGGCGTTCAGAGAACCAACCCCGCCGTAATGGGGGATGGACATGACCAGATCACACTGTTTGCGCACCAGCGGCCTGATCCCCTCCCCTTCGCTGCCGATTACCACGGCCACTTTACCGGAAAAATTCACACCATAAACAGATTGCTTTGCCTCGCCGGCCAGACCGTAGATCCAGAAACCGCATTTCTTCAGGGTTTCCAGCGATTGGGCAATATTGGTAACCATGGCCACCGGGATCGTTTCCGCGGCACCGGCCGAGGCCCTTTCAACGGCAGCGGTGATGCCGCAGGCACGGTCCTTGGGAATGATGACGCCATTGGCGCCGGCGCAAGCAGCAGTACGGATCAGGGCGCCCAGGTTGTGCGGGTCCTGGATACCGTCCAGAACCAGCAGAAAACCGGCAGAACCGGATGGAGGTATTGTTGCCAGCAGATCATCAAGGTCGGCATAACGGAACGGTTCCACCTCCAGGGCAATACCCTGATGATGGGAAGAGGCGCACATCTTGGTAATATCGAGTTTTTCACGACGATGCACCGCCACGCCGCGATCTTCCGCGAGTTTGATGATCTTTTCCACGCGGTGGTCGGTTGCGCTGATCTGCACATACAGATTGTAGGCCCCACGGGTACCCTGCAGTGATTCCTTGACCGGATTGACGCCGAATATCAATTCACCCTTCATGGGCACCCCGCCACGATCTCATCCACGATCAACTCGGCAGCATCTGCCGGTACGGCAGCCTTGGCAATCGGCCTGCCGATCACCAGATAATCGGCACCGGCACCCACCGCCTCTGCCGGGGTCATGATCCGTTTTTGGTCATCCACCGAGGCAAAGCTCGGCCGCACACCCGGGGTGACGATCAGGAAATCGGGACCGCAGGCCGCACGGATCAGGCCGATCTCCAGTGGCGAGGCTACCACGCCGTCCATGCCGGACTCCTGGGCCAATTTTGCCAGACGCACAACCATGTCCTGCACGGGATGATCGATGCCGACGCCCCGCAGCGTTTCCTCGGTGGACGAGGTCAGGATGGTCACCGCCAGCAGGCGTGGTCGCTGGTCGCCGAATTCCTTGCGCACCGCCGTGGCTGCTGTTTCCATCATCTCCCGTCCCCCAAGGGCATGCAGGTTGGCCAGCTGCACACCAAGCCGGGCCGCTTCCACCATGGCCTTGGCAACCGTATTGGGGATGTCGTGATACTTCAGATCCAGAAAGACCTGGCCGCCATGGCGCTGGACGGTTTTGACCGCCTCCAGGCCGCAGGAGGTAAACAGCTCCTTGCCCACCTTGAACATGCCAACCTTGCCGGAGAGCATCTCGGCGTATCGGTCAATTTCAGCCAGCCCATTCACATCCAGGGCAAAAATAATCTTCTTGCGTGCTTCATCGCGTGTCATTGGTTTCCTTTCAGTACCCTGTATCTTGATCACCTGCATTTACCGGCATAATTTCACAATCATTGCTCAATAAGTCAAGAGTAATCCGGCACATTCATCAAATCATGGGTCATGGATCAGCTTTCATAGATGAACTGCAACATTTTCTGACACATGGCCCTGAGCAGGATCTTTGCTTCAGTCGGCGGCAGATGACTTGCAAGCTTCGACCATCCCTCATCGGTCAGGCGCAACGCCTGTTTGCGGCAGATGTCCAGCGCCCCGGATTCATGAACGAGGTCGATCCCCAACGCGCGGCCTTCAGCAGTGGACCTTGCTGCCGGGTCGCACAGCAGATCCGCGAGCAGTTGGCGACGGTTATCGTCCAGCAGACGCAGGGCGGTCATGATCACAAAGGTTGGTTTTCCGGTCTCAATATCCTCGCCCGCGGTTTTTGTCCACTGGGGAGCGCGGCTGAAGTTGTGGATATCATCCACGATCTGAAAGGCTACGGCATAGGCGCGGGCAAACTTGACGCATTCCGCCGACATCCCGTCATCGGCTCCTGCCAGCACGGCTGCTGCCTGGGCCACCCCACGGGTTCCGGCCCCTGTTTTCAGGTCGTACATCTGCAGCAGGCGGTCCTCCATCCCTTCGCTCATCCAGACATCCAGGTTCTCGCGTGTCAGGGCGCGGGTCCAGTAGATGTCCAGCGCCTGACCGCAATGGGCCTCGATGCAGACCCGTTCCTTGATTTCGTACAGGTGCAGCCGTTGCTCTATTGTAAGATCCGTCTGCTCCATCAGTTTGATGGCAGGGAGGAAGTAAAGGGCAGTGCCGGCATTTATGGCGATATCAGTGCCATAGCGCAGGTGGATGCATGTTTCGCCGCGGCGCAGCAGGGAATCATCCTCGATGTCATCGATGATCAGGGCGCCGCTGTGGAGCAGTTCAGCCATGACGGACACCAGGGCACCGTACTTCGCGCAGTCCCCTCCCAGCGCCCGCAGGAGAAAATGCCCGAACAGGGGCCGCCACCGTTTTCCCTTCCGATTCAGGAGATCCCACACCGGCCTTGATATCGCTGCTGTCAGCCCGGCCGGATCGTGGCGCCAGACAGCGGTCCCGGCGAACCGGACGGCCTGCTCATCGGTGAAGCAGGAGGGAAGAAACGCTTCCAACGCATCATCCACCGGACGGGTCGCATCTGACAGGAAATCATCATAGTTGAAGATATGCCCGTAGCCGTGCAGTTCACCTCGCGCGGTTCCTGCCACCTGTATGCCGCCGATTGTCCCCACCGCAGTGCCGGCTCCTTCCCATATGGCACGCCCAGGTTCGAAAGTAGCCAGTTCCTGGTCGTCGGCCAGGGGTTGAAAAAGAATACGCAGGTTTAACGACGGGATCAGGATATCCCATTCCACGGGATAACGGATAAAGGTATGCGGACTGCACCAGTAACGCCGGGCTTCCAGTTCGACATCATCGATTTCAACCGTGGAGCCGTCGGGTGCGAACCAGGTCGCGTGCTGTGCCACGACCTCCCTGGACCTGGCGTCCCGATGAACCATCACGAGGCAGTCGGCGCCGTTGTCCAGGGATAGGCCGAACCATTCCCATGCCAGTACGCGGCTTTGTTCCACCTCGCTATCGACCAGCCAGCTCGTGCCGCCCCATTGGTGCTCATACCAGGCGTACCCCGGAACAGTTTCTCCTTCAGTCGGCAAGCCATGCATTGTCCACCGGGTGCGAACCTCGTATTTCATGCCCCGATCAGGATTGTCCGCTTCCGGTCCGCACTTGATGTCATGAAGACGGTTCACGGGTTTCAGGAGAAATGCCAGGTTTTTACCGCTGCTCGGCAGTGGGAATTGAAACTCCATATCGCCGTTCAGGCATTCTCGCAGGCAGAATCCGTCCCATTCGGCATGCAGAGGTCCCATTCGGAATACTACCGGCTCTGTTTTTAATTCAATGGGCAGAGGTGGTTTTCCCTGCTCGAATTCCTCCAGCAGGGCTTTGCGGAACAGGTCGTCCATACAGCTGTTGTTATTTCGCAGATTTTCGACAACATGACCCCAGATTACCGGATCGGTCCAGCTTTTGTAACTGTGTATTGCCGAGCCGTGGGCAAGCTCGGCAAAGAGGAGCCCATAGCCGTATTTTGGAGACTCGTCCTGCTTGGCTATGTTATAGCGGAAAAAGGCGAACATGAAACAATTGTCCTGATTACCCGACGCACCGTATCGCCCTTGAAGAAACCACCACTCAACCGGCACCGGCGGATGTTGAAGTCCGGAAGCGGTAATGTCGGAGGATACGGCAGCTGTGCCGGCAGTTTTTTCAATACTCATGAGTATCCTCCTGCGCGATCGAATCATTGAAGATGTCTTAATTAACATAAATGTTGCATGTATATTACTTAACTTTTAATAATTTACAATAGTCCATAATATCAGACAAAAAAAAGGGAGCTAATCGCTCCCGGATTTCTTCAAAACCGCTTATCCATTCTTACGTTGCAATCTTGCATGCCAGATTTCAGTACTCAACGCGACATCGTGTCGAGGCAACGCCATAAGCCAAGACCGGCCGGGTTAGCGGGCCGGTCTTAATCAGGATGATCGATTCTACTATTTGATTCCTGGCATATGATGACAACGGGTACAGTTGTCCTTGATCATGAAAGCTTTCTTGCCGTCATGGCATCTGCCGCAATACTTGCCTGCATACAGCTCGTTCATGGTTATCTTGACGGTCCCCTGCTTCATTTTGGGGAATACTTCCGGATTGTGACAGTCAGAACAAACTAATCCGGCACTACTGTGTTTTGAGCCGTCGAAAGTAACCGTACCCATCGAGCTCCCTTTGAATTCCAAGACCTTGTCTTTCCCGACTGCATGAGAATTGCCGCTGACAACAACCGTGAGAATAATGCTTAGAATTGCTACCTGAATAGTCATGAGAACACCCCTTTCCATATTTTTTCGCCAACTCACTTAATAATGCCGCAAATCAGGCGGGCACCGCCTCCGCCCAGGGGAGCCGGATGATCCGCATGATTGTCGCCTCCTGCATGGATCATCAAAGAGCGGCCTTTCAGGTCAGTAATTTTAAGTCGGGGTGCCAATACAGGATAATTTGCATTACCCATGGCATCTACGAAAAGCGCCGGTAAATCACCGAGATGTCCATCACCCCAGGGCAGGCCGTGGCGCTTGCTTGCGGACGGATCATAATGCCCTCCCGCAGCCAATGCCGGCACCATCGTCCCGTCCTTCTCCTTTGGGCCGCAACTCGGGTATTCATGCACATGAAAACCATGCATCCCTGGTGGTAACCCGGCAAGTGAGGGACTGAATACAATGCCATATGGTGTTTCGCTGACTACTACCTGGCCAACGGACTTTCCTGTTCCCTTCGCGTCTGCAGTTCTCATTTCAACGGTAATATCAGCATGTGCCGTTCCACATAAAAGTAGTGTGGCTGCTACCAGCAAGTTCTTGAATCGCGTTTGCATAAATCCTCCGTGAAAAAATCTTAGTGTCCGCATTCAGGGTGTTTTAACTATTTTGGTAAACAGATAATCGTTGTTGGCAACCGGTACATACATCGTTATCCTTCCATCTCGCATAACGGTAGATACAGAATAGTCCGATAGCGCTGCATATCGGTAACATGGTCACGATCCGCCTCGCTCAGCGTATTGAAAAGTTTTTGCATTGACTCATCCTTGAAATGCAGCGAGGTATGAACGTGAAGATCTGCAAGATTACTCTCCATTTCAAGCGCCTTTGTAACCGCAGTCAGAAGATCCGGTTTATTGTCTTTGATATGCTCCATGAGGTTCAAGAGCTTGTTCTGGATTGAATATGCCCGTTTCAGGCTGTCCTTCGACACTTCAAATTCGGTTTCGTTCACTAGACGTAACGCCAATTCAAACTGTCTCTGGTGATTTTCTTCCTCAAGAGCTGTTTTCTTCCAAAGTTGGGATGCTTCGGGAATATCTTCATATATCTCGCTGTAATGATGGTACAAATCTGCACAAAGCTTTTCTATGCCCATACACACTTCCAGAAAATTTCTTTTCGACATCATTACGGTCATCTCGCTCATTCCAGCCCCCTCTGTTCCTGTATTTCAGCTCAAATATGAGGTCAATCGTTACCCCGGAGCATTACGTGGCATAAAGCGCCGGGATAAAGTATTCGAGGTTTTCGTCCCACACGGTAACTATATCCTGACTTTGCAACTTCGCAAGCCTGACACCATGACAATCCTGCTTCGACAGCTGCCTTGATCCTGATGGGTGACCCCAAGATTCACCTGCTCTGCAACGCCTTTTCCCAGATCAAAAAAGAGGATCATCCCCAGGCGTTCGTCTATGAGCCGGGCAAGGGGCGCGTGTTCCTCAGCACCCTGGGACATGATGTCCGGGCCTTCGAGCCCGAA
>JBGSQD010000029.1:0-6016 GCA_041738275.1 Geobacterales bacterium
CAGCGAAAGCGGCTGTGGGAGATGATTGAACACGCCGGAACCGGGCTTGGTCTCTACACGACACGTGGCGGTCTTTTCCAACTCCGTGTCACAGTATGCGCAGTCAAGGTTGCAGCCGGTCAGACGGATAAAAACCTGGCGCCGACCGGCAAGAGTCCCCTCCCCCTGGATGGAAGAGAAAATTTCACTGATGTAAAGCAGCTCACTCATAATAACAGGCTGATGCGTTGTCCGACTCCCAGACAGCTACCGACTCGACTTTGATATTGTCATTGTTGAGACGCTCCGACAGACGATAATACAGGTAGCGGGATATGTTTTCAGAGGAAGGAGAAACGCTTACAAAAGCGGGATTCTCATTGAGATACTTGTGGTCAAGTTCGTTGATGACCACATTGGCTTCACTCTTGAGAACCTTGAAATCGATCCCAAGACCTGCTTTGTCAAGTTCACGAGCAGTCACGGCAACATCAACCTTCCAGTTATGCCCGTGCAGATTTTCACAATCCCCTTGATAATTAATGAGGTTATGGGCAGCTGCAAAACTCGTGCGAATGGTCAGTTTGTACATATGGACTCCGGAATGAGAGAAATATTGCTGCATCACGAGGTGATGTCAGATAGTACACAAAAACAAGGGCAACCACAAGGGTTGCCCTAACCATGATAAACAGGGTAAGTGCTCTAACGAACTTACCAGAATCGTGATGTTTTATAAAAGCCTGTCTACTGCTGAGAAAAATCCAATGCCTGCTGAATGTCGGCGATAATGTCATCAACATTTTCCAGGCCTATGGAAAGCCGGATAAAATCTTGAGTGACCCCGGAAGCGATCTGCTCTTCCCCGGAAAGTTGTTGGTGTGTGGTAGATGCCGGATGGATCACCAGTGATTTTGCGTCGCCGATGTTGGCAAGATGAGAAAGCAGTTTCACGTTGTCGATGAATTTCCTGCCCGCTTCAAGACCACCCTTTATGCCGAATCCGATAATGGCCCCCTCCCCCTTTGGAAGATATTTCTTGGCCCGTGCATTATCCTTATGGCTGGGAAGTCCTGGGTAATTAACCCAGCTTACCGCTGCATTGTTTTCAAGCCACAACGCAACGGCCCGCGCGTTCTCCACATGACGCGGCATCCTCACGTGCAGGGTTTCCAGTCCCTGTATAAACTGGAACGAGTTAAAAGGAGACAAACAGGCGCCTGTATCACGCAGCAACGTAAGCCTCATCTTTAAGATGTAGGAAAGATTGCCAAGGGCTTCCCAGTATTTGAGTCCATGATAGGAGGGATCAGGCTCGGTAATCTCGGGAAATTTTCCGTTGTTCCACGGGAATTTGCCGCCATCGACGACAGCACCGCCAATACTGGTGCCGTGTCCGCCAATGAATTTGGTCAGGGAGTAGACCACAATGTCAGCGCCAAAGTCCAACGGCCTAAACAGAAACGGGGTGGTTACGGTGTTGTCCACAACAAAAGGTATGCCAGCGCCACGGGTAATCTTGCCGATCGCCTCAAAATCATCCACGTTGTTCTTAGGGTTGCCCACCGATTCGGTGTAGACGAGTCTTGTATTTTCGTCAATTGCTTGTCGAATATTTTCAGGGTCGGAAGTATCAACAAATTTTACCGTGATGCCAAGCTTTGGCAGGGTGTAGTGAAACAGGTTATATGTCCCGCCATAAAGAAAATTCGTGGAGACGATATTCTGCCCTGCCTGGGCAATGTTCAGAACAGCATAGGTTATGGCGGCCTGCCCCGAAGCAACGGCGAGCGCCCCCACCCCACCATCCAGAGCTGCCAGACGCTGTTCCAGCACATCCGTCGTAGGATTCATGAGGCGGGTATAAATATTGCCGAATTCCTTGAGCCCGAACAGGTTGGCAGCATGTTCGGAATTTTTGAAGACATATGAAGAGGTCTGGTAGATAGGTACGGCCCGGGAAAGACTTGCGGCATCAGGAGTGTGTCCCGCATGAAGCAATAAGGTTTCAATAGACAGGGCTTTTGTTTCCATGATTCCCTCCATTACGCAGATTAAGTGAGTTAATAAGAAAGTACATTTACCACCTGGACAAGTCAACTTATTATTTTTGTTTGTCTATTTATTTAATGTACTATAGCAATTAGAAGCCGGAGCCATTTCCGGCAATGCTGATTGTGTCGTATAATGCAATTCTCCCCTGTCAAATCGTAATGGTTTCATTCGGTCGAAGGTCTCCCGGATTCGATGCCTTATTGAATGAGGATACAAGCAACCAGAAAAAGAGCAACACCGCCATTGCTATCAACAAAAAATATGGCAGCAAACGTACACCGGCATCACGAGTATCTCCCTGCATCAAAAAGCCCAATACCGCCAGGACGACACCATAGCAGCCTGCGGCAGCAGCCAGATAAATACCAAGACCATACAAGCGTTCTTCTGTATTAACAGAAAATGAAAATAACTCCGCAATTTCTGAATGATAAAAACTGACCAGAATGATCAGGAGCAACGCAGCCAGAACGAGTCGCAAACCTTTGCGGATCATGCGCTTACGCATCAGCATTACCCCCTGAAATCCGGGTCAAGAGCACCAAGACACGTCTCCGATTCCAACTCTCAGTACTTCCTGAACGTCGCCCACAAGGCTGACCACGGAACTGACATCAGTTGTAAGCACACCACCATCAACGATAAAATCCAGTTTCCCGCCAAAATCCAGGTCTATCAGGTTCGGGTCGCCGACAGGTTCTTCGCCTGACAGATTAGCACTCGTAGTAATGATCGGGTGACCCAGCATTTGCACAATATCAAGACAAATCCGATTGTCAGGGATACGAATTCCCACAGTTTTCTGGCGGGTCAGCAAAAGGTCGGGCACATCTCGGGTCGCCTCTAAGACAAATGTGTAGGGGCCTGGGAGATAGCGTTTGAGAATTTTGAAGGCAATATTGCTGACCTTGGCATAACGGGATACCTCCGACAGACTGGGACAGATAAATGAGAATGGTTTCTTGCGATCGCGCTGTTTCAGCTGATAAATCCGCTCAATACCCTTTTTATTGAATATGGAGCAGCCAATTCCATAAGTTGTGTCGGTGGGATACGCAATGATCCCCCCATCCTGCAGGCACTGGACGACACGCGCAATGTAGCGTGCTTGGGGATGCTCGGGATGAACAGTTAGCAACATGCTGGCACCTTTAATAGTTTGCTGAAAACAGGACTATCGCATATTCCATTTTTTTTAATCAAATAAAATCTTAACCGAGCATACGTGATTCATTTATTAAAACATCACATGAAACTGATAAATATTGCCAGAAATTTCAGACCTATTTTGATCTGTCAGCGTTTATGTGAAGTTGGCAGTGCAGGCATTTCCGCAAATAAAGAAGGGTCATTCCATGTACGTGAAAGTAATTTCCGCAGCGGGGACATCGGGTTACAGCCGACATGAACGCGGTTGTAAAGAGGACAACAATCCAGACCCCGATTGCTATGCCAATGGATCTGTAGGTTGGTGAGATTTTATGGACCGCCCACATGGCTGGCATGTAGGCCAGCACCGTGTAAAAGAAATACTTTCGCCGCCTGCGAATCAGGTTTAACGCCGGACCAAATGTTGATTCATCAACAACCTGATCATCTTCCATTATTGTTTCCCTTTGAATATCTAAGCAGTGATTCGAATTTAAAAATAAAAAGAGAAAAAGGGTTCACGGAAACCCGCAAACCCTTTTTGTAATGACTGCGACTGGATTCGAACAGCGACCACTAGCCCCCCAGCCTAATTCGGTTTACGGCGTTTTCCCCATATTCATGTTGTGTTTTATTTCAATACGTTATGAGTTTCGCTGCCGATGCACCACGAATTTTCCAATATTTCTCGTCTTTGAGGCACATATTTAACACGTTTTTCGACAAATTAAGTAAAAAATCAAGTAAATACCTTGCCCTGTTTTTGCCCTGTTGCATTTTTTACATATATCCATCTAGCGAACCATATTTTTTACTTCAAAATCTTCGTTATGACAAGCTTATTCAGTTTTTTCCTGTACCTGCCTACCCAACCCTTAGGTATATGAAGGTTAGTCATAGGGTTTAAATAATCTTGTGACTTGCGTTGGTTCGGTTGCCTGATAATATTGCCTCTAATCATGAAATCCACCTTTTAAAAGGGAAAAATATGCTCCGGGAGCGGAAACGGTAGAAGGGCCATCGTATGAGAGCATTTGGTTGTTCAAGGACAATTTATAACTCACATACACATAAACGTGCCAGGCGAAGCATTATCGCCGGCATCTTGGCGGCAATCTATCTGCTGATCGCGTTGAGTCCGCTCGCGTCTTTTGCCATTTATTCAAAATCAATGGCCCATGCCTTAACCAATGAATGCAGCGGAGATTGTAATATCTGCGGCTGCTCAGCGGAAAGCAGAGCAAATCGCACCTGCTGCTGTGCAAGGAAAATACAGCAACAGGAAAATTTCGGTACCCGGACTGCAAAACAGTGCTTAACCCCACAGAACTTTAACGTTACAGCAGAGGTAAAAAATCGCGGTTGTTGTGCCGCTTCACCGCCGGTAAAACCTGTTGTCGCACAGAAGGGCTGCTGTTTGAAAGTCAGCCGGAATGCAAATGACGAACAGGCACACGAGCGGAAAGCGGAATCCACAAAACATGAAACCGTCTACAAATGCGGCTGTCCCTGTGACAAGGGCAAAATTCTTGCTTTGGCAGGAACCGGCACATCAGAGGCACTGCCTTATATCTACTCAGAAAGGATAATACTGTCGTACGAAGATACCCGTTATTTCCACCCGCCACATCAGTTGTCCACCCGTCACACAGAACCGCCCGACCCACCGCCAAAAATTTTTCCCGTCTGACCGACAAATTTTTTCATCACAATCCTGATCGTTTACGCAACCGAAATGTGTAGGGGCGCTGCTTGCCGCGCCCGGATTCTGCGTTGCTTGACTCGCCCCTGATTGGGCGGAGCAAGCGCCGCCCCTACATTTCTTTGCGCCTTTGCGTCGTTGCGAGATCCCGTTTGTCCGGGGCTGGCAGAAAATAACTTCGTTAACGCACTTACCCTGTTTATCAGGGTTAGGTTTATACGTTAACCATTGAATCAATAATCACATCCATGCAGGAGGAATTGAATGATAAATCTGAGAGCACGATTTGTGGCTGCATGTTGCTTACTGGCGACCAGCGCCATAGCCGCAGAAACAGATGAACAAAAACAGAAACAGGAACTCGATGATGTGGTGGTTACTGCTACCAGGACCGAGCGAAAAACAGATGAAGTCGCCGCAGGCATCAGTACTGTGAGTAAGGAAGATATAAAAAATTCCAGAATGTTCGGGATCAAGGAGGCACTTACCGGCCTGGCTGGTGTTCAATCCGAATCAAAGAACGGTGGCTACGATTCCCGCCTGATTATCAGGGGCGCCGGCCTCAAGGCTCAATATGGGGTGCGTGAAATCATGGTGCTGCTTGATGGCGTTCCGATCACCGATCCCGACGGAATGACCCGTTTCGATTTTGTCGACACCCAACTTGTTGATCGTATTGATGTGGTCAAAGGACCCAACTCAACTCTGTATGGAGCCAATGCCGCCGGGGGCGTCGTAAACATCCTGACCAAGAGTCCCTTTGAAGGCATCAACAGTCTCAAAATCGGGCATGGCAGCGACAACACCCAGTTATACAACCTGTTGACAAGCCTCAGTGTTGGTGATGATACCGCCTTTTCCTTATCGGCTACCCGCAAGAGTACCGACGGCTGGAGAAAAAGAAACCGGTTCGACAGCACTCAGATCGGGATCAAGGGCGCACACATGCTGAACAGCAAGTCCAGCGTCGACCTGAACCTGAGTTACACCAACGCCAATATCCAACTTCCCGGAACTCTCACAAAAGCTGCATTCGACTCAGACCCATCCCAACTTACTTCTGAACCCTGGCGGCATTCAGGGCGTTACAGTGAAATTTACAACACCAGCATCAAGCTGGTCTCGGAAATC
>JBGSQD010000094.1:0-4333 GCA_041738275.1 Geobacterales bacterium
CCTTGGTCCATGCCAACGAAGACGGCATCTCGGCCGTGGTGGAGGGGATACGCATGACCCACGGCATGTTGCTGTCAGCCCTGAAAAAATTCGGCGTCACCCCTGTGGAGTCCGCCGGGACCCCTTTTAACCCGGAATTTCACCAGGCCATGACGCAAATACCAACGGATCAATCCCCCCCCAACACCGTAGTGGAGGAGTTTCAGAAGGGATACATGCTGAAGGACAGACTGCTGCGGCCGGCAATGGTATCCGTCTCCACAACACCGAAATAGAGCGATTTCATTTTAAAATGCCGCGTTTAAAGTCTGGCTCAGGAAATGTGCAATTTATTTCATTTGCACCCTTGTATTTTCCAGACAGGGTAACTACCTTAAATATAGAAAGACCTGAAAAGGAGGAATATCAATCATGAGTAAAGTAATCGGAATCGACCTGGGAACCACCAACTCCTGCGTCGCAATCATGGAGGGCGGTGAACCGGTTGTTATCGCCAACTCCGAGGGTGGCCGCACAACCCCCTCGATGGTGGCATTTTCGGATAGCGGTGAGCGTCTGGTAGGCCAGCAGGCAAAACGCCAGGCAGTAACCAACCCTGAGAACACCCTGTACTCCATCAAGCGACTGATCGGACGCAAGTTTGATACGGATGCGGTTAAAAAAGACATCGCCATCTCCCCCTTCAAAATTGTCAAGGCCGACAACGGCGATGCCTGGGTAGAGGTGCGGGACAAACGTTACTCCCCGCCGGAAATCTCGGCCATCGTGCTGCAGAAGATGAAAAAGACCGCCGAGGACTACCTGGGCGAGGCCGTCACCGACGCGGTCATCACCGTGCCGGCCTACTTTGACGACTCCCAGCGCCAGGCCACCAAGGATGCCGGCAAGATCGCCGGACTGAATGTGCTGCGCATCATCAACGAGCCGACCGCAGCAGCCCTTGCCTATGGCCTGGACAAGAAAAAGGAAGAAAAAGTTGCTGTTTTCGACCTGGGCGGCGGCACCTTTGATATCTCCATCCTGGAACTGGGCGACGGCGTCTTCGAGGTCAAGTCCACCAATGGCGATACCTTCCTGGGCGGCGAGGACTTCGCTCAGCTGGTAATCGATTGGATCGCCGACGAATTCAAAAAAGATCAGGGCATTGATCTGCGCGGGGACAAGATGGCCCTGCAGCGCCTGAAAGAAGCAGCAGAGAAGGCCAAGTGCGAATTGTCGACCTCCGTGGAGACCGACATCAACCTCCCCTTCATCACTGCCGATGCCAGCGGCCCCAAACACCTGACCATGAAACTTTCCCGCGCCAAGCTGGAATCGATCTGCGCCGAGTTGCTGGCCAAGCTGGACGGCCCTTGCCGCACCGCTCTCAAGGATGCAGGCCTTACAGCCGCCGACATCGACGAGGTCATCCTGGTGGGCGGCATGACCCGTATGCCTGCTGTACAGAAACGGGTCGAGGACATCTTCGGCAAGGCTCCCAACAAAGGCGTCAACCCGGATGAAGTCGTGGCCATTGGCGCATCCATCCAGGGCGGCGTACTCAAGGGCGACGTCAAGGACGTACTGCTGCTGGACGTGACCCCGCTCTCGCTGGGAATTGAAACGTTGGGCGGCGTGCTGACCAGGCTGATCGAGAAGAACACCACGATCCCTTGCCGCAAGAGCCAGGTATTCTCCACCGCGGCCGACAACCAGCCGGCCGTCTCGATCCACGTCCTGCAGGGCGAGCGCGAAATGGCCAGGGACAACAAGACCCTGGGCAACTTCGAATTGACCGGAATCCCTGCGGCCCCTCGCGGTGTACCCCAGGTTGAGGTCACCTTCGACATCGATGCCAACGGTATCGTGCATGTTTCAGCCAAGGATCTGGGTACCGGCAAGGAACAGTCCATCCGCATCACCGCATCCTCCGGCCTCTCCAAGGAGGAGATCGACAAGATGGTGCGCGACGCCGAGGCCCATGCCGATGAAGACAAGAAGAAGCGTGAGGCTATCGAAGCTCGCAACCACGCCGACAGCATGGTTTACAGCACCGAGAAATCACTCCGTGAATTCGGCGACAAGATCGATGCCGTGGAAAAAGGAAATATCGAGAACAAGATTGCCGAACTGAAGAAGGTCATGGAAGGCGAGGACGCGGAAGCCATCAAAAAGGCCACCGATGAACTGGCTCAGGCGGCCCATAAACTGGCCGAGGCCATGTATGCCCAGAAGAAGCCGGGTGAAGAAGGCGAAGCAACCGCAGGGGCCGAGCAAACCGGCTCATCCAAACCAAAGGATGACACGGTTGTTGATGCCGATTTTGAAGAGATCAAGGAAGAAAAGAAATAGTCTGCACCCCAGATCGGTGTGACACAGTAGGGGCGGGTTTTAATACTCGCCCCTACTCGCATTTATTCAGTTAGTAAGAAAAAATTTCGTTACCGCACTTATCCTGTATATAAGGGTGAGTTAAAAAGGATATCACTTTGGCAAACGGCGATAAACGCGATTATTACGAGATTCTCGGTGTCCATCGAAACGCCTCGGAAGTCGAGATCAAGAAGGCCTTCCGCAAACAGGCCATCCAGTATCATCCCGATAAAAATCCTGGTGACAAGAGTGCTGAGGACAAATTCAAGGAACTCACCGAGGCCTACGAGGTGCTTTCCGACGCGCAGAAGCGGGCCCAATACGACCAATTCGGTCATGCAGGGCTATCCGGTGCCGGTGGTTTTTCAGGTGGCGGTTTCGGTGGGTTCGGTGCCGGCACACCCTTTGGCGACATCTTTGGCGATATCTTTGGCGACATCTTCGGAGGCGGCGCCGGTGGCGGGCGCGGCCGGACCCAGGGGAGACGGGGCGATGACCTGCTCTACAACCTGGAGATCGCCTTCGAAGAAGCCGCCTTTGGCGTCGAGAAGAAGATCGATGTCCCCTTTGCCAAGCGCTGCGGGATCTGCAACGGTTCCGGCTCCAAACCAGGCACCGACCCCAAGGTCTGTCCAACCTGCCGCGGCGCCGGACAGGTGCGCTACCAGCAGGGTTTTTTCAGCGTCAGCAAGACGTGCGGCCAGTGCAACGGCGAGGGGAAGATCGTTGACAACCCCTGCCCGGACTGTCGCGGCAAGGGGAGCGTAAAAGACAACAAGACGCTCTCTGTAAAGGTGCCGGCAGGTGTTGAAACCGGTTCCCGTCTGAAAATGACCGGCGAAGGAGGACAGGGAAAGGGCGGCCCCAACGGCGACCTGTACGTGGCCATAAGCGTCAAGGAACATCCGGTCTTTCAGCGCGAAGACAACAACGTCATTTGCGAATTTCCGATCAGCTTTATCCAGGCCTCCCTGGGATGTGAGATTGAAGTGCCGACCCTGGACGGCAAGGTTGCCATGAAGATCCCCGAGGGAACACAATCGGGCAAGGTCTACCGCCTGCGGGGCAAAGGCATCCCCTCACTGCAGGGTTACGGCCGTGGCGATCAAATGGTGATTATCAGGGTCGAGACCCCCTCAAATCTCAATAAAAAACAGAAGGAACTGCTGGAGGAATTTGCCAGGATCAGCGGTGAGAATGTCCATCCGATGAAAGAAGGGTTTCTTGACAAGGTAAAGAATTTTCTGAGCTAAAGAATGCAGGGCAGCACCTGCTTCACGCGGACATTTCATTTTTCTTGCTGAACGTAGCGGTATGCATTACAATTTCACCCATACAAACTGATGCCGGCAGGGAGATACCGTGGACAAACAACAGCTCGTGGAAAAAACTACCGAGGTCCTGCGCCCCTTTGAAACAGCCAATCTGATGAACACGTTGCAAACCCTGAACCTGAAGGATATCTTTACCAACCCGGTTGTTATGATTGTCGTTGTCGGCCTGTTGTTTTTCGGCGTGATCAGGAAGTCAAAAACTGTACTGCTGACCCTCTTTACCCTGATTGGGTTGATAATAATCGTGCGCTATGCCATGCCGCCGCCGGGCGAGGAGATCTCGATGAAATCGCTGATACCATTTGCATTTGGCGGTGTATTGATCGGCGGCGTCATCATCTATTTTTCACTGATAAATTCAGATTAAATCTACAAAAAGAGACCTCTGGAATGAAAATTGACAAACGTGACTGGTTTTTTATCGGGCTTATTGTTGCAGTAATAGGGATTTTTATCGCCATCTCCGGCAGAGAGAAGACCAAAACCGTGCCGTTTGACAGCAATCACCAGATTGCCTATGAAGCTGCCTACCGGAATGCACCCGGCCCGGATGCTTCAATCTTCAAGCGTGCTTTTTTCAAGCCCGACAAAAAGGGGGCCGAGGTATTTTGCGAACCCTGTCATAAGGAAAAAGGGGTTCCATACCC
>JBGSQD010000108.1:0-10117 GCA_041738275.1 Geobacterales bacterium
GCAGTTGGGAATTGCAGAGAGAATCGCACTGATTGCCAAGAGAGCTTACAGAAAAATGTTACCCGTTTTGAACCCGGCAGATGCTCTCAAATTACTGCCGGCAATAGGATAACGGAATCCAACTGCCGTTTTTAGGTTAAATACAGATAGTTATAATATTTCAGGGACGACTACTTATAAGTGTCAAGTACTTATAAGTGTCAGGTCTTCAATATTCACAAAACAGCATTCTTTGATATGATAAAAGCCATCTTATCATTCAAAGGAGACAACCATGGCACGACCATTAAGAATTGAATATCCGGGCGCATTTTACCATGTCACGTCGAGAGGGAACGAGCAAAAGGATGTTTTCAAGAGCCAAAAGGACCGGGAAAAGTTCCTGTCATACCTTGAATCGGCAACTGAGCGGTATGGGGCTGTAATACATGCGTACTGCCTGCTCAGCAACCATTATCACATTTTATTGGAAACACCGTCTGGCAACCTGTCGCAGATCATGCGTCATATAAACGGAGCTTATACGATCTACTTCAACATCAAGAGAAAACGTGCAGGGCACCTCTTCCAGGGTAGATTCAAGGCAATCCTTGTTGAAGCGGATGAATATGCAACTGAACTTTCCCGATACATCCACCTGAATCCAGTCAGGGCAGGAATTGTTGCTCGACCGGAGGAATACCAATGGTCCAGTTATCGGTATTATATCGGTCAGGGTAAAACCCCTGAATGGCTTAAGACTGGTTTCATCTTGGGTTATTTCGGCAAAAGGGCCGCTTTGGCCGAAAAAAAATACCGGGCATTTGTAGAAGACCTCATAGGAAATGAATATGAAAGCCCATTACAGGGTGCGGTAGGATCATCAATTCTGGGTAGTTCAGGATTTATCGAAGAAATTACGGAAGTTCATGTGAGGACAAAGGCCGCTGACAAAAACATACCTGCGTTGCGGCAACTAACTTCCCGTCCGTCACCGGAACAGATTATCAACGCAGTAAAAACCGTTTTTGCAAAAAATGAAAAGCTGGTACGGCAAGCAAGTATTCATATCTGCCACAAATACAGCGGTGTGCGGTTGCGTGAAATAGGTAGTCTGTTCGATGTTGGAGAGACGGCCATTGTTGAAGCAAGCCGCCGGTTTTCATTGAAGATGGAAGAGGATATAAAGTTGAAGGAGATGGTGGAACGAGTGAAGGGGGAATTGAAAATATGAATAATGAAGACGCGACCCTTTAAGCTCCTCCCCTTATGCCACCAATAATATGAACCGGTTACTGGCGACTGCTATGCCAGCGCTGACTCTTCCGACTGGTGCAAATACCGTAGAAATATTTAAGGATAATAATAAGAATTTCGATATGCCTATCCAATTTAAGAATGATCAAAACGACTGGCCTTCAAACAGAATCCCAAAAGATTGGCATCACAGTGATATTAAAGAAGTTGCGTATACATATATTTATAATTTATTTGATAAATTTGTTAGCCTTGGAGGTTTAAACCAATGAATAAAAGAATCTTTTTGAACATTCTTATAGCATTGACCTTATTGATACAAAGCAGTTGTTTGGCAGCGAATAACCTACCTGAAGCTAAACTAACAATAAAAGTTGTTTCTGAGGATGGAAATCCAATCGCTGGTGCAAATGTAACTATTGGATTCGAAGCCCAAAAAAAAAATAGGCAAGGCATAATGAGTTCTATTTCAAAAGAAGTAACAAGTGCTAATGGACTGATTACTGTCACAGATAAAACACTGGGTTACATAGGTTATGAAGCTGAAAAAGAAGAATATTATCATAGCAATGGAAAATATCGCTTTGGCACAAGTGAAAAGGGGCGTTGGCAGCCGTGGAATCCAGAAATATTAGTTGTACTACGCAAAATTGAAAATCCAGTTCCTATGTACTCGCGTAATGCGCATGTATCTCCAATAAAAGTACCAAAATTAGGAAAAACGGTTGGATTTGACTTAGTTGAATTTGACTGGGTGCCTCCTTACGGCAATGGGAATCATGCCGACTTTATAATAAAATTAACTTCTTTATATAATAGCGAAGTCGATTTTGACACTAAGTTAGAACTTACTTTCCCCAACAAATTTGATGGAATCCAGCTTGTTAAGGAAGACCGAAAAATTGGCAGTGTACTTAAACTCCCTAGAATGGCACCGGAAGCTAGCTATCAAAAAAGACTTATTCGATCTCGAAGCAGAGTTCCTGGCAAGCCAGGAGAAGACGACCAGAAAGAGGATAATAATTATATATTCAGAATTCGTTCAGAAGAAAAAAATGGGAAACTGGTTCGTGCAATGTATGGAAAAATTCACGGTGACATTTATATTGATCCACCTACATCAATTTTCTTTAAATATTATCTGAATCCTGACTACACAAGAAACCTTGAATTTAACCCACAACAAAATCTGTTTAAAAATATACCTAGAGGAGAACGAATTGGATTAAATTAATGACTTTCATGGGGGGTTTAAACCGGGCGGATAGCTGGTAAAACCGGGACAGGCATCTTTTTAATGCAAAACCTCAAACAGATCGTTTGGGTGTGGTAAAGACGCAAAAACGAAACATTTGTAATTCGGAGAAATACATGCCGCGTGTCGCACTGGGATTGGCCGATGGGCTGATCTACCACATCATAAACAGAGGTAACGGACGCCGGCAGGTTTTTCATACTGAAGGCGACTACCGCGCCTTTGTGGATCTGATGACCGAGGCAAGTGACCGGTATCCCGTCATTTTAGTTTATGCAGCTTTTTTAAAGGGAATGACTTCGTGTTCGATACGTTCTGTCATCTTTATTTCGGCACATTCCAGATCATAGTGGGCTTGAAGATTTATCCAACTCTGGGCATCGGTGCCGAAGAAGCGCGCCAGACGCAGGGCTGTGTCTGGCGAAATGGCGCGTTTTCCTGCGCAGATCTCGTCGATTCGGCGTTGCTGCACATTAATGGCCTTGGCCAGACGGTAACGGGTAATGTTGAGCGGCTTAAGGAAATCCTCCAAGAGGATTTCACCGGGGTGGACTGGTGAAAGATCTCGTGGTGACATATTCTGCACTCCTTCAATGATAATCTACGATTTCAACGTCATGGGCGTTTCCTTCTTGCCAGCGGAAGCAGATGCGCCACTGGTCATTAATACGAATACTCCACTGCCCGTCGCGGTTGCCGGAGAGCTGTTCAAGACGATTGCCGGGCGGCACCCGCAGAAAGTCGAGTCCGGCTGCTGCATGGAGTTGTTTCAGTTTGCGCTGGGCAGACCTCTGGGAATCTTGGGGCAATCTGGCGGAGAATCTGCCGTGGAATAGTTTCTCTGCTTCCTTGCAAGTGAATGAAACGATCATGAAGAAATAGTAACGTGTTACGGTAGTATTGTCAAGCGGCAGCAATTATTGCGGGAATTTTTTAAAGACATTGTTCACGCATCATCCCATTCCCATATCTGTAAGGAGCCAATCTCATGAATAAACTTTTTGTCTTTGTAGCAGCACTTCTTTTTGCAGCTGCAGTGTCAGCCGCCCCTTTCGACAAAATCCAGTTCATCAAGATCTCCCCGCAGGACTCCAAGGCGGTCATCAAGGCCGCTGACGGCAAGTTGCAGGTAGTAAAGCCAGGGGATGTGATCGCTGATAACACGACTATCAAGGAGATTGTTCCCGGCCGTATCGTGCTGGAGGAAAAGACCGGGCACGGAATGGAGACGATCATCGTCCGCATGGACAATGGAAAAACCAGGATCGAACGTCTTCGCAAACAGCCGGACAAGGGGCCAATGCTCCTGGCTCCGACATCAGGAGTTCCGTCACCCAAGAAGTAACACAACCACGGTAAGAGTTTGATGTAATGCTCTTAGGGTGCGCAGGGGGAATACAAGATGAGCATTGGCCTGCCTTCTTTATCGAAACTTTCGAGGTTGCTTGTTGCAGGGCTGATTTGTACTGCAACAACCGGTTCGCTGGCGGCATCTGCCAAAGCCCAGGATATTTCGGCACGGTTTCTGGCCGATTACGGCAATGTGACCATCATGGAAGTGTCCGGCAATTTCGACGAGCATACCCCCGAAGGCGCCCCCAACATCGCCCCCCGCCAAGCCGTAGCCAAAGAGTTCCTCCGCACCCACAAGGATGAATACGATTTCGTATCGATATTCACTAACTTCGACTTCAAGATGAATCCCAATGCCGTTGCTTTCTATGGCGGTGTCAGGAACGATATACGCGGCATTGGAGAACAGGTTTTTGATAATTCCATCCTCTACGGCAGCAATGGCAAGTTGCAGGGAACCATCGACATGGGCAATCTGCTCAAACTTGTCACCAATCCTCTCGATCCTCAATTTGACTTTACCGTAGATACCCTGGTTCACGAAACACTGCATCGATGGGGGGCCTTCGTAAAGTTCAAGGACTGGAACGGTATCGTCAGCAATGCTTTGCTTGGCTATCAGGCAGCACATTGGAGCTTCCTGTTCGACTCAGGGGGTTCGACACACCTGGGTAACAAGTGGCAGAACAACGGCGACGGCACCTTCACCTCCACTGCCGTCAGACGATATTACAGTCCGCTCGACCTGTACCTGATGGGGATGATCGACAAGTCCAAGGTTCCACCCACACTGCTGATCGAAAATTTCGCTATTGACCCGGAAAAACCATCCGAACTCGGCACCACCATCAGCGGCACGGCCCGTTATGTGACCATTGACGATATTATAGCCGTTGAGGGAGAACGCATCCCGGCAGCCAATGACGCCCAGAAGCAATTCAAAACTGCTTTTATCTATGCGGTATCCCCCGGCACTTTCAAGGACGATGATCTATATGGCATGGAAAACCTTCGCAACGCCTATCTGACCCGCTTTTCCATCCTCACCGACGGCAAAGGCCTGGTTCAGGTGACCTCCACACCCATGGACAATCTGGCAACCAACCCCGGCGTACGCCCACCTTCGTCAACACCTCGTACCCTGCCACCCAGCATTGATCATGGCCTGACATGGCTGATGAACCGTCAACAGACCGATGGCAGTTGGACCGACCTTTCCCTGACCACCGAGCTTGACACGGCCGAGGCTGTCACCACGCTTCAGCGCTTTCCGATTGCAGCACAATCATTCCAGGCCGGAATTGCCTGGCTGGGCAACAATGCCTCCGCCAATACCGATTTCCTGGCGCGGCGTATAGAGGCTGAGGTTCAGGCCGGTATCAACAGCTCTGCATTGGTGCAGGAGATCCTGGCAAGGCGTAATCGTGACGGCGGATGGGGGAGTACCCGTAACTTCATCAGCACCCCGACAGATACCGCATTGGCACTGAAGGCTTTGGCTGTTGCCGGTTACAGCGACACCACCGTCACCGGTCCAGCCATTGCTTACCTGCAGGGAGCCCAGAATGCTGATGGCGGCTGGAGCGGCGATGACGCCTTCAGCACCATCCAGCCCACCACGGCTGTATTGGCCGCATTCAACAGCTATCGAAAAAGCTTCGCCCTCGATACCAGCCTGTCCAAGGCCGTGGCCTTTCTCGCAGCAAAGCAGAATCCGGACGGCGGCTTCGGCAACAGCCCCAGCACGGTCTACGATTCGGCCGTGGCGGTGCTGGCTCTGCAAGCCGCCGGAGCTGACAAAACCATATCCAGCCGTGGGGTCAGCTATCTCCTTGGACAGCAGTCGGACAACGGCGCCTGGTTCGACAGCCCTTACCAGACTGCCCTGGCTGTGAGGGCGGTCTGGGCTGCCACGGTCGATCCTGATCTCTCCATAAAACCTGAGGATATCTCCATCATACCCGTAACGGTAACTACTCTGCCGACAAACGCCGTGTTAAGCGCCACGGTCTGGAACCTGGGACGCAACGACGTGCCCCAGGCCAAGGTTGCGGTCTATGATGGCAGCGCGACTCCGGATAAAATGATCTCTGAGCAGGTTGCCGCCTTCCCCGGCCAGTCGCCGGTTACGCTGACGTTCTCAATACCGGTTAACGACAGCAAGGGACATCTTTTTCATGTTGTTGCTGATCCCGACAACCAATTAACCGAACCGGACAAGAACAACAATGCTGCTGCCAAGTCCCTGCTACCCGAGCTTACCTACGATTTCCAGGTCCAGGCTGCCGATATCACTGCCAGCCCCAGTCCGGCGAATGTCATCCAGGACGTGAAGATCGCGGTCAAGGTCGCCAATCACGGCACGTCCGATGCCTACAGCGTACCGGTCAGGATCTTCATTAATCAGACGGGAACACCACTGGAGATTGCCACACCGACAGTTGATATACCGGCCGGCAGCTCTGCTTCCAGGGAGATGACCTGGAGGGCCAATCTGGCTGGTATCGACCTGCCGCTGACCGTCCAGGTCGATCCGAACAACATCTTCAGCGAAACCAGCAAATATAACAACATCGCGTTCGTGCCGCTGACGGTGAATGCCTCCACCCTGCCCAATCTCTCGGTTTCCCATCAGGAGATAGCCATCGCTCCGAATCCGGCCAGCGAAGGGGGAAACGCGGTCATCTCCGTGCTGGTTAAAAACGATGGTTTCGCAATCGCTGAGAACGTGAAGGTCAACTTTTACCTGGGGACCGCAGCCAACAACGGCGTCCTATTGGGAAGCCTGGTGATCCCTGTCATTACAGCGGGACAGTCGGCTAGGACTGCAATCGACTGGATCGGCATTCCTGCGGACGGAGGCCAGTTGATCTCCGTACAGGTTGACCCGGATGGCACTATTACGGAAATTGCCAAGGAGGATAATTTCACCTTCCTTAACCTGGATGTCCTGAGTCTGCCGGACCTTGCCATTTCCACATCTTCGGTGGTTATCACTCCTGCTGCTCCCTACTCAGGCGATTCGGTTACCATTGCCGTGACAGTGCAGAATGGTGGCGAGCAGGAGGCTCATGATGTAACTGTTCAGCTCAAAGAAGGCGGGTCTGTTATCGGCAATACGGTCATACCTCTTGTGAATGGCAATTCCCAGGCGACAGTAACAATACCATACACCAAGACCGGCCAGACCGGCGCTCACCAACTTACTGTAGAGGTGGCTCCCGGCAATCTGATCGTGGAGCGTTCCAAAACCAACAATATCGCTGTCAAAACCTTCAGTATTCAGGACGCCAATCTCTGGTTGACCGAACCATACATCTCCCCAAATGGCGACGGCGTCAAGGATACCACCGACTTCTCCTTCCGACTGGCAGCGCCGGCCAAGGTAAGCGTACAGGTGGTCAACAAGAAGGGAGTGGCAGTCAGGACATTCAGCGGAGGCGAATTGGACAACACCCCGGGATCGACTATTACCTGGGATGGGAAGAACGATGCCGGATCCGTAGTGAATGACGGGACGTATCAGATCAAGGTTGTCAATGCCAATAACGCCATGCTGGCAAACCTTCCTGTGGAGGTGGATACCAACAGGTTGGCGCTTGCCGATGCCTTGGGCACCAGGTACCTGTTGCAGAACAACATGACCTGTCAGGTTCCCTCCAACTTTTCGGAGTGGGGCTGGCTCCCACAAGATAGCGGAGTCTGGTTCAGGAATGACTACACTTTGCCGAATTTTGCTTCCGGGCTTTACCAGATGTCGCCTATTGGAGAGGATATTCGCAAGTTAACACCAGTCGACTGGTCTGACGCTATTTATGACTACTATGTGGATACAGAAACAACCGTAATCAACAATGATGGCACCATGATTGCCTTTGCTCTTTGGAAATACGAACGGAACACCAAACGTTATACCGGAGGCATATGGGAGCAGGCCGTGGATGGCAGCGGTCGCCGGGAACTCGCCGGAGGAATGGAGCTGAACATCGGCAGGTTGAAATGGTCGCCCGATTCAAGGCAGATCGTGTTTATCTATGGGCCATTGAGCTACTGGGGCTACAATGCTTACGAAATTCGGATCGTCAATGCCGAAGCTGGTGGAATGACCGTCATCGACGGAGGTTATCCTTACTGGTATCACGATGGTGTTTTCTGGTCTCCTGACAGTCGCTCCCTGGCCTACTCGATAAACACTCATTGCAATGCCGACAAAAGTTATTGCCATCAGGAATATGAAACCCTCAAGGTTTCCGATGTAAACGGTTCGCAACGCGTCGTCCATACATCGACCAGTAACATCTACAGCTATGCAAACCTGCGCTGGCTTGCCGACGGCATGCTACTGGCCGAAGAATACCCCCGCTATGAAAACAATCGATTGTTGTTATTCGATACGATCAACCTGACAACTCCCAGGACTATTCAGGATGAATCGGCATACCCTGCGAATGGTCCAATCTTTGAAATACATCCTGACCAAAGAAGCATCACCCTGATTTCTCAACAAAAATCAGGAACAAATGTGAGCAGAAAACTTGACGTGGTTGACCTTGATGGCAACGTTGTTCCGGTCGGAAACATGGGTGTTGTTGAAGGCTTCACGAACTATCCTGTAGCCCCTGTCTGGTCTCAGGCGGGTGACAAACTTGCATACTTAGAACGTGAGCTTCGATCATCAGAAAATATGGTTGATGAAAACCTGGTTATCTACGATCCCACCAGCAGCAACTCAACAAAATATACCATTGCAGTTTCCAATCCTCCGACCTTCAATAATTACTCCGGTAATGGAGCACCCTTTAAGGTAAACCGTTTGATCGCTTGGCTATCGGACAAGGTGAGCATACTGATCGATACGGTAGACGGGTATTTTACGGTTAACACTGAAGATGGCACCATAAGCAGCACTCTTCCTATAGAGCGAGGTAGGAATGATTCAAGCCTCCATGTCTCCCCGGATCAGCGATATCTCAGCTATTTCATGGACATTACATCTCCCGGCAGTTGTGCAAAGCAATCGGGGCAGGACATCTGGACGATCAGCTCGCTCCTCAATCTGACCTCCGATCTGAGGATTACTAAAAACAAATCCGTTATAAAGCTTGGTGGAGTCGCCTCCGATAAAAACTTCGCTGGATATAAGTTGGAGTATGCTGATATCAAAACCCCGGACACCTGGGACCTGATCATGCCTCCCTCTGATGTGCCGGTATTGAACGATAAGTTTATTGACTGGGTACCTCCCTGTGAGGGGTCATTCTATGTGAGGCTGACCATATGGGATAAGGCAGGCAATGAGGCAACTGACCGTAAGAGAGTTTCGTGGGGAATATCCACTTTGGTCAGTGGTCTGTATCGAGACAATGAGTTTATTGCACCCAAGAATCCGGACAATCCCAAGAAAACAGTTACGCTTCACTATACCGCTCTGGATGCCGTGCATCTGGAATTCACCATTGTGAATGACAAAGGCGAAACAGTCAGGGGTTTTACTCGTGAACATGCGGCGTATGCGGTCGATTCCATTGTTTGGGACGGGCGGGATGAGACCGGCAATTTTGTTCCTGATGGCACTTATACAATCAAGCTCTTTGACTATGAATTCGGTGTAGAGGTGGACAATACGCCGCCTGTCGTGACAATCGGTTTGAGCGGAATAACGTTTACAGATAATTTCACCGTTAAGCTCATGGCATCTGCTGCTGATACACGGATCAAGAAATGGACCATCCAGGTGGGGACTGGCGAGAACCCGCAAGATTGGAGCACTGTTGCGACTGGCGCAGACAGCATACCTGCTTACGAGGATAGATATGTTAACGGTCAAATTTCTTACCTGAAATTCAGACGGTTCCGTATTGTTGCCGAAGATTTTTCCGGCAACCAGAGCATTGCCATAAGCCCTTTTGTTGAAAACAAGGTGCTTTTTGCGGGGATCTCCAATGGCGAAAAGGTTATTACTTTGCACGCAGACAGCACCGAAATCTCACTGGAAAAGGGTGGTCAGTATACATTGAATGGCTTTGAGACATTGCCGGCCTCTACGTTGAAAGTAGTGCTGCAATTTTCCGATGGTTCCGGCTGGCAAGATATTCAGGAGCAGCCATATGGTGGTCTCATAGGTTTCACCTGGAAACAACCTGATGATGTCACAAAGGCATACGGACTTCGATTCAAGGTGGTCACGGTTTCAGGTCCTGAATATTTTTCCGGGATTGCCAAAGTAAATGAAAGTTTTTTTGCGGACTATCTGTGCAAGGGGCTTATTGGGAA
>JBGSQD010000109.1:0-31764 GCA_041738275.1 Geobacterales bacterium
GCAGTTGGGAATTGCAGAGAGAATCGCACTGATTGCCAAGAGAGCTTACAGAAAAATGTTACCCGTTTTGAACCCGGCAGATGCTCTCAAATTACTGCCGGCAATAGGATAACGGAATCCAACTGCCGTTTTTAGGTTAAAAGGCTGAAGGCTGAAGGTGAAAACCATTCCCCGCACTTTACACCGCACTCGATTCCACCCAATCCGAAACACAGAAAAGCCCCGCCTTCCAATACAGGAACACGGGGCTTTTCTCAAACTATTAACCTCTGCCAAACGCTCAACGCCGGAAAAGCGCTACCGCTCATCCTGGAGCAGATCAAACCTGGTCGGCGTTCGGTCCACATCTTCATTACCCCTCCACTTACAGGTCATCACAGCAACCTTGTCATTGGAGGTAGCAAATCCAGCTTTGAAAAACAAGCCAATTAAGTAAATTTATTTGATACGCTTTGTTTTTGAATGACCATCGCCCAATTTGAGCTGTCCTTCCAGATCATTTATGAACTGCCGGGCCGACCTGCCACTGCGTCGCGCATTCTCGTAGCTCCATAGCAATGCCTTGGTCCGCAGGCTTTTGTCGCTGATATCAAGCTTGCGTTGTTTTGCATAGTGCCGGACAATTGCCAGATATTCATCCTGATCAAGAGAACAGAACCCCAAACTGATGCCGAAACGGTCTGACAGTGCCAGTTTTTCTCCAATAGCTTCATCCGGGTGGATTTCACCGCCTCCGACATTGTCTTCCATGCGCTCCGGCATCAGATGGCGCCGGTTGGAAGTGGCATAAATGAGGATATTGGCGGGACGCTCCTCAATATCACCGTCGAGCAATGTTTTAAGGGCGCGGAAATCGCCTTCGCCCTCATCGAAAGACAAATCATCACAATAAAGGATAAAACGGTATGGCTGATCACGTAATAGAGCGGTAATGGTTGGCAACGACATGATATCCCACCGTTTCAGCTCGATCATCCGCAATCCACGAGGTGCAAACCGCTTCAACAGTCCCTTGACCAGGGAAGACTTGCCGCAACCGCGCTCCCCCCACAACAACACGTTGTTTGCCGGCAGTGAATCGACAAACTGTGCCGTGTTGCGAACAACCTCGTCCCTGATGTAATCAATGCCGACCAGATCCTTAAGATCAAACATATGGGGGTGGGCCACAGGCGTCAGCTGCCCGCTATCCGGGGTCCGCTCCCAGCGGAAGGCAAGATAACGATTGAAGTCAGGTGCAGGTGGAGCGTCCGGATATACCCGGTCCAGTATTCGTTCGAATTTCTCAAGCAGAAGATCGATTTTCTCAGTGCGATTATTCATCTGCTGCTACCTGCCTCGTAAATTGAGATTTTTTTAGCGCATACTTCGTGTGATGTCACGCCTTCTTAAGCGTGAACGAGAAGATCGACCCCTGGCCCGGCTCGCTTGTTACGGCAACATTGCCGCCGTGCAGCTGCACAATGTGCTTGACGATCGCCAGTCCCAGGCCGGTTCCACCCTGTTCGCGGGTTCTGGCCTCATCCACCCGGTAAAAACGTTCAAAGATCCTGGGTAGGTCCTTGAAGGGGATGCCGATGCCGGTGTCTGACACCGACACCCGGACACATTCACCGTCATCCTCCGTAAACAGGCGGACTGCGCCGCCATCGGGGGTGTACTTGATGGCGTTCTCCAGCAGATTGACCACAACCTGTTCGAGACGCCCCTGATCCGCCAGCACGCGCGGCAGTGCGCCGCTCACGGCTTCATTGATGATGGTAATGTTCTTTTTAACCGCGCGTTCTTGCAGCAGCATGCACCCCTTGGCGATTGTCCCGGACACATCCATGGGGTTGAGCTCCAGCAGCGCATCTTTTGCTTCAAGACTGGAGAGGGTCAGGATGTCGTTGATCAGGTTGGTCAATCGCTCCGAATGGCTGGAGATGATCTCCACAAAACGGGTGGCCCGGGCCGGGTCCGACTCCAGGGCGCCATCCAGCAGGGTCTCGGCATACCCTTTGATGATCGTCACCGGCGTCCGCAGTTCATGGGAGACATTGGCGACAAAATCCCGGCGCATGTTTTCCGCCTTCTTCAGATCGGTGATATCGTGAAAGACCGCCACAACACCTTGTCTGACCTCATCCACATTCAACGGCACCCAGTGAGTAAGCAGGGTGATGTCGTTGGGCTGGATGGAAATCTCCCGCAGCAGGTCGTTCACTTCAGGTTTGTCAAGATCGTTGAAGGCCTCCAGCAGGTCGGGATGGCGCGAGATCTCCACCAGTTTTTTCCCTTCCACTTCGCCGGTGATCGAAAAGAGACGGCGGAAGGCGGGATTGACCAGGGTGATGACGCCATCGGGGGCAGTCACCATGACACCTTCGCCCATGCTGCGCAGGATGGTGTTCAGACGCTGTTTTTCCGCTGAAAGCCGCTGCACCTGATCATCGATGCGTTCCGACATGTCATTCAGCACGCCCGCCAACTGGCCTATCTCATCGTTGGAATCCACCGGAATCTTAACCTTTCTGCTCCCATGACCGATACGCGCGGCAGCATCGGCCATGTCACGCAGCGGCCTGGTGGTCAGGTTGGAGAGGACATAGCTGAACAGCAGCGCGATCAGGATGGTGACCACGGTTGCCCCCCCCACCATGCCGTGCAGGGTGCTGCGGGCAGAAGCCAGGTATTCCAGAGGCATGGCCAGCCGGACGAAACCGTCGGTGCGGCCGCTGCCGTAGGTCATGGCCGAGTAGAGCATGGTGGTCCGCAGGGTGTCCGAATAACGCACGGCGCTGCCGCTGCCATGTTTGAGCGCCTCCTGCACCTCGGGGCGTTGCAGATGATTCTCAAGTTGCGCCAGGCGGGCCAGACCAACATCCGAATCGCCGATAACCGTGCCGTCGGGTGCAATCAACGTGACCCTGGCCTTGATGACGGTTCCGACTGACTCGGCCAGCTGCTGCGGTGATGTAAGCTGTCTGCTGCTCAGCGCCAGCAGGCGGGCCAATTGTGTCTGGCTTGCCAGGTTGGCCCGGCTTTCTTCGATCATCCTTTTTTGCAGGGTATGATCGAAGTAGATATAGAAACTTCCGGTGATCAGCGCGATCAGGAAGATGTACGACAGCACCAGCTTGGTACGGAATCCCATGGGTTACTCCTCGATCTTGTAGCCGAAACCGCGGACGGTTTTGATGATGTCGCCAGGCAGTCCCAGTTTTCCCCGCAGACGGGTAACATGCGTATCAACGGTTCTGGTATCAGCGGTATTGTTGTACCCCCAGACCTTCTGCAGCAACTGTTCGCGACTCTGCACGCACCCCTTTTTCTCAGCCAGGTACAGCAGCAGCTTGAACTCGGTACTGGTCAATTCAATCTCGTTGCCGGAACTCATGACAATATGGCGCTGCTTGTCGATGACGATATCACCGATAGCAAGAATATCGGCTTGCGGTTGGTCGGGCTCATGCTCATAACGCCTCATGACGGCTTTGACCCGCAAGGCCATCTCTCGCATGGAGAACGGTTTGACGATGTAATCATCGGCTCCGACCTCGAACCCCACCACGCGGTCAATTTCGTCTCCCTTTGCCGTGATCATGATTATCGGGATGTGGGCGGTGCGCTGGTCCTTGCGCAGTGCCTTGCAGACCTCGGTCCCCAGCAGTCCCGGTAGCATCAGGTCCAGCAGGATCAGGTCCGGCAAGTCAGCAGTGGCCCGCTCCAGGCCCATTTTGCCGTCATGCACGCAGATCGCGGCATAACCTTCCTTCTCGATGTTGAACGCCAGGAGTTCCGCCAGGTCTTTTTCGTCCTCGATGATCAGCACTTTCTTCATGTCGCGCTCCCGAACTTTATTCACAATTATTCCACAATATCCGCATATCCACGAACTATTTGTAACATACATTTGTTACAGCCATGTTGCAGTCATATAAAGATTTTGTAGAAACTGCTTTCTGACCGGATTTTCAGCAAATGAATTCACAAAGATTTTATCCGACCTCCACACGTTTGTAATATTGATCGTATATACTGATTAAAAATTCAAGGAGGAACTTGTCAATGAAAATCAGGCTCAATGAAGACTATTACTTCTGGTGCTGCGACTGGTGCGACACCGAAAACCGGGTGCTCTGGGCAAGGATGCAGGATGGAACATTTTGCGGTGCCTGTCACCGGCCGATGAACCTGTCGGACATGGGCGTTGCCACTGAATGTGCGATTGCGGCAGGATTGTGCTGACCATGGGCAGATGGCTGAAATCTCTGGCCAATTGGTGCCTCTTCCCGTTAAGGGGCGGTGGATTTACCGAGCTGGACATGCAGATTGCCAAATTGCGCATGCTGCGTGATTCCTACAATACTCCGCTTCAGGGACAGGCGAACAACGAGACCATGACTGTAAACAAAGAGGGGAAGCGGTTCTGCCTTCAGTAAATCGGCGCCCGTGATGCCGAGTTTGACCGCCAGACGGTTCAGGTCGAGTTCACCGCCGAAGGCAAATAAAGGCAGTTGAACCGCCGAGCACGCCGAATAACGCCGAAAAAACTAAGAGTTATTATAAAAATACAGTACACCTTTTCGGTTAGCCGAGTATCTTTACAAGCCTTTGATTTATCTGCGTGTGTCGGCGTTCATCAGCGGTTAACTACTTTGTTAAGGTTAAATAGTTCCATGTTATCTAACAGTTTTTGAACACCGGGCAGTTGGGGCATCTCTGCCGTAGAATTTCCATTTCCCGCACGCCAATATCATGAAGTTTGTCATCAGCTGATATGCATAACCGTTGCACGAGTTCTTCCCATTCGTAGCTCGCACATGTCTTTTCCAACGGTATTTCCCTCATTTTACGCCCGATTTCCGCATACGTTGCATTATTCATTTGTGATCCTCCGCTTGAAAAACTGACTTTTACCTTTGAAATCATGCAGCACTATTGACGCTTGGTTTCAACCAGCTTAATTGGCTGATATCGGATGTATTTATGTTTTTTGTTGGGATAGAGGGCGAAGCCTGTTGTCCGGTATGGGTAAAACGGCTGATTTCGGTCTTCAACTCAATCGAAAGACCGGCCAGGGCGTCCGATTCAACGGCAATGGCGGCAGCAGCCTTGACGGTCTCATCCGAGACACGTTCGATTGCCACGATGTCAGTGCTGATCTGGTCCGCTGTTGAGGAGAGCTCTACCGTAGCGGTTGCGATCTCGCTGGCCATCCCTTGCAGAGAGGTTACGCTCTCCACAATCCGATGCAGCGAATCTCCGGCCTGTCCGGCGTGTTCAACCCCTAATTTGACACGTTCCAGGCTTTTGTTCATGGCGCCGACCGCTTGAGCGGCATCCGCCTGGATGGCCTTGACCCGCTCGGTGATGCCGACTGTTGCCTCGGCGGTGCTGGTGGCCAGCTTGCGCACCTCATCGGCCACCACGGCGAAACCTCGACCGTGATCTCCGGCCCGGGCCGCTTCGATGGCGGCGTTCAAAGCCAGAAGGTTGGTCTGGTCGGTAATCTCGATAATGACATCTACGATCTCGCCGACCTGTTGGGAGCGCTCGTTCAGGGTCTGCATCACCTGGGTGGACTCCTGCACCGCCCGGGCGATCTCCTGCACCTCTTGACCGGTCTGGCTTACCACGTCGGCGCCGCAGGCAGCAAGCTGACGGGCTTCGGTGGCGGATTGGGCAATCCTGGCGGTGTTTTGGGACACCATGGCGATGGTCTGGGACATCTCCACGGCAGCAGCGGCAACCTGGCCGACGCTGGTTGATTGCTCCTGGGTTGTGCAATGGATTGCCTGGGCGGTATGGGTCAACCCCTGAGAGCTGCCGGTCAGCTTGCCGGAGGATTCGGAAACCTTGGCCAGGATGCGCGAAAACGAATCGAGCAGTTTGTTGAAGGCATTGATTGTTACGGCAAATTCGTCATTGTTCATGATCTCGGCTGTCTTGGTAAAATCACCGGTTTCGGCAATGGTCACGATGGATCTGTTCAGCCGTGCCAGCGAGCGGACGATGCAGACGGTGGTTGTTATGGTCAGCAGCAATACCAGGGAAATAACGGCCAGGGAGATGCCGATCAGCAGTTTTTTGAACAGGTCGACCCGCTGGGTAACAAGGTTCACGAAACGTTCCTGCTCCTGGGCCGTGGACTGGACATTGGCCTCGCTCTTCTGCCCCTGTTCAAGGGCGACCGTTTTGACTTTTTTCACCGAGTTGTCCACCAGCGCCATATTTTCCAGCACCTTACGCTGCGAAGCACTGATGGTACGCAGGGAACTGCCTGCGCTGGCAACCGCGCCGTTGATGGCGGCAACCGTATCATCCACGAAACCTGAGCTTTTGATCTCCTTGACGCCCTTGCCGGCCTGGGCCATGTTGCGGCTGATGCGCGCCTGAATCGCCTGTACCTCTGCCGTTGCCCGGTCCAGTTCGGCGGGGGTCTCGCTGAGCATGATCATGCGGGCCTTGGCATCCAGAAGCTTGGCATCCACGCCAATGGCATAGACAACATCGTTGATGGCGTTGATCTTCTTGTTCAGCTCAATGTCGTGATCAACCTCGTTGCGGAAGTTTTGCACATTGGCCAGAAGGTCCGGCGCCGCGCTGCTGTTGCTGATAGTTTCATTCAGGGTCTTGGTGGCGGTGGACGCCCTGCGTGAGGCGCTGATCACCAGGCCGGATATGATCTCCTTCAGATCAACCAGGGACTTGTCAATACGGGCCATTGCCCCGTTAACCCTGGAGGCCTCTGCCTTGTAAACCGCCATGCTCTTGAATTTTTCATCGGTGGCCTTCAGCACCTGGTCGTGCAGCTCCGAAAAGATCGTGATGTCCATGGAGGTCTTGTTGAGGCTGCTGATCCCGCTGTTGATCCGTTCGAGATTTTCCCTGCTGCGTGATATGGACGTAGAAATCTGTTGCACCTCCTGGGAGTCATGTGCCAGGCCAAGCTGCAACAGGTCGGCGGAAAGCTTCTCCACAGCCTGCTGGAACTGGACCGTCTTGACCTGCAGAGGCGTAGATTGGGAGGTCAGCAGCGTAATCTTTTCCTTGACCATCAGGATTGTCATCAGGCTGAAAACGGCAATGCCGACGATGCCAAGGATACTGATGGTGGAACTCAAATAAAGTCTGGTCTTGATTTTCATGTTTTGGCTCTCTGACAAAATGAATTCAATATAAAGTAATGATGTTACAGGCATGTTTCATTAGTGAAATATTCTTGTTACATCACGGCTTCCTTCCCTCTGGCTTTGTGTTTTCGTTTATGGATTTGGAATGGTTGAGACCAGTATCCGCATATAATACAGCGCGAGCAGCGCACAACACCTGAATCAAGTATGATTTCGTGTTTCATGACGCCAATTTTGGCCTTACACTTTGGACAGTTCACTCTTGCCTCCACTGTAATTCAGACGGTTTTACACTGCGGCGCAATATTCACTCGGATCATAATCACAGTCGTTTTCAGATTTCTCGTCATGTTTGTCCTGCCTTCCAAGGTCATGATGCAGCTGGATTACCGCCTTGAACGCTGCAATGATCGATTCCTTTGCCGCTTTGTCGCTGCATTGATCATAGGCGTTTTTCAAAGAGGTAATTGCTGTCTGGGTAAGCATGTTGGTCTTTAATTGTGAAATATCCATTTTGATCTCCTTTCAAGCAGTGGTTTTCTTTTTTTGATATACCGTGGAACCCTTTGCCCCAGAGTTTCGCGTCTTCTTTTTTCAAGAGTAAAACATAGCAAATCGATGGTTACAGTGGTGTGCCGTGTTGGCAAAAAGTGCGTAACGGGACAGAGGCAGACTTGGCTGAAACACGATTTTTGTCACCAAAACGTTGCCGAACTGCAACGCAACGGCAGTGCGTGATCTGATATGCTGTTACGATTTATGGGGATCTCCTGTTCATGACATCAACCTGCCAATCCAACCGGTATTGTCCGCATCCGGTAAACGTGCTGCTGACCACTGTTGCCCTGATCATCACGGTCATTGCTGTCCCCGCCGACGCGGCCGGGCGCTCGATTACCATTCAAGCTCCTCCGGGGCTGCTTGCGTCGGCGGTCGCCAGGACCGCCATAATGGACGCCAGGGCATTGCTGAAGCAGGCCATGCCCTCGGCGAAGGTCAGCATCAACGGCAGCGGAGCAGGTGTCCTGATCATCCTGTCGGATCCGGCACTCCAGGCAGAGCAGAAGAATCCGTCTCCCACATCATCTGCCATGAGACGCCTGCCGGTTCCCGATCGTTGCTATCGCTGGAAATCCGGCACCGAATCCGGCCGTACGGTGCTCCGGCTACAGGCACACTCACCCGAGGGGGTGGCCTGCGGTTTGTATGGCCTGCTCCAGGAGAAAATGGGTTTCCGCTTCCATCATCCGAGGGAGTCGGTCATCCCGCACTACCGCAGATGGCCTCTTCCCGGACAGTTCACATTTTCGGGGAGACCACGTTTTGAAAAGAACGGTTTCCACCTCCACACCATGCACCCGATCGAACTGGCCGAACAGTTTCTCAACCCTGATTATCCCAATGCCTTTGAGGATGTGGCGCGCTATGTCGACTGGCTGGCGCGCAACGGTCAGAACAGCATGCAGTTCGTGCTGTTGCGCGGCATCGACCGCGAACGCTGGCCCGGTCATGCCGCCCGGATTGTTCGGTACGCCCATGATCGAGGTGTGTTGTGCGGAGTTCAGATCTCCCTGAGCATGCTGCAGCAGCAGGCATTTCAGGCCATCACCCTGTTGCGACTTTACCCGTCGTATATCAGGCAGGTGGACGACACGCTTGCCTGGCTGTTCCGGGCGCCATGGGATTTTGTGTCTCTTGAGCCGACCATGGGTGAGCATCTCCCTCTTCTGGGCAAGCTCGTTCCCGAAGTCCAGACCCATCTCGAACAACAGGTGGCCGAACGCTACCATTCCTTGCTGTTGCTCAACACCCACGTCATCGGCGGCGCTGATGCCCCGCGAGAACCGCGGCTTGCCGGCAGTGGTATTCTGGTGCATTCGGTCATGTGTTATTCTGTAACGGAGCCGATAGCCCCGGTATATGGCAACCAAAACCAGTGTTTCATGCTGCACATCGCACAAAAGGAACAGCTCCGTCGAGAGACCTGGTACTGGCCGGAATCATCCTACTGGGTCGGGTTCGATACGCCGGTCCCGCTGCTGCTATTGCCTTACCTGGATGCCCGTTGCCAGGATATGGAGACCATGGCCGGACTGGGGCTCCAAGGGCACCTGACCTTCACCTCCGGATGGGAATGGGGTTACTGGCTGATTGACTGGAGCATCGCCCGCTGGGCGTGGGAGTACCGTGATGCGCAGACCGTGCGCCGTAGCGGTAGCCTGACCCCGTTGTCGGAAATATTGCCTGATACACGTTTGCAACCGCTCTGGAAAGAAGCGTTGCGGCTTCAGAACCATTACTTGAAGGAACGGGATCTGATGCGTTTCATGGCGGCCGCCACCCCGTTTTCCGAATTGCCGCACCCGTTTGACAAACCGTTCCAGCCGGCGCCGGAATTTCATTATTCCCGGCTGTTCTCTGCGACCCGGCAGGAGGTTGACCTGCGTCTTGGCAGGCCAATCAGGGAACTGGAAGAGTATGCACGCGCAATGGGTATTTTGTCGCAACGGATGGAATTGATTCTCTCGGAGGGTGGTGCTGGGACAAGAAATCCGGCTGCCGGCATACGCTTGAAGCTGGCCCGCGAACTTACCCGCGCCTTGGCGGTCAGCGCACTCAGGGCACGCCATCGGTCTTTGACCCTGCGCGCGCTGTCAGCCAGGGCCGTTGAGAGGGCAGGCGGGAGCGGGCATGACAAGACCGGGTCTGCAAAGCTGTTGGCCGATGCCCGACAGGTACGCTACAAGGCCCTCGCCCTGGTCAGGCAGCAGGAATCCGGCTACCGTTACCCGCTAGCTCTCTTAACCGGTCGGCGGGAGAGCATGACCGCCTATCCCTTCGGTTACCTGTACCCTGCCGGCCGGCTGTTTTTCTGGGAGCGTGAAGAACAACAGGTGGAGCAGGGGCGCTTCGATCCCCTGTTCATGAATCTGTGGGATGTGAGACGCACGCTGGGGTTAGGGAGTCTGTTTCATAAATAAGGACTTCGAACTTGTGTTGTTTTTAGATTTCCTTTGAGTCTTCTGAAGTCATGTTAACGGCATCAAATCCCGCTCTTTTTCACATATCGGGCAGATGAAAAACGTTGCGGGTAGATTCATATCACAACAGGTCCATTCCGCTGAACAGGCGAACTTCTCGGCACCATCCCATGGATAAGGGTCTCTTTCATAGTTGTGGCCGATTTTTTTCGACATTTGCTGCTCCTTTTGCAGTCACTCAATGAACTGCGGGGTAAATGGTAATAACATCACATCTCCCTGGCTACAGACGCCGCCTTGACGGAGTATGAGTTTTTCTCTCCCCTGCTGTCCTGACGGTACATCACAACTGTTGTCCCATCCCAGCCGATCCAGCGTCTGGCCTTTTTGTTCTGGTCGGTAAAATCCACGATCCGGCAGGGGTACTCTTTTCCGGCAACCTCATAATTCGCATTGCGAACCAGGAAGTATTCCCGCTTCACCACGGCCATTTTTTCCACATCCAGAATCCTCAGAATGATTAGGGGCTGTCCCGAAAAATCCAGTCGTGCTTCAGGGCACTCCATGGTGGTGTAATCGTAACTGCTGCGAGCAATGACGACAGAGCGCCTCGCACCAAGTTCACGCACCTCGAACCGGAAGTATGAGTCCTTGAGCTGGCCGATAATATCAATAGTTGTTCCATTTTCCGTGCCTTTGCGTGAATAGCTGACCAGATTTCCATTTTGGATCGTTCCCTTCTCTGTTGTATTCTGTTGGTATCCCAGCCATAAAAATGATGCCTTGACAACCGTTCTGGTCTCGAAGTGCAGGCTGGCCACACCTCCTTCTTCCGTCATGCGCTGGGTGGTGGTGACATCTCCGATGGGGAACCCCATTGAGGAGACCTTGTGGCGCACCATCGATTTTATGGAATTGCCGGCGGAATGCATAACAGCGGGCTCAAGATACAGCGCCAGAAAAACAATAACACATGTGCAGCAGCGTAAAGCCGCGCTCAAAGTCACAATTCATCCCTTACACGGCGTGGAGAGAACCTGACGGCAATGATCCTGATGCAGGCAAGTGAGAGAACCAGTAAAATAAACATGGCTACCTCCTGCCATTCCATCTCCTTGTACCAAAAAGCCATGACCTCCGTTAATACCGTCACGATGACCGTATCGATAATGTAGGTTACCTTTACACGACCTTCCGTAAAATAGGCCAGGGCGGTACGTAACACCTCGACGATGGCAAGCACTGTCAAAATATCCACCAAAACTGTTTTGAAGGCAGAGTGGAAACTTTGCTGGAAAATCAGTCTCAAATCGTAAAAGGTACAACCGATACCTGCCAGGATTGCCATCAGGATGGCAACAATCAATAACGACAGGGCAACACGGGCAGACATCTCGAAGAAACGGCTCATACTCAGGTCGACAACTTCTTCTTTCCACATGATACGTATTCTCCTTTCAATTTATTACATCAAGACTAACAGGACATGGTTAAGATCAGGTTGTCAGGTGGTTACAATCAGGTGAATTTATTACCGTTCACCTGCCTCACATGTTTTTCTACACAATAATTACACAACCTCAACATTCCTGTAACATTGCCATGCTATTAATGCCAGGCATGAACACATATAAAGCAGACCTGCACGTCCACTCCAGCCATTCCAACAAACCCACTTACTGGGCCATGCGCAAGTTCAATGTCCCGGAAAGCTACACCTCGCCCCGGCATCTCTACCGCACCGCCCGCGAGCGTGGCATGGATTACGTCACCATCACCGATCATAACGCCATCAGCGGCGCACTGGAGATCGCACACCTGCCGGGCGTCTTCATCAGTTCCGAAATAACGGCCCATTTCCCGGAAAACGGCTGCAAGGTGCATGTGGTGGTGCTGCACATCTCCGAAACCCAGTTCCCCGCGATCCTGGAGCTGCGCAAGAATGTCTACGAACTGGTAGCCTACCTTCATTCCGAGAAGATAGCCCACTTTCTGGCCCATCCGCTGTATGCCCAGAATGATAAACTGAACCTGGAGATTATTGAACGGTCGCTGCTGCTCTTTACCACCCTTGAAATAAAGAACGGCTGCCGGGCACAACGTTTCAACGGTTTTACCAAGCGCCTGGTTTCGTCCCTCAACGAAGCCGTCATTCAGCGCCTGGCCGACAAACATGACCTGCAGCCCTACGGCGCCACCCCCTGGGTCAAGGGTGTCGTGGGTGGTTCCGACGACCATGGCGGCCTGTTCATCGCCCGGGCCCACACAACCGTCTACGATACGCCCACCATTGAGGGTTTTATCGATGCCATAAGAAATAACGACAGTTGGGCCGACGGCCAGGATGGAGGGGCGTTGACCATGGCCCACAGCCTGTACGGCATTGCCCACAGCTTTTACCGTGAGCGTTTGGGTGACCGCCGGCGCAGTGCCACTCCCTTTGTCAGCGCGCTGCTCGATCGTTTCTTCAACATCGGTGCGGACAAGGGTTCGTTCATCGACAAGATCCGGCTCTTTATCCTCAAAAACCTGCCTGCTTCACGCAACCATAACGGAAAAAATTTTGAAGAGATCCTCGATGGCGAGGCGCGACTGCTGCTGGATGACCGTGAGTTTCTGACTGGTATCCGCGATGCCGACAGTAACCGCAAGATCTTCGCGGTCACCAGCCGGCTCGCCAACCGCCTGGTTTTTCACTATACGAACCGTTTGATGACATTGCCGCTCAATGCCGGTTTTTTCGACTACCTCAATACGGTTGGCACCATCGGGCTGGTGCATACCCTGATTTCCCCCTATTACCTGGCCTTTCATCACCAACACAAGGGTAAGGAGCTTATCCGGGATCTCACAAGGTCGTTGCCTGAAATACATATCAATGAAGCCCCGGAAAAGATCGCCCTGTTCACCGACACCCTGGATGAGATCAACGGCGTGGCCATCACCATCAAGCGTTTGATAAGTACCGCCAGAAGCCGAGGGGTCGAATTGACGGTGATCACCGCCGGCAATGATGGAGCAGATGCTGTTGCAGGCGTGAAAAAGTTTCTGTCGGTGGGCGATTTCGTGTTGCCGGAATATCCGGAGTTGAAGCTGAACTTCCCGCCGATTCTCGATGTTATGGACTTTATCGAGCGCGAGGGCTTTACCCGGATTCATATCAGCACCCCCGGAACCGTGGGGCTGCTCGGCCTGCTGATCGCACGCATGATGAATATTCCGGTTGCCGGCACGTACCACACCGACATTCCCCAGTACGTGCGCAGCCTGACAGGCGACGAATTCCTCGAAAAAGCCGCCTGGAGCTATATGATCTGGTTCTACGGCCAGATGGAAGAGGTCATGGTTCCCTCGGCAGGCACCAGGGAGCAGCTGAAATCCCGCGGTCTGCCACCTGAACGTATGAAGCCGTTGCCACGCTGGGTGGATACGGAGTTCTACTCACCTGGCATGCGCAATCCTACTTTCTGGAAGAGTCGAGGCGCAGGCCTCGGCAAGGTTGTTCTGCTTTATGTGGGGCGCGTCTCACGTGAAAAAGGGCTGGAGATTCTGGTGGATTCATTCAGAGCGCTTGTGGACGGCGGGTCGGCGATTTCCCTTGCCGTAATTGGCGATGGCCCGTACCGGGAGGAAATGGAAGCAGCCCTTTCCGGGTATCCGGCCCTTTTTACCGGTTATCTGGCGGGAGAACAGCTGCAGCGCGGCTATGCTTCGGCCGACCTGTTCGTATTTCCCAGCGCCACCGATACATTCGGCAACGTGGTGCTGGAAGCGCAGGCATCCGGACTGCCGGTGATCGTTTCCGACGAGGGTGGCCCACGGGAGCTGATGATTGACGGCGAGACCGGTGTGATGTTCCGCGCCGGCAGCACCAGTGATCTTGTTGCCGCCATAAGATCGCTGGTTTCAGACCCTCAACTGCTTACTGCAATGGGGCGCAAAGCGCGGCGTTTCACGCTGGATAAAGCGCCTGACAGCAATCAAACCTACAGGACCATACTGCATCACGACACGCTCCAACCTGTTTACGGCGAGAATAAATCCTTTGCCGATGCCGCCTAAATCAATGAAAGAGGAGAAAATACATGACATTCGCTGATATCAAAAAGATTGCCATCGAACATGGCATCAGGGTTGTCGGAGTGAAAAAGGTCGACATTGTCAGGGCCATCCAGAAACAGGAGGGTAACACCCCATGCTTTGCCTCCGGCAAGGCCGCAGAATGCGACCAGCCGCATTGTCTCTGGGCCGCTGTCTGTGAATGACCGGAAGAGTTCGTCTGCAACCGGCAATGCAAAAGCGCGTAAAACGGTTAATGGCGATGCCGAATTCAGTCTTGCTGACCCCTGCTGGTATCTCAATCGGGAACTGACCTGGCTGGAATTCAACCGCCGTGTTCTGCATGAAGCAGAGGACGAGCGCACGCCGCTTCTGGAACGTCTCAAGTTTATCGCCATTGTCAGCGCCAACATTGACGGGTTTTTCATGAAGCGCATCGGCGGGCTCAAACAGCAGGTTGCCGCCGGCATGCGTCAGCTGACCCTGGATGGCCTCTCGCCACTCCAGCAGATACAGGAATGCCACCGCTTCATTCGCATCCTTGAGAACCGTAAATACAGCATGTTTCAGCAGGTTCTGGAACTGCTGAAGGAACAGGGCATTGTCATTTCAGCAGTGAAGGATCTGAGCGCGCGCGATCGGAAAAATCTCAGAGATCACTTTGCAACAAACATCTATCCCTTGCTGACTCCCCAGTCCATTGATCCGGCCCATCCATTTCCCTTCATCTCCAACCTGTCTCTCAACCTGCTGGTCACCCTGAACGATTCAGCAGGTCTGGATATGCAGCTGGCCCGAGTCAAGGTGCCGGTCGGCGCCGGTACATCCCGCTTCATACCCGTGCCTGGCAAAATCAGCCGTTTTGTGCGCCTTGAAGATCTTCTGGCAACTAATCTGGACATGCTTTTTCCTGGTATGAAGATTGTTCGCTGTGATCTGTTCCGTGTTACCCGCAATGCCAATACTGAATTGGTCGGGGAGGAAGCTGACGACCTGGTGGAGATGATCGAAAGCGAATTGAAGGAACGGCGCTTTGCCCCCATAGTTCGAATGGAGGTTGTTGAGGGGATGCCGCCGCTTCAACGCGGCAGACTGGCCGCGGAACTGAATATCAACGAGAATGATGATGTCTTTGAGGTACCTGAGGTGCTGGCCTTGCGTGACCTGTCCGAACTGTCCCGGCTTGATTACCCGCATCTGCATGATCCTTCTCACCGTGCGATCGTGCATCCGCAATTGGAATCGCCGCGAAACATCTTTCATATTATCCGGGATGCCGGTTCGATCCTGCTGCAGCATCCGTATGAGTCTTTTTCCGGTTCAGTAGAACGTTTCCTGCGCGATGCGGCAATTGATCCCAAGGTACAAGGCATCAAAATTACTCTCTACCGCACCTCCAGCCAGAGCCGCATCATCGACGCCCTGCTGATGGCCGCCCACAACGGGAAACAGGTGGCTGTCGTGGTGGAACTGAAGGCGCGTTTTGATGAGGCGGCCAATATCCGCCTGGCAGAACAGATGGAGCGCGCCGGAATCCACGTCACCTATGGCGTGCTCGGGTTGAAGACTCATTGCCAGGTGATCATGATCGTTCGCCAGGATTACAATGCCCTGCGGCGTTATGTCCATATCGGCACCGGCAATTATCACACCGACACGGCGCGTATCTACTCTGATCTGGGGCTGATCAGCTGCAGCGAAGAACTTGGCAATGATGTTACGGAACTGTTCAATTACCTGACAACGGGATTCAGGCCACGCAGGAAGTACAGCAGGTTGATGACTTCCCCTCATTTCCTCAAAAGGGCGCTGCTGGCAAGGATAGAACGTGAGACCGCTCTGCACCGCGAACATGACGGAGGCTTGATCCAGTTCAAGATAAATACCCTTGAAGATGGTGATATTGTCAAGGCGCTCTACCTTGCCTCCCAGGCAGGAGTCGTGATCGATCTGATCGTACGCGATATCTGCCGTTTGCGTCCCGGTATAAGCGGACTTTCGGAAACCGTTCGCATCGTCAGTGTTGTCGGGCGCTTTCTGGAGCACTCACGTATCTACTATTTCAGAAACAACGGCGCGGATGAGTATTTCATCTCATCCGCGGACCCCATCAAACGCAATCTGGAAGCCCGGGTCGATGTCCTCTGCCCGGTGGAGGCGCCGGAACTCACCTGTGAAATCCGCTCCATTCTGAATGTTCATCTGCAAGACAGACGTTCTGCGTGGGATATGCAGCCGGATGGGGGTTATGTTCAGCGGATGCCTGCCGATACGGCCGCAGCCGGCGGCAGTCATTGCCAATTGATAGAGCTTGCTGAAAAACGGGTTGAGCTGTTCCGGAAAAGAATGAAGAAAAAGAAGCTCAAAAATAAACAGGCCGATCTTCACCCAGCTAAAACTCATCGATAGTTCAGTATTCCTCACTTAACCTGCGATTGATTACCACCGATGATCCCGGCAGTTTCTTGGCGGCCTTCTTGACCTCGGTGGAGATCGAAGCAAGCTGGGCGTATGAGCTGACCGGCGTCAAGCGGGTGTTGACGATGCCGATGGAAATCGAGAGCAGGCCGAAGGTTTCCTGTTCGCCCTTGCGGTTTACGGCACTGTAGCACCCTGCGGAAAAATCCTTTTCTCCATGGAACACCGCCAGATGCTCTTCAACTGACTTGATAATCTGTGATGAGATGTACTCCGCATGGTGTGCTCCGGTAATGACAATGAAGTCATCACCTCCTATATGTCCGCAAAAACATGAAAATTCAGATTCCAACAACTGTTTGACACCGCAAATGATCTCCCCGATCGCCTTGATGACCACATCTCCCCGCTGAAACCCGTAGTGATCATTAAACGGCTTGAAATTATCGATGTCGATGTAGGCAATGTCGAAACCCTCCTCTGTCAGGAGCCTCTCGTTTATCTCGCGCTGGATGCTCTCGTTGCCCGGCAGACCGGTCAGTGGATTGGCGCCTTTGGCCAGTGTCAGGTTTATATCGGTAATGGCACTGATGAAGCGGTTGACATCAACGACCCCGTGATAGATTCCTTTGCGGGTAACGCAGATGTTGTCCACCCGGACATCCATCTCCTGCGCCTGGATGGATCGGGCAGCTTCCCTGATGCTGACGGTTGTTTCAAATTCAAGCTTGATCGGAGCCATAAGGTCGCGCATCTTTTTGGAGTGATTGATATGGAAAGCAAACCCGTTAATACCGATGATATGATCTTCCAGAAAGGTGGAACGATTACTGATCCCAACCGCCCGGCCGTCTTCCACAACCGGCAGCACAAGCAGGCCTGGGTCGCTCTGGAACCGTTTGAGAACCGTGGCAAGGTTGTCACCAGGGTTCGCGGGTGCAACAGGGATGGAAATGTCACCAATACAGCACTCTGCGTTGTCAACTACCGCAACCTGGTAGTTGTCGGAATCAGCTTGGATATCTGTTTCCAGGCAGGACAGTGCTTCAAGACCTATGGTTTTGGGAGTTACATCGGGTGTTGAAACGGACATGTCACAGACTAACGTGCCCTGAGCAATAAAGGCTTCAAACTGTTGCGGATCAAGCGGTCTAGCAAAATAGTATCCCTGTGCCTGCTGGCATTTGCGCTGCCGCAGAAATTCAAGCTGTTCCCGTGTTTCCACCCCCTCGGCTATCACATTCAGCTTAAGTGCGTGAGCCAGGGCAACAATGGCGTCCACTATTGCGGCATCATCAGGGTCGTTGACGATATCGCGAACAAAAGATCTGTCAACCTTGATTGTGTCGATCGGCAGATGCTTAAGATATGAGAGGGAAGAGTAACCGGTGCCAAAGTCATCCACCGAGATGCTGATACCCATTTCTTTCAGGCGCAGGAGTTTACAGACCGTATCACCGGAATCGCCCATCAAAGCGCTTTCCGTAAGTTCGAGTTCCAGAAAACAGGGATCAAGTCCGGTTTCTTCGAGGATTTGCAAAACCATCGGCACAAAGGCGTTGTCACGCAACTGGCGGGCAGAGAGATTTACTGCGACCCTGAGTTTTGGCAATCCCGCATCCTGCCAGGCCCTGTTCTGCCGGCAGGCCTCCTTTAGCACATATGTCCCCAGACGCACGATCAGGCCATTTTCTTCTGCCACAGGTATAAACTTGTCAGGCGGGATAATGCCGTGGCCTGGGCGCTGCCAGCGCACGAGCGCCTCCATGCCGATGATATCCTTGCCGTTGATGTCCATCTTGGGTTGATAAAAGAGAAAAAATTCGCCTTCTTCCAATGCTCTCAGCAATCCTGTCTCAATGCTGTGTCGCTCGACAGCCTTTATATTGAGCGCTTCGGAATAATACTGGAAGGTCACACCATTCTGCCGGGCCTGATTCATTGCTATATGGGCATTTTGCAGAAGCAATTCACTGGTTACACCGTCTGTCGGAAAACAGGCAATGCCGAAACAGGCGGGAATCACGGCTTCATCTGCTCCCAGCCGCAGCGGCTCGGAAAACACCTTCTGCAATTTGATCAGGATAGTGGCGACATCACCCTCAAGAACCGTTCCCCCCAGTACAAGTACGAATTCATCGCGATGGATACGGGCGATCGTATCATATTGGCGTAACGTCGAAGCGAGTCGTCCGGCAATGCCGCGCACCGCCTCGCACCCGCCACTATGGCCACGGGCGTCAACAACAGCCTTGAAACCGGTCAGGCTGATGTAGATCACCGCAGTGTTTTTACACTTTCGACTGTTGAACGCGATAACCTGGTTCAACCGGTCCAGCAGGAGATTGTGATTGGGCAGCCCGGTCTCGCGGTCGTAATAAGCCAGTTTTTTTATCGCTTGTTCAGCCAGGTGAAATGTTTCCTGCGATGTCCTTAGTTGCCGGGAATAATTGCGAATCAAGAGATGCAGCAACCCTGCTGTTGCGATGATGAAGGTAATCCCCTTTAAAATGGTAATATATTCAAGCTGCTGCCGATCCTTTACAAGCGAGGCGGCCGCTGTATCTGAAAACAATATCCACCCGATCCCGATACATAGATACAACAGAACAATCCTGGCCGGGGTGAGATTTCCATAAGGAAAGGAAAAGACTCCTTTGGTAGCAACATGCATATTGCAGAACCTCCCTTAGTAATTTCGTTAACGCACTTATCCTGTTTATCAGGGTCAGGGGCGTGGAAAGAGGAGTAGATTGACAGGACATTAATTCGGATGAAATTCTACACTGATTTAATGAGTGTGAACGTTACAAGTGGGCAAACAGATTGTGACGGTTTGATGGTGATACTTTGGGGAGGGGAAAAACTAGTGGATTTGATCAAGACGCTGCCAGGTCAACCGTACAGCAAAAGCCGTTTCAAACAGGTCTTCCTTGGTGTTCCCGCAGATAACTTTATCGAAACATTCTATGTTCAATCAGGTGGATCGTCCAAAGCAATGAACGATCCATTCTTTGATTTCATCTCGCACCCGGCGAAATTCAGGGAGTAGTTCTTTCTCACTGCCGATTAGTCGAGATGGGTCATCGAAACCTTGGTGGATTCGCTGAACTCCGCCGAAAAAGAGCGGACACTTCTCGTTGGCATCACCGCAAAGGGTGATGACGTAATCAAATGAGTGCCCGATGAATTCGTCCAATGTCTTGGAGCGATGACCAGAGATATCTATACCAAGTTCCATCAAAACCTTGATGGCCATTGAATTGACCCTGGTTGCCTCGGTGCCGGCAGAAAAAGCCTCGATATTCCCCCCCAGTAAATGATTGGCAAGCCCTTCTGCCATCTGGAAGCGGCATGAGTTATGGGTGCAAAGGAAAAGGATACGTTTCTTCATGGGGGCTCCCTACGGATTGAGGATGTTGAGATCCAGAGTATATATGGAAATTGTACAGGCTGGCTATCATGGATGAATCCGGAGTCGGGTCGATATGGGGTATTTTGCTCTGCCCGCCCAGTTTGCCCCGTTCCATCTGCGACCATTGGTAGATCCCGTCTTCCGGCACCAACATTACCTCAGGTTCATTGATGCGCCCCTGAGCCCTGAAGTTTGCATAATCGGCGTTAAGTTCGCACAGAGTGGCATCCAGAACCCGTATCGCTTTTTCACTGTTCAGATTCACATCCAGCACCGCCAGCACCCACCGATGCCGCCGGGTCGAAACATCCGCGCCAACCATGAATTCGCGCACATTCAGGTGGCCGCTCCGGTTGAGGTTGGCAACCGCCTGTTCGACCTCTCCCTGGGTGACCTTCTCCTCCAGCTTGTCCAGAAAACGGTCTCGTCCGGTGAACTCGATGAGATGCGGGGCAGTGGAGGTGAAGCGGATCGTGTCGCCGATATGATAACGCCACAGCCCTGAGCAGGTGCTTAGAATTATTGCATAGCGCTGTCCGGTTTCAACCTGCTCCAGTGGAACAGCATCGGCATAGGGCGCCGGTTTGCCCTCCCCGTCCAGATCCTCGAAACGGACGAACTCGAAAAAGGCGCCATAATACGGGGTCAGGCGCATCTGCTCCTCACCATGCTGCTGAAAGGCCATGAAGGCTTCGGATGATGGCAGCAGTTCCAGCAGATTGGGGAGGCGGCCATCAAACAGATTCTCGAATTCGTTCCGATAGGGCGCCATATTGGTGCCGCCATGGATAATCAGCTCCAGATTCGGTAACAGATCCCGCAACGACCTGCCGCCGATCTCCTGGCAGCGTTTCAGCAGCAGGATGATCCAGGGTGGCACTCCGGAGATAATCCGGATATTTCCATCACGCAGCAACAGCTCTGCCATGGCTTGAAGCTTCTCTTCCCATGGCAGGGCCGATATCACCGTCTTGGGCTCCACAAACGGTGTCAGGTACCAGGGGCGGAAACGGAGCGTCAGGGCGCTCATGTCGCCTGACCAGACCCCACGCTTGACCCTGGTCAGGGTTGTGGAGCCGGACATGTAGAGAATCTTTCCGTTTAAGATCCGTGATGGCGGATTGGCGGCCAGGTAGCATGATATCATGTCCATGGCTGCCCGGCGGTTCTCTGCAAACATCCGGTCCGAGAAGGGAATGAATTTGGTCGGCGCCGTAGTTCCTGATGTCTCGCAGAACATCGTGGTGATGCCGGGCCATGTCATATTATTCAGGATTGGCGCCCCGTGCCCTCTGAATGGCGCCGGGTCGTCTCGATAAAAGTAATCGGCCATGAACTCCCGATAGGAGCGGATGGGCACACGACCTTTGTAGTATTCATAGGCAACATCAAACGATATGTTTTTCAAGCGGTCAAAGGAATTGTCTCTACCAAACCGGGTCGATGCTGCTGTTTCCACCAATTCTCGAAATATCTGTTGTTGAGCTTTTAACGGGTCCCGCCGGTTAAATTGATCAGCCCGTTTAACGGCTTGCGAATGCAGCAATCCCTGGAGCGGCCCGAAGTTTTGTATTCTTGTTATCAGCCTCATCTATACCGCCAGCTGAAGCCGCGGATAGAGAAGCTTGTCATACCAGCTCTCCAATATGCTGTTATAGGCTCCATGGTGAAATATCAGGGAAGCGTGGGCGACTCCATCACCCTCTGTACCGGATTTTACCGTTTTTACCAGACATGATGGAAGTATCCTGGTGTAAAGCGAGGGCTCACTGAACAGCTTTAATGTTGGCGAGGATGGCACCAGAATATCAGATTCATTTTCAGCCAGGAGCACCAGCACCGGGCCGTGGAAAAGTGTCTTGGCAAGAACGGGGAAGCTGAAATCCCGAAGGGCAATAACTCGCTCATATCCGCCACACGCGGTTGTGTGTTCAATAACATCATTGATTTTCTTTCGTATGGCAAGGTGACGGACACCGAGGGTGCGGTTTTCTGCTCCTGCATTGAAAAGGGCTTGAAAACAGCGCCGCGAGCGCTCGATGTGTTTGGCTATATCAGTTTCATTAGCCTGGTCCGCAGCCACAATCTTCCTGAGATTGCTTTCCAGTATTCTTACTCCGTCACGTTTTGGTCCTGCCGGTCTTATCAGATCATCGGTCGTGATTACCGGACTTACCAGAATCAGACCCCGGATGTTTTCAAGCAACTGTTCTTCGGCATGTGCCAGGAAGTTGGCCAGCAACCCGCAACCGAAGCTGATACCCATGATCAGAGGTTTTTGTCCTTTCCGTGCCAAGTCTTCGATCAGGTCAGTGAGTTGGGCGGTAAACATTGACTTGCAAAAACCGTAGCGAGAATAATTCACATAATATATAGATCCATGGCTTCGCAGCAATTTACGCTGGAATTCCACCGTCTCGGTGGCATCGGGCACAAAACCACCCAGCACGATGGTCGGAACATTGCCGGCGCCTTTTTCGCGGAATAGCTTGCAGCGCATTCGGGGGGCATCCTGATTTTGCTTAAGCAGTGTAAACTCGTGAAACCGGGATTTGGGGACATAGGGCTTGATGGAGATGCCACGCATGAAACCTGCAGCTGCCGTAAAAGCGGATACCACTGGACGAATGTCCTGCACAACCCGAATCTTTGCCGCCTTGTCGCTCATATGTCCTCCCGTTATTGAATTGGACCTGAATCCGACACCTTCACGCCTTCCGCGCGCTTCGGCGTTTTGGTATAACTGATTCACGTTGGAGGCAAAGTAGCATTTTTAGGTTACATGCAGATGTCGGGTTGGTAAAAGTTTTGAAAATTAGTGGGGGGGGGAAATCAAGGTGGGATGAAAATCAGGTATGGCAAAATCACATTACATGAGCTTTTGGTGTGATGTGGTTCAGCTAATTAAAAAAATGGCAACAAAATGAAAATGATTTGTATTATAATATTCCATCGGGAACTTACGTGCAAGTGAGGTTGTAGACACTTATGGCGGATAGTTATATAGGGAAGCTTGATAAATGGCGAGTTTCAGTGTTGACAACCCGTGCATTTCGGTTGGCAGGCCTCTTTCTGCTGTTTGAAGTGTTGATGTTGAATATAGTACCCGTTGTTTATGCCTCCGGTTCTGAAAAGAGAGTGAAAATAGCGGTACTTGCTCTGCGCGGTGATGCCGAGGCGCATAATACCTGGAATGCAACCGCCGTATATCTTGGTCAAAAGATCCCGGGCTACTCCTTCACGATTGTTCCATATGATTTTAAAACCATCGGTCCGGCCGCACAACGACATGAATATGACTTCGTAATTGCCAACTCTTCAATCTATGTCGAGCTTGAGGCGCTTTATGGTGTCACTCGCATTGCAACATTGAAAGGGCTCGGCTCAGGTAATGCGGCAACGCTGTTCGGGGGGGTCATATTCTGCAAGAAGGATCGTAATGATATCAGCATATTGGATGATCTAAAAGGGAAATCCTTCACAGCCGTGGAGGAAAATTCGTTCGGCGGCTGGAGGATGGCATGGCGGGAGCTACTCCATGGTGGAATTGATCCTTACCGTGATTTTGCAAAATTTGACTTTGCCGGCACACACGATGGAGTCGTGTATGCGGTGCGGGACGGCAAGGTAGACGCGGGAACGGCACGAACAGGCATCCTGGAGTCCATGGCCAAGGAAGGCAAGATCAGGCTGGAAGATTTCAAGATCATCAATCAAAAAACCGACAAAAAATTCAATTTTGTTCACAGCACCCGGCTTTACCCTGAGTGGCCCTTTGCACAACTGGCGCATACCGATGACAGTCTGGCGCAAAAAGTGGCGGTTGCCCTGCTGGAAATGGCGGCCGGGGATGCCGCCGCACAAGCGGCCAAGAGCGCCGGCTGGACAACTCCCCGTGATTACACGACGGTACACGAGCTCTTCAAGGAGCTCAAGATCGGCCCGTACAAGGAGTTTGGCAAGATAACCCTGGTTATGGTGCTGGATAAATACCGCTACATCATTGTTGGCGGCTTCATGTTTACCATGCTGTTGGCGGTGTTTGCCCTATTCATGCTGAGGGTCAACAACAAGCTGACCAGTTCAAATGCAGCATTGGAAAAGGCTCACAGAGAATTGAAGATGGCGCAGGGGCAGATCGAGAAGGCGAAACAGGAGTGGGAAAATACCCTGAATTGTATTTCCAACATGGTACTGATGTGTGATACCTACGGCAAGGTCAAGCGCTGTAATCGCTCGACCATTGAGTTGACCGGTCTGGCTATTGAAGATATTTCCGGCAAGAACTGGATGTCACTTTTGATTGATCATGGAATGCAGATCATTGATTTTGATGGACAGGATGGCCATATGCTCGATCCGAACAGCAGGCGCCATTTTGAGATGAATGTATCGCCGATCAGGGAGCAGGGGAGTCCGCTGCAAAGCGGCACGGTTGTCTGCATCCACGACACGACGGTTATGAAAGACCTTCTCACCCAGCTGGAAGAAGCCTACAGCGAACTGCAGCAGACCCAGTCACGGATACTGCAACAGGAAAAGATGGCCTCCATCGGGCAATTGGCTGCTGGAGTAGCGCACGAGATCAATAACCCAATGGGCTTTATCTCCAGCAACCTCTCCTCACTTGGCAAATACATGGACAAGATCAGTACCTTTAATGCCGCGCTTCTGGAAGCGGTGCAATCCAGTGGAGATTCGGATACCCTGGCCGAGCTGAACGAATTGCGCAAAAAACTGAAAATAGATTTCATCCTGGGAGATATCAGCGCATTGCTGGCACAGTCGCACGACGGTGCCGAACGTGTGCGACGGATTGTGCAGGATTTGAAGAGTTTTTCCCATGTCGATGAAAGCAAGTGTAAACCGTTCAGTGTCAACGAATGCCTGACAAGCACTCTTAATATTGCCCGTAACGAGATTAAATATGTTGCCGAGGTCGAGCAGGATTATGACCCTGATCTGCCACCGTTGTACTGTTACCCCCAGCAGCTCAATCAGGTTTTTATGAATATCCTGGTCAACGCGGCTCACTCCATGGAAGAACACGGAATCATTAAAATCAAAACTCTGCGTGAAGCAGACGATATTATCGTGAGGATCAGTGATAACGGCAAAGGGATTGCGCCCGAAAACCTAACCCGCATTTTCGAACCGTTCTTTACCACCAAAGAGGTTGGCAAGGGCACCGGCCTTGGACTTTCAATCAGCTATGACATCGTCAAGAAGCATGACGGTGATATTAGCGTTGAAAGCGAGGTAGGTATCGGCACGACCTTTGTTATCCGTCTGCCGCTGAACCACCGCTTTACCGAGGTTTAGGAATTCATTTTTCCACGGGGTGGTCAACTGTTTTGATTTAATCCGAATCATCAGAGATTACGTCAACAGCGACCAAATCACGCTCTTTTCCGCAGATAGGGCAGACGTAAAACGTTGAGGGTAGTTTCAGATCACAACAGGTCCATTCCTCAGAACCGGCGAGCTTTTCGGCACCATCCCACGGATAAGGGTCTCTTTCATAGTTGTGGCCGATTTTTTTGGACATCAGTTGCTCCCGGTTGCCATAGAGTATGAAGCGTTCTGCGGGAAATCTGGCTCTACAGTTGTCTTCGCAGCTCCCTGAAGCGGTTCGTCTCCGCCACGATTACTCCCGATAACCCTAGCAGGCCGATGAGGTTGGGGATCGCCATCAGACCGTTCATCACATCGGCGAAGTTCCAGACCAGATCGAGCTTGACGGTCGCGCCAACGGCAACGCAGCAGGAGTAGATGAGACGGTAGGGGGAGGAGCGCCCGCACCCCCAGCAGATATTCCATGCATTTTTCGCCGTAATAGGCCCAGCCGAGGATGGTTGAATAGGCGAAGAAGATAATGCCGAAGGAAACAATCAAACCGCCGGAACTGCCGGGCAGTCCGGTGTCGAAGGCCGATCTTGTCATTGCCGTTACTGCCGTCCCGGAATGCCAGGCGCCGGTAACGATCAGCACCAGCCCTGTCATGGTACAGACGATTATGGTGTCGATGAAGGTGCCGGTCATGGAGACGAGCGCCTGCTCGCACGGTTCGTTGGTTTTGGCGGCGGCGGCGGCGATCGGCGCGCTGCCGAGACCTGACTCGTTGGAGAAGACGCCGCGCGAGACCCCCTTCTGGATGGCCAGCATCACTGTTGCCCCCAAAAAGCCGCCGGTGGCGGCGGTGCCGGTGAAGGCGTCACTGAAGACCAGCGCGAGAGCGTCAGGCACTTCGCCGGCATAACGGGCGAGTATGAACAGGCAGCCGCTCACGTAGACCACGGCCATCACCGGCACCATGACGGCGGAAACGTTGCCGATATTCTTGACGCCACCCAGGATGACCCCCGCAGTGCAGATTGCCAGCACTACCCCGGTGATTGTGGTGCTTATGCCGAGCGATTCATGCAGGTTGCCGGCGACGGCGTTCGCCTGCACCATGTTACCGATGCCGAAGGAAGCGGCAGCGCCGAAGATCGCGAAAAGAACCCCCAGCCACTTCTGCCCCAACCCACGCTCCAGGTAATACATCGGGCCACCGGCCATCTCGCCGTTGTCATCGACCACCCGGTACTTGACCGCCAGCACCCCCTCGGCATACTTGGTAGCCATACCGACAGCGGCGGTCACCCACATCCAGAAAAGGGCGCCGGGGCCGCCGACGGAGATGGCTGTGGCGACACCGATGATATTGCCGGTGCCGATGGTGGCGGCCAGGGCGATCATCAGCGCCTTGAAGTGGCTGATATCCCCTGCCTCGTTCACCTTTGGCCGGGCAAAGGTTTCGCGCAGCGCATGCCCGAGCATTGTTACCTGAATTCCGCGCAGTCGCACGGTAAGGAAGATGCCGGTGCCGACCAGCAGCACCAGCAATGGTACTCCCCAGACAAAAGCGCTTGCTGCGGCAAAAAAGCTGTTCAACTGCTCCATATCTCATCTCCCCCGTAGGTCCGGCATCGTCAAACACCCGTACTCATCACGGGCAGCACTTTATGCCATGGCATTCAATGTCATATACATTAACGGCCGAAGCAAGTCACTTAAATTTCAACGTAAGGGAGTGATACAGCGATGTTATGTTGATAATTACGGCAGGATACGCGAGTGAAAGGACAGGTTTGATTGAATCACAGGTTGGAAATGCTGCCGGCCAATCATACCTGGAAGGCATCATCTGGCGGCTCGGCTTCCACCAGTGCGACAAACTCACTGAACAGCCGAGCGTTTTCAAGTACGATAACCTGTTCCACCGCTGCAAGCTCGTCGGCAGGCGCTGTTTCGCGGCAGAGCAAGGCAAAAACCTGCATGTCGTTCATGCTTCCCAGCAGGGTCTGGTATTTTTTCAGCTGCTCAATCATCTTATCGTATTCACGTTCCATGATCCTGGAAGCGATCTCCAGGAAGTAGCGCAATTTCTTGCAGGCAATCCTCAAGGCATGACGGTCGTCGCTGTTCTCAAGATGCAGCGCCGATGGCAGTAGTGTCCGGATATTCCCAAACAGGCCGACCGAGGCAGTGGAGAGATATGAAGGAAGGTACGATATCCCCATCTTCCGGATGTTTTTCATCTTTATGCTTGCCGCCATGTTTCTAACCAGCGGGTCGAGCTTTCCGGCCCTGAAGTCCTTCAGGGTCTTGATGACCTTGTGCTGTTCTTGCTCCCTCATGTGGGCCAACCGCTTCAGGAGACCGGACAGAACTGCCTGGTCGGCGTGGGACCTGAAAAACAGCAGCGCCTCGTCAAGGTTGCGCAGGCTCCCCAACACCCGGGTGAGGTTGCGCACAGCCTTTGCTATCTTTGGAACTTTCCCGTTGCCGCACAAAGGACCCAGCAGGTTCAGGGCCGCCCTGAAACGGCGCGACGCCACCCTGAGGTCGTGGATGTCTTCATGCTCGCAGTTTTTCAGGACAACCAACCGAAGGCGGAGCAACTCCTCCCACTGGGATAACAGTACATTACGGCTGCGTTTCGACATTTTCATGGGATCTTCTTTGCATGGGAAGCCGTGCAGACTTTTATTTTTGCGCAAATGCCTTCTTGAGCGACGTGACCGGTTTTTTGCCCGGCACCAGGTACCAGAGAAATCTGGCTGGTTTGTCTGGTACTTTGTTATCAAGATCCAAGGCCGCGCAGCTGCCTTTTTTCAGCGGGAAATGAACCGCTTTTTGAAGCAAACCGGCTATAAATAATCCCAGTTGGGGTTCGTGGCCGACCAGCATGATCCGTTTTGCTTCCCCATGGCTCCGAAGAAAATCCTGAAGATCGCCGGGATCTCCGCCTGACTGCAGCAATCCGCTGACAATGAGCACATTCCTGTGGCAGGCATAAGCGGCTGCGATCTGTGCGGTCTGAACGGCCCGGACCAGAGGGCTGCTGATGATCAGGCGCGGCTTGCGGCCGTGCCTGGCTAAATTCCTGGAAACATTCATCGCTGATTTTATTCCGTTTTCTGTCAGATAGCGCCATTCATCAGTCAGATCTTCATTTGCCTCGACCGCCTCGGCATGCCTCATAACGTACAGGACCATGATTCCCTCCCAACACATATATACCGACATATTCTTTATAGTACTTTTCTGCATAGTTTCAACTCGACAGTTGGAGGTGGGGTTTGCAGATGAAATTTTTCCCGGTTCGTGAATAAAATATCTTGATTTATATCTTTGGATATGTGAATATATAAATATCATCATTTAAAAAAGGAGCAAATCATGAAAAAAGTTTTTCCGGTTGTTCTCATGTTAGCGGTGTTGACGGTTTCTACAGTGGCATTTGAAAAAACTGCCAGCGCGGAAGATGTGAAGATGGTGGGCAGTATAACCAAGATAGAGATGGCGTCCGACAGTACCTCTGCCAAGGTGACTCTCAAGGATTCCAAAACAGGCGAGAATATTGTGGTTACGGTTGCAGACGAATCGACCCTCGACAAGTTCAAGGACAAACGTATTGTTGATGGCGATGAAATTCGCAGCAAATATGACAATCAGGATGGCAGGAATGTAGCAAAAATATTCAAAAAAACAGCAGGCTGTTAATTACATTGCAGAAATAAATTGTTGATGGGGGAAGCGTTGTCATGGTGAAAAAAATTGCGGTTTCAGCAATCTTAGGGGTTGTACTGAGTGCATCACTGGTTTCTGCAAAAGAACATGCCGGCAAGGAATACATTCTGAAAAACGGTTATCAGGGGCCAAAAACCTGTGAAACCTGCCATCCCGGCAAGGCAAAGGAAATACTCGGGACTGTTCATTGGAAACATGCCTCGAAGGTCGATAATGTTGAAGGGTTAAAGCCTGGTGAAGAATATGGCATGAAGAATCGTATCTACACCATGTGCAACGGTAATGACATTGTCAATAATCTGAAGGAAATCCCCCCGAATCAGCTTGGCCAGACCAAGTTTTCCGGCTGTAATACCTGCCACCTGGGAGACCATACAAGTGAAGTGGGGAGTACCGGGCCGCAGGCCGAGGAGTCCATCGACTGCCTGATCTGCCACTCCTCCAAGTATGATTTCAGTAAACGCAAGCCGAGCAAGCGAGCTGACGGTACTATCATAATGGGGCAGGATAGAAGCACCGAAGCCGCGGCCAATCTGTCTCGACCGACGAGCAAGACCTGCATGGTCTGCCATGAAACAGCGGGTGGTGGGGTTCTGGTAAAGCGCGGTTTCTCAGTTGATCCTAAAAACGACGTACACGTGGCCAACAAGATGGTTTGTATTGATTGCCACCAGGTAAAGAATCATAAATTTCCCACCGGTTATGATCCCAATAACTGGGCCCATGATGGCGAGCGTATTTCCTGCGCCGGTGAGTGCCATACCAGCAAACCGCACAAAAATGCCGATCTTAACCGGCATGCTGAAAAGATAGCCTGCCAGACCTGTCATATCCCCAAGACCGGTGGCGCCAGTGCCAAGGATTTTACCAAGTGGGAAAAACAGGCAAACGGTTTCTGGGAACCCAGTACCTTAAGACGCGAAGTTAATGAAACTAAGCCCGTATATGCATGGTACAACTTGACCGTTGCCAATCGACCTACCTTCATCGGTCCAAACGGCAGCCGTGTTGACGGGAAAAGTAAAATATATCCCTTTAAGATTTTTCAGGGTAAGGCATACTTCAATAAAAAAACCGGTGAGTTGATGTCAATGGATTTTGCTCCGCCCATGGCAAACGGTGATGCGCTGGCCGGCGTGGCTTCTGCCGCCAAGATCCTGGGTATCAAGGATTATGAGCCGGTACCGGGCTGGCAGACCATCTATTTCGGCAGCAACCATCTGGTGGGGCCGAAGAAAAACGCGCTCTCCTGCACCAGCTGCCACGTCCCGAACGGGGTCCTGAATTTCAGCGAGTTGGGATACAGCAGCAAGGAGATACAGAAACTTACCTCGCCGGAGCTGTATTTTGAAGAGACGGTTAAAGCTCAGGAAGAGTGGTAGGTGATTTTTCAGCTGTTCCAAACAATGTAGCTGTAATTGCCGTAATTTGCTATAGTTGCCCAAAAGCCTGTGAAGAAACCATTGCGAGGTGACATGATGAAAGATTTGTTGATATTGATCGGTTTTTTTGTGGTCTGGATAGCTTTGCAAAAATACATTCTGCCCCGTTTCGGGGTGCAGACCTGAATGTCCAACTCCTGTGACCTCGGGGACCGAGGTACAAAAAAGAACGATCAACCATCTAAGACTGAAGATTCCATCAAATAAGACCATTACGAAAGAGGCCGCCAACATCATGTTGGCGGCCTCTTTCGTCTTGCTGCGCATAGTTCGCTTTTACCTGGCTACGACAAAATATCTTGATACAATTTCAGATATTCCGCTGCCTCACGTTCCGGTGAATGCTTATCCGCGAGCATCTGGTGTGCAGCGCCTGTGAGCTGCTCCCCCAGATCCGCATCAGTCATCAGCTGTCTTGCTTTGGCATAAAACTCTTCGCTATTCCGATAAAGCAGACCCGTTACGCCATCGGTCACCAGAGAGCGATTCCCTTCTATTGCCGCCGCCAATATCGGTCTGCCCCAGGCCATGGCCTCCAGAAGGCTGTTTGCCATACCCCCTTCGGAAATGGAGCTGTTCAGTACAACACTGCTCTGTTGATATAGTTTCCCCATTTCCTGATGTTCCACCACTCCAATATAGTTGGCAAACGGATAGTGTCGCAGCCGGTCGATAACCTGGGCCGCATATTCCTCATCCAGAACCGGCCCGGCAAGAACCAGGCGCAGATCAGGGTCCGCAATGGCCAGTTCTGCCAACGGCTCCAGAGAAAACAGCACATTCTTGACCGGTCTGAGGCCGGCCGGGAGCAGGAACGTAAAGTGATCATTCGGCTGCTTGACTTGGATCGTGTCCGGCAGTTGTACCCCTTGGGGAATGATCGCGATTCGGTCGCTAATGGACGGTAACTCATGCACAAGCCGTTCGGCAATGTCCTTGTGAAAAGACACAATCCTGGTTGAACCTGCCAGTGCTGCGAAGGTCTCATCCCGTCGGCTGTCGGAGCATGCCATGTAAACGTCTGAACCGGTCAGGGTAATTACGTAGGGTATATTGCTCCGGTTCGCAGCTATCCTGGCTACGGTTCCCCCTTCATGGGCGTGGAAGGCATGGCACAGGTCATACCCGCCTGTCAGTATCCGGTCGGCGGCGCTATTCCCAGAGATCGAGTCCAGTCCGAATACATCCAGGGTGCAGCCCAATAGTCGCAGATGGTGTTCTATCCGGCGGACCGTCACAGCATTGCCGCAAAC
>JBGSQD010000110.1:0-10204 GCA_041738275.1 Geobacterales bacterium
GCAGTTGGGAATTGCAGAGAGAATCGCACTGATTGCCAAGAGAGCTTACAGAAAAATGTTACCCGTTTTGAACCCGGCAGATGCTCTCAAATTACTGCCGGCAATAGGATAACGGAATCCAACTGCCGTTTTTAGGATAAAGGAGGAAACAGTTTATGCCATTATCATTGACCGATGTACCCAAGGATGCCGAGGTTGTGAGCCAGATCATCGAAAAAACCCTGCAAAATGGTATGCTGGTGGAGGTTTACCTGGTCAAATACCCGCGCCAGTATGAGGCTGCCCTTTTTATCGAAGGCCATTACAAGCCCGGCCCTCCTGTCCCACGAGAGGTGGAAAATCCGACCGAAACTGCTGCCTACTGGATGGGGGTGCGGCCGAAAGTGGGCTTGAGCCAGGAAGAAGGGGATGAAATTCTGGGGGCAGTGAATGTCCAGAACAAGCTTCACCACTGCTACTTCACAGATAAGTGGGGCGTTGTGGAGGATTAGAGTTCTTCGCCCCGTTATCGATGCATTATTAAACAGAACCCGGATGGTGCGATATGAATACTCAAAACAAAGCTATTATTTCTCTTCGCAGAGAACTGCGCTCCTCTCTGGGGGATCGCAACAAGCTGAGCAAATTGCACACGATTGTTACCGATAATATCAACAACAGCTATGGTGAAGAAAAAGAGATCCTGCTTAAGTTCCGGCAAGAGATAAAGGATGCCCTTAATTGCAGGGTGCTTGACCGTTGGGGTTCAAATTAACTCCAATCCATTACGATTGCATCCGCGACCGCAGTTCTCGAACAACTGAACCGCACAGCGGCAAGGATATGTTATGAGTAAAGACCTTTACTGGCGAGCAATAAGCATTGATAGCATCTCACCGGAATATTTTCCAAGGCAGAATGGATCAATCCATCATCACATAACCTGCAATCGTCTTGGCGATCTTTTCCGGTGAGTTCCGGTCATTATTGAAAAGCAGGTCGTAATGACCGGCAGCGTGATCATCCTGGCCAAGAAAATCCCTGGTAAAACGATCCCGCAATCCCTGCTGCTTTTCAACAATCTTTTCAGCTTCATTCGGGGGGATGCGAAGCCTGCGGGCTATGGTACCGATTTTAAAGTCCTGCGAGGCATACAGCCTGAAATGACGGGCGTTTTCGAAATGGCGGGTGATAATGGCGCCGCCCAACTCCACGATAATGACATTTCCTTGCTCTGCCAGGGAAACTACGTGGCGGCACAACTGGCGAAAACAATCATGATCGCTCTTCCAGCGCGGCGAAAAAGTCGCCAGAACCTCATTCATGATGCGGCTTTTCTCTCCAGCCCCGCTCAGGATGTCTTCAGAGATGTTATTCCGGCAGGCCACTTCCATAAGAACGGCCTTATCGATCAACACCCATTCCTCCCCGGTTTTCTGCATCAATGTCTCGCGCAGCAGCTCCGCTACAGGGTAGCCTTCACAACCATACTCCCGCGAAATGGTCAGACAGGGACGAGGCTTCGGTTTGTGGCGCTTTGAACCTGCTTTCTGCTTCTGCTGGCGGTTGTACTCCTCCAAAGAGCCGATTCTCAAATCAACAGAAGGTATCAAAAGATTATCCGGCATTGCTGAACTTCTCCTTCCAACGTTCTAAGATATTGCTGCATGAATAATATTATGGTTTTCAGGCTGTAGCTTTTCACTTGTTTTGTTGTATGAAAATGATGTTGCCTTTAAGGGTAATCCCGTGAATACTATCATAATTATTTCTCTCCTTCATCATTGTTATTATCAACCCCAATATGTTACACCTGCAAAAAAGGTAGCGCCATATGAGGCGCTACAGCGTTACACGGTTTATCCGTATTTAGACTGGTACTATCCGATAAGCCTGATCCAGGAGGTAATAGCCTATGAACACCCCATTATCATTTCCGGAGTATCAATCACTGGTTGAACAGGCCCCGATACTGATATGGAGAGCCAACACAGATTCTCTCTGCGATTACTTCAACGAACGCTGGCTCGAATTCAGGGGAAGAACAATGGCACAAGAGTACGGCAATGGGTGGGCTGAAGGTGTGCATCCGGACGATTTTGATCGCTGCCTCAAGATTTTTCTGGATAATTTTAAGATGCATACGGCATTCGAAATGGAGTATCGCCTGATGCGATACGATGGCGTTTACCGTTGGATATTTGATCGCGGTGTGCCTTTTAAGAACGATAACGGAGAATTTGCCGGCTTTATCGGCAGTTGCATAGATGTCACCGAGCGGGTTGATGCGCAGGAAGCTTTGCGGCAAAAATTGGAAAATGAAATCAACACCCTGAAAGGGATCATCCCGATCTGCAGTTTTTGCAAGAAAATCCGCGATGACAAGGAAAGTTGGCAACAGATTGAAACCTACATATCGGAGCATTCAGAGGCTCTGTTCAGCCATGGGCTCTGTCCGCAATGCGCTGAAGAGCAGATGGAAATAGTCAGGGGTCTGAAAAAACCTTGATTTAAGTCAGCTGAATTATATTCGTGCTGTGTGCGACTAAATCTGAACCCAAAAGTGCCCAGGGAAATAGTCATACGCAAACGCCCCCGATGGAGTTTCCACCGGGGGCGTTTGCGTTCAACTTAACGTGTCAAGGTCTACCCAAGCATCGCCTTCATATCTGCGTCCACAGTTGTGATCGGCCCGACGTTGAAGTTCTCCACCAGGAAGTTCAGCACGTTGGGGGTGATAAAGGCCGGCAGGGTTGGCCCGAGTTTGATATTCTTGATGCCCAGATGGAACAGGGTCAGCAGGATGACGACCGCCTTCTGCTCGTACCAGGAAAGAACCATGGAGAGCGGCAGGTCGTTTACGTCGCACTCAAAGGCTCCTGCCAGGGCCACGGCGATCTGGATGGCCGAGTAGGCATCGTTGCACTGGCCGATGTCCAGAAGACGGGGGATGCCGCCGATATCGCCGAACTCCAGCTTGTTGAAGCGGTACTTGCCGCAGGCCAGGGTCATGATGACCGTGTCCTTGGGGGCCTTCTCGGCAAATTCGGTGTAGTAGTTACGGCCTGATTTGGCGCCGTCGCAGCCGCCCACCAGGAAGAAGTGCTTGATGGCGCCGGACTTGACTGCGGCGATGACCTTGTCGGCCACGCCCAGCACGGCGTTGTGGCCGAAGCCGGTCAGGATCTCCTGACCCGGGTTTTCCGGCAGCGCCGGGCACTCCAAGGCCTTGTTGACTACCGGGCTGAAATCCCAGCCATCAATATGTTTGACACCGGGCCAGGCCACCAGGCCCCAGGTGAAGAGGCGGTCAATATAGGAATCAGCTGGCTTCTGGATACAGTTGGTATTAAATATGATGGCGCCGGGGAAGTTTGCGAACTCCTTGGCCTGATCCTGCCAGGCGCCGCCAAAGTTGCCCACGAGATGGCTGTATTTTTTCAGTCCTGGATAACCATGGGCCGGCAGCATCTCGCCGTGGGTATAGACATTGATGCCCTTGCCTTCAGTCTGCTTGAGAATTTCTTCCATCATCTTCAGGTCGTGGCCGGAAACCAGGATGGCTTTGCCGCCCTTTGTGCCGAGCTGCACCGAAGTTGGTACCGGATGGCCGTAGGTATCGGTGTGGGCGGTGTTCAGAAGGCCCATGACGGTCAGGTTCTGCTTGCCGCACTCCATGGCCAGGCCGACAAAGTCCATCAGCCCCAGGTTGGCGTCGGTGGTGGCGGCCAGCGCCTTCTGGAAGTAGGCCATAACGTCATTATCGGTCTTGCCGAGAATCATGGCGTGATCCATATAGGCGGCCATCCCCTTCAGGCCGTACATCACGATCTCGATTACGGAACGGATGTCTTCGTTGACATGCTGGGTATTGATGCCGTGCAGTTCGCCCTGGGCAACCATCCCTGCCAGGTCGTCGGCGGGCTGCCAGGCGGCTGTCTCACCTGGGATCGTCACGCCTGCAATGGCCTTGGCCTTTTCCTTCAGGTTGTAACACTGCTTGATCAGGCCGGCGATGCGGGCCGGTTCGAAGTCAACGTTAGTTACAGTGGTAAAGAGCCCTTCAATGGTAAAGCGGTCGATCTCGGCGTTGCGGCCGATCTTGTCGGCGTAAAGCGCCAGGCTTTTGAGGCCGTAGAGCAGGTGGTCCTGCAGAGCCGCAACATCAGGTTTCTTGCCGCACACGCCCGAAATATTGCACCCTGTTCCATTTGCTGCCTGCTCACATTGGTTACAAAACATTCCCATGATAAATCCTCCTCCGGTTTTTTTATTGTCCGACGTACTTTCGGATTAGTAATTCGTTTCTGTGGTATGTACATTATATTGTATTTTGTGGTAATTGCTTGACTACGGTCAAAAAAATGGAATTGCAGTAAATAATCGTGGGAGGGGTGCGCTTTTATCCCGCGCGCTTCAGGTCTTGATGGAAAAATCGGCAAGGAGAAATGAATATGAACATTACCATATCCTGTCCATCGTGCAGTTTTTCTCGTCAGGTCCCTGCTGAAAAAATCCCTGAGGGTGAGCGGCGCGTCACCTGTCCCCAGTGCAAAGAGGTTTTTTCCTATACCAAGCCGATCCTCCCAGCGGGCGGTGCCGTTGTTCCGCCAATCCCCCCAACTGCCAAGGCTGATGCCGCGCCACAGCCGGATACCGTTACCCCGCCGCAAACAGCCAGAACAGAGCTTCCTCCTCCACAGAAATCTGTTCCGTCCCCCTCACCGCCCCGGCAGCGGCCTGTCCAGCCGCCGGTGCTGACGGATATCGGCGATCTTTTCAAGGAGAGCTGGGCGATTTTCCAGCGTCGTTTTACCACTCTGATCGGACTTTATCTGCTGACCATGGTCGCTTTTATCGTTCCGATTGCCGCGGTTGCCGGCCTGGCCATACTCGCCGGCATGGCCAACAGCAAGGTTATGCTGGTCCTGGCGGGTGCTGCGGGACTGATCGTTGCACTGTACCTGGGGTTCCGCTGTTTCGGCGGTTTTCTGCATGCGGTGGTTGACGAGCGGCTCGGTTTTGCCGAAGCGCTGGAAAAGGGCAACAGCATCATCCTTCCGCTGCTCTGGGTCGGCTTGTTGACCGGTTTTATTATTGGCGGCGGTTTCATGCTGTTCGTCATCCCCGGCATTATTTTCATGGTCTGGTTCTTTTTTGCCCAGTTCATACTGGTCAAGGAGGATGTCCGCGGCATGAGTGCCATCCTCAAAAGCAGGGAGTATGTCCGGGGCGAGTGGTTCAATGTTGCCCTGCGTCTGATCTTGATATGGGTGGCAACGATTCTGGTCGGCATCATTCCCCTGCTCGGCCCGCTCCTGAATATCGTTTTCTTTCCCTTTGTCATGATCTATCATTACCTGATCTATTGCGATCTCAAGAATCTTAAAGGGGGAGACGTCCTCTTTTCGTGCGGAGCAGCGGACCTGTGCAAATGGCCGGGGGTAGCCCTGGCAGGATATGTGATCGTGCCGGCCGTGCTGATCTCCGTGGCCGGTTTTTCCCTGTTCGGCAAGCTGTCGCAATTCAAACCGGTTGGCGGCGGCACTTTCAGTGTGCAGCCCTCCCAGTCCGACAACCAAGGTGTCGTTACCGACAGCAGCGGGTTGCGGGTGATCACCTTTCCGCAGAAAGATGGCACTGGTGCGTCCTCAGACCCGGCAGGGGCCGTCGCGACTACCCCCGCCGGGAGTTCCCCTTCTGCCCAGACCGGTTCTCAATCCCCGTTTTCAAGCCGTGAAGAATATCCGAAAGACATCCACATCTTCATCTACGCGGTCAACTACACCGGCACGATCATGGCAAACGGTTCAACCATCAAGGAGATGGAAGGAAAACCTGATATGCAGTACAACTACAACATGGACGGTAAAGGACTGCGCTACGGGCAGAATCAGATAGATATCGATTATGCGGAGCTTCCCAATCCTCCTTCGACGATGCTGGAGGTTCATCTCAAGGTGTCTCGCAGCAGCACGGGCAAGGGAAAAGAAATACTGGGCGACTGGCGCTTCAGTGAGAAGGGAAGCGGCCGGAAAACATTTACCTTTGATATTCCAGGGAGCTGATTTCAGCCGCTACACAATTTAAACATTCCAAGGAGTATGGACATGAGCAAAGTATATTTCGCCGACATGCGGGCCGGCCAAAAGGAAAACCTGTTCGACAAGATCAGCAAGCTCCTGGCCCTGGCCGGCTTGAAGCAATGCATCTCGGAAGGTGATCTGACCGCCGTCAAGATCCACTTCGGAGAAAAGGGCAACCATGCCTTTATCCGCCCGATCTTTGCCCGCCGGGTCGTGGAGGAGATCAAAAAGCTCGGCGCCAAGCCGTTCCTGACCGATTCATCCACCCTGTATCCCGGCGAGCGCAAGGAGGCGATCTCAGCCCTGACCTGCGGTATCGAGAACGGCTTTGCCTATGCTGTCGTGGCTGCACCGTTGATCATCAGCGACGGCCTGCGGGGGGTGACTGAAACCGAGGTCGTGCTGGATGGCGAACTGCTGAAAACGGCCTTTATCGGCACCGAGATCATCGAGGCTGATTCGCTGGTCTGCCTGAGCCACTTCAAATGTCACGAACTGACCGGATTCGGCGGAGCCATCAAGAACCTGGGCATGGGTTGCGCCAGCCGCAAGGGGAAACTGGTGCAGCATTCCACCGTGGCTCCGGTGGTGGCGGAGAAATTTTGCACCGGTTGCGGGATCTGCCTCAAGTCCTGCGCCCATGATGCCATCCTGATCATGGAAGGCAAGGCGGCCATCGACCCGCAGTTGTGCGTCGGCTGCTCCCGCTGTATAACCGTCTGCCCGGTCAAGGCCATCAATATCCAGTGGAACGAAGCGGCCGACCTGGTCATGAAGAAGATGGCCGAGTATGCCAAGGGCGCCGTGACCGGCAAGGAAGAGCGAATGGTTTATCTCAATTTCATCACCCAGGTATCACCGGCCTGCGACTGCTACGGCCATGCCGACGCCCCCATTGTCAACGACATCGGCATCTGCTCCTCCACCGACCCGGTGGCCATAGACCAGGCCTGTGCCGACCTGGTGAATGCCGCCCGCGGCAATGAAGGCTCGGCCCTCACTGCCGGTTATGAACCTGGCGGCGACAAGTTCCGCGGTGTATATCCCGAGATCCCCTGGGAGGTGCAGCTGGAGCATGGGGAGAAGGTGGGGCTGGGGTGCAGGAAATATGAGTTGGTGAAGATCTAGTATGAAAACCGTTATCCAGAGAGTAACCTCTGCAAGCGTCACGGTCGAGGGCCGGATCGTCGGAGAGATCGGGCGGGGCATCCTGGTCCTGTTGGGGGTGGAGAAGGGCGATGCCGAGGCCCGGGCCGACTGGTTGGCGGAAAAGATCGTCAACCTGCGGATCTTTGAGGACGAGGCGGGCAAGATGAACATGTCGCTCCGGGATATCAGCGGCAGTCTGCTGCTGGTATCCCAGTTCACCCTGGCGGGCAACTGCGACAAGGGGCGGCGGCCATCCTTCGACAGCGCGGCAGCGCCGGAAGAGGGCAGGCGACTGTACGAATACTTTGTTGAAGCGCTGAAGCGACTCAATGCCCCTGTGGCAACCGGCATCTTCCAGGCCGATATGCAGGTGAGTCTGGTCAACGACGGGCCTGTGACCTTTATTCTGGAACGATAGGTCAGCCAAAATGTTTAATACCGCAGCAAGATTTTCCCCGTGGTCAAGGCAATAATTACGAAGATGAAATCAGGGACAAGACAACAATTTATGAGCTGCATTAAACGAATACTTTTCCTTTTGCCTTTCCTTCTGCTTGCGCTGTCAGAGCTGGTAATGGGGGCTCCGCCAGGTCTGGGGCTGCCAATCCGATGCATTCCTGGGGAAAACTGTTTCATCCAGAACTATTTTGATCATGATCCCGGTCCTGACTATCACGATTATAGCTGCGGACGATTGTCATACAACGGACACCACGGAACAGATTTCCGGTTGCGGGATCTTGACGCCATGCGGGCAAAGGTTGAAGTGGTTGCCGCTGCTCCGGGTGTCGTAATCGGAACACGTAATAACGAACCTGATATTACGGTCAGGAAACGTGGTAAGGCGGCCCTTAAAGGCAAAGATGCCGGAAACGGGGTAAGGATCGACCACGGAGATGGCTGGTCAACCCAGTACAGCCATATGCTTCAGGGAAGCATCCGGGTTCACAAGGGGCAACGTGTGAAGAGTGGCGATATTCTGGGTTTCGTGGGACTTTCCGGTAATACGGAGTTCCCCCATCTCGATTTCTCGGTCAGTAAAGACGGGGTGAATATTGATCCGTTCAATCCTGGGCGGGCCGCTTGCGGAACCGTGCCAACAACGCTTTGGACAGCTCCTGTCGAGCGTTCCTTGAGATATCAGGCTACCGGGCTGCTGGTCTCCGGTTTCTCCACCACCACCCCGGAACGTGAAACAGCTGAGGATGGAGGCTATAAGCTGTCAGCTATTCCGGCTGATGCGGAGAGCATCGTTTATTGGGCCGAATTGTTCGGTGTGCTCAAAAATGATTATTTGTCAGTTGAATTGTATGGTCCCAACCGTCAGAAACTTGGAAACAACAAAAGAATAATGTCGCAAAACAAGGCTGTGGTTTTTTCTTCCACGGGCAAGCGCCGGGGGGCAGCGCCATGGCCCAAGGGTACATACAGTGCCCTGTTGCGTTTGGTGAGAAACGGAAAACTGATTATTGAGGAAAAACGTGATATCACAGTCAAGTACTAATTTACCGTCAGACGTGTACCGGGAAAGAAGAACAACATGAAACAGGCCTCAATAATTTCAATGATTTTTGTCACAATGCTGCTCTGTGTTGCCTGCTCTCCCAAAAAAGAGAAGCCCAAGGCAAAACCTCCGGTGCCGGTGAAGGTGGCACAGGCGCTGCAGAAAGATGTGCCGGTACAGGTCAAGGCCATCGGCAATATCGAGGCCTTCACCACCGTTGCCATCAAGTCGCAGGTAAACGGCCAGATCGCCCGAATCCATTTCCAGGAGGGGAGCGACGTAGAGAAGGGTGCTTTGCTGATCACCCTTGATACGGAGCCGTTCCTTGCCGTACTCCATCAAGCCGAGGCAGCCCTTGCCAAGAATCAGGCCCAGCTGAAATTTGCCCGGGAGCAGGCCAGCCGTTACGAGGGCTTGCTGAAGGAAGGGATAGTTACCCGCGACCAGTATGACCTGCTGCGAACAAATGCCGAATCTTTTGCCGCCAGTGTAACCGCTGACCGTGCGGCCATCAAAAGCGCCAAAATCCAGCTTGGCTACTGCTCCATCCGGTCGCCGATCTCCGGCCGGACCGGCACGATTGCCCTGCAGCCGGGCAATCTGGTGAAGGCAAACGATCTGCCGGTAGTGACGGTCAATCAGCTTGCTCCGATCTACGTTACCTTTGCCATTCCGGAAAAGCGGCTGGGCGAGGTAAAACGGGCCATGGCTGCCGGGCAGTTGAAGATTGAGACCCGTATCCCCAATGAACAGGGCGCAACGGAGACCGGAACAATCAGTTTTCTGGATAATGCCGTGAATCCGGCAACCGGTACGATCAAGCTCAAGGGAGTGTTCGCCAATAAGAACCGTAAGCTCTGGCCGGGTCAGTACACCGATGTGGTCATGACGCTCGCATCCCGGCAAAATGCCGTAGTTGTTCCGACCCAGGCCATCCAGAACAGCCAGCAGGGGGAGTTTGTCTACGTGGTAAAGCCGGATAACAGGGTGGAGATGCGTTCGGTAATATCTGCTGACGTGGCTGGTGAGGAGACGGTTGTCGAGAAAGGGCTGGCAGCGGGGGAGATCGTGGTGACCGACGGCCAGCTGCGGCTGACCCCAGGGGCGGTTGTGGAAGCGAAAGAGAAACAGCAATCATCCGGGGATAAGTCGAAATGAATATAGCGGATATCTTCATCCGCCGGCCGATCATGACCTCCCTGATCATGATCGCCATCTTTATCTTTGGTGTGGTTGCTTACCGGCAGCTGCCGGTAAACGATCTGCCCAACGTGGATTTCCCGACTATCCAGGTAAACGCCAACCTGCCCGGCGCCAATCCGGACACCATGGCCTCGGCAGTGGCAACCCCGCTGGAGAACCAGCTCTCCACCATTGCCGGCGTCGATTCCATGACCTCCACCAACGGTATCGGCTCCACCAGGATAACCCTGCAGTTCAACCTGGACCGGGATATTGACGCGGCTGCCCAGGATGTCCAGGCAGC
>JBGSQD010000112.1:0-5735 GCA_041738275.1 Geobacterales bacterium
GCAGTTGGGAATTGCAGAGAGAATCGCACTGATTGCCAAGAGAGCTTACAGAAAAATGTTACCCGTTTTGAACCCGGCAGATGCTCTCAAATTACTGCCGGCAATAGGATAACGGAATCCAACTGCCGTTTTTAGGATAAACATTGATAAATCCTTTATGCTGTTTGACAATCCCGTACACGATGGACAATCCCAGACCGGTTCCCTTTCCCACCTCCTTGGTGGTGAAGAACGGGTCAAACACCCGTTTGCTGGTTGCTTCATCCATACCTTCCCCGGTATCGGAAAACGAGATTATGGCATAGCGGCCTGGCTCGCCGTAACCATGTACCTTGACATAATCATCATCCATATTAACCATCTCTGTTTCTATGGACAGCAGGCCACCTTTGGGCATGGCATCCCGCGCATTGGTCGCCAGATTCATCAGGACCTGCTCGACCTGCCCTCTGTCGGCATTTACTGATAAAACATCCTGGCAGTTGGTCGCCTTGAGGTCGATATCCTCGCCGATGATGCGTTTCAGGAACTTTTCAGTTTCGGTGATGATTTTTCTCAGATCGCAGGGCTGTGGTTTGATATCCTGTTTCCTGCTGAAGGTAAGCAGGCTTCTGGTCAGATTGGAGGCCCTGTCGGCAGCTGCAAGCACATGGGTAAGATTCTCTCTCTGGGGGGCGTCAGCAGCCAGGCTCATCTCGATGATTGTGCTGAAACCGATGATGGCCGTCAGGATATTATTGAAGTCATGTGCAATGCCACCCGCCAGCTGGCCGATCACCTCCATCTTTTGTGCCTGGAAGAGCTGGTTTTCCAGCGCCTTTTGTTCAGTGATATCCCGGGCATAGTGTACGGAGCCGATCAACCTACCTGCCTGATCATGTAATGGTGAAACAATAACTATAAAACTGCCGCCGATGCGTGGTTCATTTATTTCAACCGAGTGCGGCAAGCCATCGGCCAGGAGCTGTTTATGGGGGCAGAAGGCGGGTGGCCCCCCGGCACCGTGCACAGCGCCGTAACAGGTCACACCCTCGGCTTCGGACTGCGTCATCTTCAACTTGTCAGCCAAGGCCTTATTGGCCTTTACAATCCGAAATTCAGTATCAAGGATCATGATCGGATCGGTAATGGCGTCAAAGGTCCGTTCCCACTCCTCCTTGCCCTTGCGTATCTCTGCTTCCGCTTTTTTGCGTTCGAGGATCTCCTCCGTAAGCGCAATAGTTCTTGCCGAAACCTTCTGTTCAAGTTGAGCGTTCAATGCATTCAGTTCCTTCTGTGCCTTGAGCAATTCCCCATTCTTCTGGATGGCAGTCTCGTATGACGAGAGCAGGAGATTGAGGATCTGGATGCGATCCGACTTAATGAAATACCTTTCGTTGTCCAGAACGATTTCAACACCGAGCTGGGTCTGCTCGACATCTTTGAGATTCTTGTTCGCGATTATGTACTGGATGCGCGAAAGTATATATTTCTCTTCGTATGGTTTTGTAAGGAAATTGTCCGCCCCGCATTCAAGCCCCATGACAACATCCCTCGGGTTTGAAAGAGACGTAAGAAGAATTACCGGGAGATGTTTTAACTTGTCATCCTGTTTGATCTCCCGGCAGAGCTGATAGCCATCCATCTCAGGCATGACGATATCTGTGATGACCATGGTCGGTGTTTGTGCCCTGATCAGTGAGAGCGCTTCGATACCGTTTCTGGCGACCGTCACGGCAAAATTGTGCCGCTCAAGGACATATTTCAGTTCTTCGGCCTGCGTCGGGCTGTCTTCCACAATCAGGATTTCAATTTTGTTGTTTTCTAGGCTGAAATCTTTCATGCATAATTCCTTTCTCGAAAAAATCAAAGTTTCAGCAAAGTCGCCATACTTTATCTATCAGCCCTGCCTTTTACACACCACCCTCTTCAGTACATCTATAATGGCATCCGGCGGCAATATATAGGTAGCTGCATTGAGATGCTCCGCTGCACCCGGCATGCCGTACACGATGGAACTTTCCTTGTCCTGGGCAATGGTCACGGCACCTCGCTCTTTCATTATACGCAACTCCTTCGCACCGTCCTCCCCCATGCCGGTCAGTAGTATCCCTATTGACTTTCCTCCATATACATCGGCCACTGACTGGAAGAGATGGGACACCGAGGGGCAATGACCGTTGCTGCTGTTGCCTTTTCTGAGCGTTATACGCCCTTCCTTTTCCACCACCAGATCAAATCCATCCGGTGCTACATAGGCACAACCTGAATGGAGAAGCTCACCATGTAGCGCAAGCCTGACGGAGATACCTGCAGATTGCCCCAGCCATTCGACAAATCCGGTGGTGAAACCCAGAGCCATATGTTGGACAATCAGAACCGGGGCGGGGAAATCCCTCGGCAGAGAGTCCAGAATCTGCTGGATAACAATCGGCCCTCCCGTGGAGGCACCTATCGCTACAACTCTTATTTCCGGTGTTTCAATCCTGGTTGCTTTCTCCGGGAGTATATGGGATTTGTCTTCCCGTACAAAGCGGGGCCACCTCCTGACAACCGGCACCCCTGACATGGCCTTAATGTTTAAAATCAGTTCCTTTACGGTTTTTTCGTGATCCGGATGTCCAATCCCGGCTGGCCGGACCACGAAGGAAACTGCGCCCGCCTCCACAGCGCGGAATGTCATCGACACTTCCCGTGGGTCAATGATGCCCGAGACGATTATAATCGGAACAGGGGTTGTTTCCATGATGATGCGGGTAGCCTCAAAACCATCCATTTTCGGCATGTGCACATCCATGGTAACCACATCGGGTTTCAGCGTCTTTACCGCTTCCACGGCCTCCACTCCGTCGCAGGCTGTCCCGATCACCCGTATATCAGGGTAGGAGTTCAAAATGTGAGTAATGAATTCCCTGACAATGGGTAAATCGTCTACAACCAGCACCTTGATCACGTCGCCTCCCAGTCTTCAGGTAAATCAATCGGGGCGTGGGCATCCTGCCCGTGTTTCGAGCGGCTTCATGCTCGAATAGCAGTTTTAATTCCGAAGCCTGTTCAAGCAATAAACCAGCTTGTATAGGCAGGCTGGAAGCCTACCCTCCAAAATTCAACCTCTTTTATACAAACCTCTTGATAACTTCCAAAAGATTGCTCTGATCAAAATTGCTCTTTACGATATAGGCGTTTGCCCCTGCATCGATCCCCCGTTCCCGGTCTTCCCGCGATCCCAGGGCGGTCACCAGCACCACCGGCAGTTCTGCAAGCCTCTTATCGGCGCGGATCCGCGCAGTAAGGTCAAAACCGTTCATCCTCGGCATCTCAACATCAGACACCACAATGTCGAATTCAGTACTTTTCAGCTTGGTGATGGCATCGAGTCCGTCAACCGCGGTAAGCACGTCATAGCCCGCCGATCCGAGGATGTTCTGAAGAAGCGTCCTGGTGGTAATGGAATCCTCCACAACCAGCACGGACCGTCTCTGTTCCATGATCTGCTGCGTTTCAGCCGTGGCCGCAGATGCGGAAAACTTCACAGCGGATTTCAGCAGGTCAGGGACATTGAGTATCGGAACAACCTTACCGCTCCCGGTGATCGTAACACCTGCCACGTTGCGCACTCTGGAAAGCTGGCGGCCGAGGCTCTTGAGCAGTACCTCCTGTTCGCCCAGAACCTCATCCACGAGAAAGGCGATTCTTGTACCGGCAGCGGTCAGAACCACTAGCTGGATCATTTCAGAGGAGGTCGCAGCTGTTTTTAGCGGAGTGATCCCCAGGACATCCGCAAGCCGGGCCAGGGAGACGGCCTCACCATCTAAATGGACCGTCTCCCGGTTTTCAACGGTTTTGATATCTTCCCGTTCCAGGCGCACCGTTCGTTCCACATGCCTCGTGGGAATGACGAAGGCCTGTTCGCCCAACCGGACAAGAACGCCGTGGAAGGTGGCGACCGTCAGCGGCAGGACGATGCAAAAGCTGGTGCCGGTCTCAGGAGACGTTTCCAGGGAAACCGTTCCGCCAAGCTTTTCCACCTTTTCGCGGACTATGGCAAGACCGAGTCCCCGGCCGGACAGTTCAGTGATGATCGGGCTGGTGGTGATTCCCGATTGAAAGACGTACGGCAGCAGTTCCTGATCGGAGAGTTCCTCCACACTTTGCCGGGTATGGCCACCGGACTTCAGCAATGCGGTTCTGACCCTGTCAAGGGCAATACCGGCTCCGTCATCGGCAATTACGACCTCCACCAGATTGTCACTGGGAGACACTCCAACAGTAATCACCCCGCGACGCGGCTTATTTTTCCCAATCCGCTCCTCTGGACTCTCGATGCCGTGATCGATGGAGTTCCGTATCAGATGCACAAAAGGATCTTTCAACTCCTCCAGGATGCGTCGGTCAATCTCGATCTCCTCTCCGCGAATCACCAGGTCCGTCTCCTTGCCGTTATCACGGGAAAGCTCCCGCACGATCTTGGGAAGGATCTCCAGCAGGGATGAAAAGGGGAACATCAGGACCTTCTTCATATCCGCGAGCAGATCGTTCACCATACCGTCCAGAGTCCGGCTGTCATGCTTGGCTGATTTTAGTTCCGAGGCGCATCTGCCCTCCATCTTTTTTATGAAATCCCTGTTCCATTCCAGGAACTCAGCAATCTTCAGCATCTCACGCCCTGTCTCGGCGGCATTGATCCCATTTGCTCCTGTTTTCACGTTACCGCAGGTTGACTTGATCTGTTGCATAACCGGGAGAACCCTTACCCACTCTTTTTCCCATGCATGGAAGGCCGCTTTCGACTCTTTCGCATGTTCAATCCGCTGGGCAGCCGATAACTTTGCGAAGAGCATCTCCTCCGACTGCAGGAGCACTGACAACAGTTTTGTCGTGGAGACCCTTACGGTTTCAGTCATTGCGGCACTAACCGGTGATACTTCACGAAACGGAGAATCGGGGAAAGGGGGAAGCGGAGAGGCCTCCTGAATCGGGGAGCCGGGGAATGGGGGAGTGGGGGAGGCACCCTGAACCGGGGAACCGGGGAAGCGGGGAATGGGGGAAAGGTCTTCCCCGTTTCTCCCCTTCTCCGTTTCTCCGGTTCCGCCTTTCCCCGCTTCCTCAAGTCGCCTGACAAGCTCATCAAGCACTGTTTTATCCCCGGCGCCAAGTTCTCCTTCGGCAGCGCTAAGGAATCGGCCGAGATGATCAGCCGACTGCTGCATGAGATCGAACAGGTCCGGAGAGACTTTGACTTCATGCCGCTTCATCGCTGAAAAAACCCCCTCCATTGCCTGGCAAATCGCCTCGACATTCACCAAGTTGACGGAACGGGCCGCACCTTTCAGGCTGTGCGACTCCCGGTAAACCGACTCCAGGATCATTGCCTGTTGCTCCGCAGCCTCTGCTTTCTCCAGCTCAACCAGGCCGGAGGAGATATTTCGCAGATGCTCGTCCGCTTCGACCCTGAAGGTGGCCAGGAGGTGCTTCATGAATGCCGCGTCTTTGTCTACCATATAAATACCCTTGGAAACGGAGATTCGGGGAATCGGAGAAACGGTGAAAAATCGATTATTTTGATTTTCTCCGATTCCGTTTTTCCCCGTTTCCCCGTTTCAGACTTTGTATCGCTCAACCAGCCCTTTCAGCTTCTGTCCCAGATCATGCAACCCCTGCACGGTAAGCTCCACCTGTCTCATGCCGGTGACGTTCTGTTCGCTTGCCTGACGGATATTCTCCATTGCCAGGGCCACCTGATCCATGCCGGTCAA
>JBGSQD010000116.1:0-9705 GCA_041738275.1 Geobacterales bacterium
CAAAGAACGGAATGATCATAGCGTGTGCTTGCATGAAAAAACTGGTGCACATTATCTATGGCGTTATTAAAAACGGTAAGCCGTTTAATTCGGCCTACAACTTAAAAACTACTTGACCCCAATGACGGTATCTCAATCCCCCCTTAACTAAGGGGGGAAGCTTTGAAGTTTCCCCTTAGTTAAGGACCCTCTGGGGCCAAAAGGGAGATTTTGAGGGGTTATGTACGCATAATCATTCACAACCACTGGAACCGGAACATGACAAAGCAGTACCCCTCATCTCAAATAACCCTCCTGCACCGGGCCTGCGCGCTTGCTCTGGCCGTATCGACGGCATGTTCGCCCGCCCTTGCTGCTTCTACTACGCCAACAATACCCGGTTTTTACGGCAGGGTTCCGCTACCGAATGCCCCCCAGGCCGGTACACTACCGGAATTGAAAAGCACTCCACCTGTTGACAACAGCTGGAGTGTTGTCAGCGATGACAAGAGCATGACCATCAACCAGAACAAGTCCCAGGTGACCATTGATTGGAATACGTTCGACATAGCTCCCGGGGCCGTGGTCATTTTCAATCAGAAAGGGGCCGACACTGCCGGAAACATTGTACCCCAGCCCCAGTGGGCCGCCCTCAACCGCATCTATGATATAAACCCGAGCCTGATCTACGGCAACATCAAGGCGGACGGCAAGGTCTACCTGATCAACCGCAACGGTATCCTTTTCGGACCCGGCTCCCAGGTAAATGTCCACTCGCTGATCGCATCGAATCTCAACATAACCGACCAGAATTTCTTAAATGTAAAGCTCCGCTTCACCACCGCTGGCTTTGACAACAACAAGGATGCGCTCTACGGCGACGCCTTCGTATCCAATTACGGCGCCATTACCACCGACAGCGGCGGGTCGGTCTTTTTCATCGGACCGAACGTGGTGAATGCCGGCACGATCAAGGCGCCCTCGGGCAAGATCAACCTGATCGGGGCGCAGCAGAACGGCGAGACGGCGGGCGAGGTGGAAACAGCAGAACTGACCGTCGGTGCGACCGACAGTGATGTGACCTACAGCAACTCTCAGGTTCCCGGCACAGCCTACAACTCAGTGGATGGAAAACTTATCACCGAAACAGGCGGCCGGATCGGCATGTATGGCGCGACCGTGCAGAATGATGGTCTGATCCGTTCCGTTACGGCATTCAAAAAGGGGGGCGTTGTAATACTGGCGGCGCGCGACAAGGTTACTACCGGGACAAAGAGTATAATCGAGTCGCCGATCGAGAAATCGACCGATGCCGCTGATCCGCAATTCACCTTCAACCACCCGGAAATCCTGTTCCGAGGTCTGGCCACCGACAGCGACCCTGTCCCTCTGAGCACGATCGAACACCAGGGTGCGATTACGGCGCACTCCGGCAATGTGACGATGACAGCCAGCGATCGTATTTTTCTCGCTGACAGCAGCATTGACGTTTCCGGGCTCTGGCTTGACAGGCCCGCCTCGGCCAACCTGCTGGAGGCGCAACTGAACAGTGTCGACCTGCGGGATGACTATGGCCAGAAAGGTGGAACGCTGCTGGGGCAGAAGATCAAGGTGGATGTCCTGACCGGTTCGAATATCGGCAATATCAGGAACAACTATCTGACAATGCAGACCGGCGCCGAGGAACGGAGCACAACCGGCGGCAGCATCTCCTTTTTTGATCCCAAGTCTAAAGTAAACCTGGACCAACTGATCATAAAGCAGGGGGCGCAGCTTGATTTCTCCGGGGGCGGCATTCGCTATGCCACCGGCGCCATGGCGACCTCCCGTCTGATTTCAGGGAGCAGGTTATATGATATTGGCAGCGCTCCCCAGTGGATCAGCTATGACCGGCTGGCGGACAGCCAGACCAAATCCTACAAGCGTTTCGGTGTCACCGATGAATTCAGCGGTCTCTATTTCGGCGGCGGCACCCCGGTAGGGGATTTGACCGCAGCCAGAACCGTCGGGAGCAATGCCGGCAGCGTGCTGTTCGAAGCCAGGGTGTCGGTGCTTGACGGCAGCCTGACAGGAGCTGTCACCCGCGGACTGTACCAGAGCGCTGTCACACCCAATGTGGGGAACAGGATGAGGCCCGATCTGACCTCGCCGGATGACAAAAACTATTACATTTCCATGGTTCGCGGCCTGGAAGAGCCGGTTGGCGGGACTGTTACTATTGGTTACAATATTCCTGCGACGGTAGGAGCATCTTATTTCACTGACACCGTAGTGAACTCAATAGCGATCAAGGCAGCCACAACTCCACTTGCGACATATTTCAACGCCGATGACGACCTGTATAGTCAAACAACCGATATTTCAGCGGCGCTGCTGAACAGCGCCGGTTTAAGCTCGCTGAATCTCTTCGCCAATAATACGATTACAACCGATCCGGGCGTACGGCTCAGCCTGCTTCCCGGCGGCAGCTACGTTGCCAGGAGCAGGCGCATCGAGTACGGGGGGGAGATCGACATCCCGGGCGGCTCGGTCGAGATGACCACCAGGCCGACCGCCTCAGCTAACCCGGCAAATGATCTCTACCAGCCGCTGATCGAGACCGTTTACCTGGCGCCGCATAGCCGGATTTCAACGGCCGGGCTTGAGATTGACAACAGCGCTGCTGGCATGGCGCTCCATCCAGTGACGCAAACAGGACATACCAATGGTGGCACGATACTGATCCAGGAGAGGACCGAGCAGGGGACGCCAGTCCTCGTAGGGACATCATCGGAAGGCCACACCCTGGCGATTGCGCCCGGAGCGCTGCTGGACGTGAGCGGCGGCTGGCTGATCGATTCAAAAGGGACCATCACCGGAGGCAATGCAGGCACACTGGAGTTGAAAGGATCGACAATAAGTCTGGCCGGAGAGCTGCGGGGATACTCCTTGCCAGGCAAAACCGGCGGCGAGATAAAACTTCACGCCGGAGAGGTGCAGGTTGCGACCCGTGACCAGTACCTCCCCTCCAATATGCCGATTGATGCTGTTATCCCAGACTACCTGCTGGGCAGGCTGGTGCTGGGAGAGAACCGTTTGAAGGATACCGGTTTTTCGCGAATCAGCCTGACCGCGGTCAATGATCTGCGCATTGATGATGGCGCACTGTTGACTCCATCCCTGACCAAGCTATCCATGCCGGTTCCGGCCATTGCCTCTCTGGGCGCCAACGGAGGCAACATGATTGTGCCGGCAGGTTCTGATCCGAGCGTTGCAGAATATCTGGGTACTACCTCCGTAGCCCTGGCTGCCAGCAGGAACATATTTGATGGCTTAGATGCAGATGGCAATCAAATCAACAATGGGCCTACCGGGAAAATCGAGATGGCAACCGGTTCAGGTATAATTGTTGCCCCCGGCGGCAGCATTACGCTGGATGCTCCATATATCGATCTTTCCGGGCAGATCGAGGCCCTGGGCGGAAGTGTAACCGCAACATCTAATTATTCGCTTTATGTTAATACAGGCGGAGAGATCCTGGCAGGGGGGTACAACAAGCCGGTTACCACAACAGTGGCCGGCCTGCTTGCCGGTTCCACCCCACAGGCGGGAGGAACCATCGCCCTGCAATCAACATCAGGGGATGTGGTTCTGGAGTTCGGATCGAAGCTGGATGTCTCAGGTTCGGCGCCTGTTGAACGGCTGGTTGCCGGAGCGGACGGCACCCCTGTCAAGGTCGTGGTGGCCGGCGATCCAGGTTCGTTGTCGTTCTCCTATGCCGGGGAGCTGATCCTGGATGGTGATATCAACGGCAAGGCCCGCATGAACGGAATTCGTGGCGGCAACTTGAAAGTAACCAAGATCGGTGATCTGAGCATACTGGAAGAGGATGTCATTAATTACCAGCAGAAAGGATTTGACGCACTCACCTTTAAAAGCTCGAACGGGGAGATCCTGTTTCCGGACAAGCTGGACGTGACGGTCGGCCGGAGCCTCACCCTGGATGGCAGAACCCTGCAGGGGAGTCCGGACGGCGAGGTAACGCTGCGGTCGCCATTGATCACCCTGCTATCAAGCTCAACCCTCCTGGCTGACACGCCCAAATCGCTCTACGAGGGTACCGGAGAAATAACGCTTGCCGGAGGCTTCATTGATGTGCAGGGGAGCATCCTCATGGACGGTTTCAGGGATGTCACCCTGCAGGCCACACGCGATCTGCGTTTCAGCACCAGCAGGTACACAGAGGGACAGAACAGCAATTACTGGGCCGGTGACCTTGGGGTGACCGCTAACCTGACCCTGCAGGCGGCCCGCGTCTATCCGACTACTTTATCGGATTTCACTGTTACCTCGAAGGGGAAGGTCACGGTTCTGCCCGGCACGTTCAGTGATCCGTCCCCGGTCTACTCGGCTGGCGGAAGCCTTACGATAGCAGCAGAAGGGGGCATCGAACAGTGCGGAACACTGCTGGCACCCCAGGGAAGCATTGCATTGATCGGCGGCACCCGGGAAAAGATTGTCGATGCTGATGGAACAACCACTTTCAATGATACCCGGACGAGCAGGGTCCTGCTGGCAGAAGGGAGCAGCACCATCACCAGCGGCGATGTTGCGGTAAACTATGGCAGTTATGACGGTTCGACCTGGAGCACCCGTGCTGAAACCCTTATCGATGGAACTGTACAAAATACCGGTACCCTGGTTACCTCGGCACCGGCGCAGGCCATTACCCTGAAAGGCGAGGAGGTAATAGTCCGTCCGGATGCGGCGCTTGATCTGTCAGGCGGCGGCTCGGTCTATTCAACCTACTTCCAATCCGGCATACAGGGCACACTGAATCCCCTCACGGTCACGTCACCTGCAAAGCGCTATGTCATCCTGACGGATCGTTCGGTGTCAATACCTGGAGATGCTGTCTACCTTGATGCGGCGCCTGAATTCGGACTCAAGGCCGGTGTCTATTCGCTTCTCCCGGCTGATAAGTTTGCCAATGTCCCTGGCGCGCTGATTGTTCAGGATAGCGGTATGCAACTGGTGGCGGGGCAGAGGGCGCGCTCAACGCAGGGCTACCAGATGGTGGCTGGGTATGGAACGATACTGGACACCTCCATCAGCAGTCAGGCCTACAAGGGGTACACGATCCGGAGGGCCGCGGATGTCCTCAAGGAAGGGGATTTTACGGTCAAGAGCTTTACCTCCGGCAATGGCGGAGACCTGACCCTGGTTGCGACCGGCGCGGTCCTGAACGACACAGTTACTGCGCACCCTCTGCAGGGGTACCAGGGCGGGCTTCTGACACTGAGCGCCAAAAACGTCATAGTTCAGAATACCGCCGAGCAACAACCCGGCAGATTTGAATTCGACGACCCTCTTTTAGGCGGCATGGCCGAAACACTGATCCTTGACACCGCGCATATTTCCGACAAAGGGTTCCGGGAGGTGGCGCTGGGCTCCAAGGAATATGACAGCAATAGCAGCAGCTATATCTACAATGCGGATACCGTTATTGTGACCGAAGACAGCGTGCTGAAGGCGCCGTCAATCACTTTGCGGGCAAATAGTTCAGTGACCATCGAAAAAGACGCGCTGGTCCAGGCCACCGGCGACAGCACGGATGGTATAGCGACTGTGGAAGTGCCGGCCGGAACATTCTACCTGAATGAAAATGGGCTGATACGCGCCGGCAACGGCCTCGGCTTAAATGCACGCGGTATGTTGCTGCGCGGCGATTACTGGGTCGATGAGGGTTCATTCTCCCTGACCGCCGACAACATCATTTTTGCCAAAGACACCTATGAGCAGCGGATGTTCGACGGCATACCGCAGGATGTCTATCTGACCGAAAAACAGTGGTCCAGCGTCCCGGATGGCGCCACCACCAGTCTGGCAGATTTTGACGGGGTGACACTTGTCAGCCGGGGCGACATGATTTTCGAGCGCACCGCGGATATCGAGGCCAAAGGTACGCTGACACTGGATGCCGGCAGGTATTTAATCGATGACGCCGCATCTGAAGAGATCAAGGTCTCTTTTGCCGCCAACGGCAAGCTGACCCTGCTTAATTCCGGGAAGGCCCCGGCTGACCCGGCCCCGGCTGATCCGGCCCTGATCGATCCGGCTGCAATCGATCCAGCTGCAATCGATCCGGCTGCTTCGACAAATAGCAGTAGCCTGACATTTACTGCTGCAGCAATCGATATCAGTCCGAGATCATATGCTGACAAGAACAACAATAAATTCGGCAACATCCTGTTTGACCGCTTCGACACGGTGACCCTCGACAGCTCCGGCGACCTGACCCTGCGCGGGGCCGGAACCATCAAGACCGCCCTGGATCTGAACATCAACGCACCCAGGGTGACGACCTCTTTCTACAGATACGATGCCGACCCGGCCAGTAAAGGCGATGCTTCCATCCCTTATACTTCCGCTGACATCACCATCGATGCCGGCAGCGGCAACGTCGTCATCGCGGGCAACGGCGGTAAGGCGGGTGTCGGCGGAACGCCGGGCGGTTCTCTGGATATACAGGCCGGCTACATCACACTGGGCGATCCGGTCAACAACAACGCTACCGTGCTGGATGTGCCTGCCGGTCATGTCAAGCTGATTGCCACGGGCGACATTGATATTAAAGAAAAGTCAAGCATCCTGGCGGCCGGGAGCAGGAGTCCAATGCCGGAACAGCCGGGCGTCTACAGTTACTCGCCAGGTGGGAGTATCATTGTTCAGAGTTCCGGAGGCAAGATCAACCTTGCCGCGGAGAGTACCCTGGACGTATCGGCATCCGATCAGGAGGATGCCGGTGCAATCACGCTGTCGGCGCCCATATCAGGCGTCACGATGGCCGGCGCAATCAAGGGTTCGGCCCTCAACGGGCAGGGCGGATCATTTGCCATTGATAGCGCTACGTTGGACGGTATGGGCGACAAGGGCGGGCTTGATAATTTGAGTACGATTCTGGCCGATGGCGGCTTTAACGACCGGATCAATATCCGTTCCCGTTCCGGCGATCTGACTCTATCCAGCGGCAATACCATGACCGGACGCGAGGTCGTGATTGCGGCAGATACGAGCACAAATGCGGAAGGTGTCAAAAACAGCGATGGTTCAATCGTTATTGCCGGCTCGATCAACGCCGACGGTGTGAAGGCCGGGGACAAGGGGGGACGTGTGGAGCTGTACGCCGGTACTGCCCTGACCCTGGAAGGCGGCTCGGTAATCACTGCCAAGGGCGGGGGCGACGCTGACGGCGGCACGGTTGTGTTGAGTTCACTGGCGGCTGACAAGCTAGATGGTAATTATGCCCTGCAGGTCAAGCCGGATTCGAATATAGACGTTTCCGGCACGAAAGGTGGAACTGTTTCGCTCCGTGCCTATCAGATCGATAAAAATGATGTCAACATTTCCGAACTTCCGGCAGGCTTAATCAACAACGCTTCGCGGGTCTCCGTCGAGGCGGTCAGGAGTTATTCGCTCACGGAGACCACCCCGGCCACCGCGACCGCGCCTGCAAACGCCAGCATCGGGGATCCGACCGTGTATGTAACGGAAGCTGATGAATTCATGAGCGCTTCATCCGACAGCATCCGTTCCCGTCTGTTCAATAGTGTCGCTGACGTTCAGAAGGAGCAATACCACCTCCAGGCAGGCATCGAGCTGGTCAGCGCCGTTGGCACTGATATGACCCTGGATAAGGAGTGGAAACTGTCGACGATACGACCGGGAGACGTTGAACCGGGGATCCTGACGCTGCGGGCTGGCGGAAACTTGCTCATCAATCAGAATCTTATCGATGCCCCGACGGCAATGGCCAAACTTTACAGTGTCAAGAGCGCAACAACCGAGGCCATGCAAGATTCCTGGGGGATCAACCTGGTTGCCGGAGCAGGCAATGCAAGTTCCGCCAACTACCTGGCGCCCGAGGCCGGAACCGGAGACCTGACTATTGTTGCCGGAAAAACCGTCTATACCGAAAACGCCCGGATCAACTTTGCCGCCGGACATGACGTAAACCTTAATGGCACAACCGCAACAGCCGGACCGGGCTTCATGATCAACAATCTGATGAAATACAATCTGGGGAGCTACGGCGGATCTGTGCGCGGCATGGCCGGAAACAACCTCAACCTCATTGCCAGCGGCAGCGCTATCCAGACCGCCCTCGGCAACATGGACATCCGGGTTGGCGGCAATCTCAACCTGGGGACTTTGGCCAACACAGGAGCAATCCGCACAACCGGCGAATACGAGAAATACGACGATAAAGGCAATCTGGTACAGGTCGAGACAATGCCTGGAACTGGAAAATTTGTTGAGGCCGGACCGTCCAGCTACTGGACCTATCACAACGGCGGCAGCATCAGCCTGGATGTGGCGGGATCGTTGACCGGCAACCTGGCTGCGACCAACGGCTGGGACGGCGCGTATACAGACAAGAGTGCAGGTAATTTGATAAAGGTTGCTTACCCATGGTATCTGGCGGCCGGTTTCGGCGGCACGGAAAAGGGTACTAATGGTGATGTTGATATACCGGTCACAGTCGGCATTGCCACGATGGGGGGGGGGGGCATCTCTATAAGGACCGGTGGTTCTCTTCTCACCCAGATTGGCGCATTCGGCAGATCCGACAGAGGGAACCTGAACATCACCACCGGGGGGGACCTGATCGGCCGTTTCCGGGTCATGAACGGCGCGGCAACCCTGACCAGCGGCGGCGTGTTCGGCAGGGATGACACAATTTATCCGACCTGGAGGTCAGTCATAGAAATGGCGGACGCGCAGGTAAACGTGGCGGCCCAGGGGGATGTCAATCTGGGCACAGTGCTGAACCCGGATAACAGCCGTGACCGGATCTTCTTCGGCAATACCAATCAAAAATCCTGGAACATGACCTATGCCAGGGATGCCAGTGCCAATATAGTCTCTCTTGCTGGAAATGCGACCATAATCGGTACGGACGGGTTTAATGCATACAACTTCAAAGGCACTTCACAATTATTGAATTCGCTTTTGGTCAGGCAAAGGATTCTGCCCGCCACCTTTACCCTGTCGGCAGCGGGGGACTTGAATATCCGCAATGATTTCTATCTGGCGCCCTCCAACTCCGGGAACCTTGGGGTGTATGCTGGTGGCGACATCAACGGAGCATACAAGAAAACCGGTGATGTTGCTACAGCAGCGATAAAAATGGCTGATGTGGATGTTGACAGCTACTACGGAAGGCAGGCTGATATATTTGACAAGCATTCCGCCCCTCTGAGCGAAGATCCCGGTCCAGATGGTAAACGCAGAACTGTGGTCAACCACCGCGACGATCCTGTGCCGGTTACCGTCAGGGCTGGCGGTGATATTGATACGGTCAAGCTGGTGCTGACCAAACAGGCCGAAATAACTGCCGGGGGCGATATCAAGCGGCTGGATTTCATCGGCCAGAATACCGGCGTGGACAGTGTGACGATTGTCTCGGCACAGGGGAATATCGACCAAGACATCATTAATCCGACAAATCTTATCGGGATCAAGGTCGGCGGCCCCGGTACCTTGCTGGTCGAGGCCGGCAAGGACATCAATCTGGGCAATTCGGTCGGCATCCAGTCGATCGGCAACAGTTACAACCGTGCCTTCACTGGCGAGGATACCGACAGCAGCGTTATCATTACCGCAGGGGCAAAACAGCGCATGTTGCCGGTCGATGCCGCCAGCGGCGCGACCAGCCTGGCAGCGGATTACTTTTCTATCCTGCGC
>JBGSQD010000129.1:0-3201 GCA_041738275.1 Geobacterales bacterium
TGGCTGTCCCTTCCACCAGAGCCAATGCCAGCACATCGAGGATGGACGAACACTCGACGCTCTTCTTTCCTCGTTGAATTCGAAAAATTACGTCATATTCCAGAGCGATTTCCGCCAATCGGGTGGCCACCCGGCCATGAATTCCCCGCCTATTGCCGACAATCAGATCTCTCTTCTGCTGGATCATTTGACAATCCGCAGGCCCGGCTTTCGCGCCCCTCCCCTTCCCTTGTCCTCCTGACGGGGGCTGGGCGAAGACCCGGACTGCACGTCATCAAACCGCACCGCCTTGATAAATCTGCCTTCACCGCCCATGGTAAAGATCTCCTGGCCGGTAAATTGAGATGTACGCAGGGTCCAGGTCACGGTCTGCATCGGGATGGAGAGCAGGTGCAGGGTCACATGCCACCACTCTTCCTTGCGGGTCTCGTCGCGTTCGATTTCTCCGACTGTAGCGTAGAGGAGCATCTGCGGTTTTTTGGCGACGACCAATACAATATCACCAGAGACGGTCGTCTCTTTAAAAGGAAGAATTTTTTTGAGTTCAGCTACCAATTGTTCCATAACGGCTCTTGTCTGCAATCTGGATGTTCGTTGTTAAATGGCCTTGCCCCAGTGGGAAAAGCGGATTTATTCCTGGCGCAAGGAGTAGTCGACTTCCAAGAGGATTGTATCGCCGGCGGCAGAGCCCCGAAGACGGCTGGTGGTAATGTCGCGCAAGCTTGCAAGCAGAGGGAGGCCAAACTCCCGGACAAACAGTCTGCTCTCAGGCGGCAGCAGCCGGGTTCGTTCACCGTTCTCCTTGGCCAGTAAGGTGAGAAACGGCATCAGTCGCTTGATCATATCCCCGGTCCGAACAAACACAAACAGATTGCCGCCTCTCCCGTCAACCCGATATTCCTTCATCTTTCCATCATCTAAATACGGTCTGATCTGCAGTCGCGCCTGTTCAATCAATTCCACACTGTCGGCAAGGAGCAAATAGTTATCCACCAACGCATAAGCCGGTTGCAACAGCCCACCAGCCAACATCACCGAGGATATTTCCGTTTCCTCGGATTTCACGGTAATCACCTGCAGGTTGGCAACCAGCTGTTTGATCATGGCGAGCACTGCGGGTTGATCGCGTACTTCAATGGCCAGACATCCCATGGATCGATTCGCCTGATGCGGGACGACCTGTTTATTTATGAATACCCCTAATCCATTGCCAAATACATTAAAAAAAGTGTCCCCGGGCCTGCCCGTGGCTTCGGAAAGCTGCTGCGCTACCGAGGTCAGCAAAGCACTTATATCGGGGTCGCTGCTTTGCAGGCCGAAATCCCATAATTTTTTAGCCTTGAACCAATTGGTCCAGAGCGAAAACTCAGTTTCCGGGAAAACTTGCAGGGTTGCCGACTCATCTGCCGGTGCCGGCAACTGGTGGCGAGCGGTAAAGGCAGCCATCGCCTCCTCGCCGACCAGAGCAATGAGTCCTAACCGGACAACTCCCGCCTCGGCATGATGAAAAAGGGCAAGATGCCGTGGCAGCCATCCGCCGCTGCCGGTGTCAATTTCCAGCAGGTTGGGCAACTGGTGTTGCAGTCTTGCCAAATCGGCATAGAAAAATACATCCGTGTTGTTCTGGCCCTGTTGTCTCAGACGCTGATACGCTGCATTCAACTGGAGCCCTGAATGCGTTCGCACCTTCCGCTGCAAGGTCTGGTCAATGCACCGCTGCACAAGAGCGGCATCCGGGGCACAGATCAAAACTCCCGGCTGCAGCCAATAGGACAGGGTATATCCTTCCCTGAAAACAAGGGTCATCAATGATTCGCCTTGGTAAACCGTGACGTGTTGCGCTTGGACGGGTCCAAATAGATCCTGCAAATCCTGGTGGGGGGCAAGATCGTTTTCGAACTGAAGAACGACCACCAGGTTTCCGAACAAGAAAGAAGAGACGCTTGAGGGTTCCATTGAGGTGGGAAGAAGGGCCAGCACCACTTTTTTGCCGAAGAGGCGTTGAAAAGAAGCCTGTTGGGTGACATTCTCCAGAAAAGTAGAGGTCTTCTTCATTTCCTCGATAAAGGTTTCCTGGAAACCGAGTTGTGCCAAAACCTTAAAAAATAGCGCTCGGTGCGATTTCTCACTGACCAAACGGTGCTGCCACCCCTCCCATGATTGGGCTAAATTTTCCCATTCGGCCACTGCAAGGGTGTCTGCCGGAAAATACTCTGTGATTTCAACGGAGGGGGAGGGGCTAACGATCAGCAGATAACTGCTGCCCCCTGCAACTAAACACAAAAGGAGCAAGCCCAGTAGGCGGGTCATAACCGCTCCGATTGGGCCGAGACAGATTGGCACTCTTCGGGAGTACCAAGGTATTGCCGCAGCAGTTGTAACACCATGACGCCGTCAATTGGTTTACTGATATAGTCATCCATGCCTGCGGCCAGGCACTTTTGTCGATCACCAACCATGGCATGCGCGGTCATGGCGATTATTGGAATGTGTTCATCGGCCGGCTCGGCCTCCCGGATACGGGCCACTGCTTCATAGCCGTCCATTTCCGGCATCTGAATGTCCATAAGAATGCAGTCAAAGACCCCTCCTCGCCAAGCATCCACCGCCTCCCGTCCGTTTCGTACCATAGTGACGCGGTAGCAAGCCTGTTTGAGCAATGTCCTGATAAGGATCGTATTGATATACTCATCTTCGGCAACCAGTATCTGCTTGCCGTTTCCTTGCGGCAGGACGCTATCTTTCCATTGATAGGTTGTGCTCCTGCCCGGAGGTTGCGCCCCATTTTTCTCCAGGGCTATCAACGGCAGGGTAAAGTAAAAACAAGTTTCTCTCTCGGGTTCACTCTGAAACCAGATTTCTCCCCCCATCAGTTCAACCAAACCTTTAGAGATGGAAAGGCCGAGGCCGGTACCCCCAAATGTGCGGCTATGGGAGGAGTCAGCCTGAGAGAACGATTCAAAAACCTTGGCATAATAAGCCGGAGCAATACCAATACCGCTATCGGCCACCTTGAATAAGAGGTTTCCGGGAAAGGCTTTATCTTGCTGATTCAGTAGAACTTCAACGCGCACAAACCCTTTTTTAGTAAATTTCAAGCTGTTGTCTATCAAATTCGTTAACACCTGCATGACCTTGGTCTGATCACCCTGAATAATATCCGGAACAGCCGGGTCTACCTCCAAACTGAGTTGCACGTTC
>JBGSQD010000273.1:0-7642 GCA_041738275.1 Geobacterales bacterium
GACGACCAGGGCAAGATAGACCATGATGCCGATCATGGTCGGCACGATCCAGGTCATGACCGAACCGTTGGCGGTGCCAAGCGACTTGGCGAAAACCGTCACCCCACCGAAGAAGAGCCCCGCGGTGATGACGACGAAGTAGAGCGACTTGTAGGCGTTGTCACCGAAGATCAGCGCCAGCTTGCTGAAGGCACTCACTACCGCGTCGTGGCCACCCCAGACATAGAAGTCCATGTCCAGAGCCAGTGCCAGAGAAGGTATGAGCAATAAAAAGACAGTGAGGATGATCCTAGAAGCTGTCCGTGTCGACATGCACGACTCCTGCGGCGATCAGTTTGCGGTTGCGAAAATAGGCAACCAGCATGGCGGCGATGGGAATGATGATAAACACTGCCGTGGACACCAGTACGAAATAAGCGGAAATGAGGAAGATCCCCTTGAACCCCTGGATCCAGTAATAGATCGAGGTGACCGTGCTCGGAGAAACCTTGGCGTAATAGAGCTTACCCACCGCCCACAGCACGTTCTTGTCGGTAAATATCTTGAAATAGAGAAAGTGGAAGGCGATGAATGCCAGAACCGCCTTGACGATGGCTCCGAAGACCATGCCGCCCAGGAGATTCAGCACCATCGCCCTGGTGTACTCACCAATGAAGCAGGTGGAGGCCTTGGCCATGAAGATTGCGTAGCCTAGCGAAAAGCCGAGAGCCAGAAGAAAGGAGCTGAATTTGTCGAAGAAGGTCGGGGATGTATCACCGAACATTGGAATGTACTTCTCGATCACGCCGATGGCCACGGGGGTCAGTAGCGCTGAGACAATCCCTGAAGCAAAGGAGCTCCTGAAGCCCACCTCCATGAATTCGAGCCGCTGCTTGGTGGTCAGGAAGCGGGCCTTAATTATGCAGCCGCCCAGTTCGTTGGCGAAGTTCTGATCTATGTAGGAGATCGCCTCCAGGAGCCCTCGCGGGTGAATCTCGTTGCTCTGGGGAACCGGCATTACATCCGGCGAGCTGTTGCTATCCTTCGACACTGCGGCCTCCTATCCCGTAAATGACCTGACCAGGTTCATGACTCCACCCCCATAGGCGACAATGGCAGCCAGCAGCAGGCAGATGGCGGCCATTGTCGGGTTTCGCTGTCTCACCCCAACCCAGAAGGCCGTGATCACCAGGGCGACAAAGAAGAAGCGCCCCCAGAAACCATAGAGCATCGTTGCAAAGAGTTTCTGCCAGAAGCCGGTATATTCCACCTGCCCCATGTAGTGCAGCGGGTTGAGTTTTTCGATAGGCACGGCGGTTCCTTTATATAATTGGGTAGGCTTTCGCCACAATGCGGCTCTTCTCAACAAACCCGAAGTAACGGGAGTCGTAGCTGTCTTTGTGCTGCCCCATAACAAACATGAACCCCTTGGGAACAGGACCGTTGAAGGCAAAGTGTTGCAGCGGTTCCCCCTTCAGGGAGAAGTCCTTGGCCCGGACCAGGTATTCTCCGTTGCAGTAGAACTTTTTCTCCGCATCGACAGTGAGCAGATCACCCTCGTTGCAGCCGAGGATCTTCATGACATTCTCGGACTTTTTCATCCCCATGCTGGCTGATAGCTCCTGATGTTTGAACAGCACATAATCACCCTTCCCTACCCTGTCCGGCCCCCTGACGAGCCAATAGACCCGATGCTTGAGTGAAGGGGTGAGCGTGACGCTGAACTTATAGGGGATCAGCGTCCCCGCCACAAGCAGGCTCGTAATAGCCAGCCAGAGTCGCCAGTTGTTGAACTCAAGGTTTAACGGTTTCGGCATTGCGCACCACCGCGTCACCCATAATGACCACCCGGTTTTTGGGAATGGTTGTGATGACGGTCTCAAGTCGGTCAAAACTCTTCTTCAGTTCATCGTCATTCAGCTTGCCGGCCAGGTAATTGTCCCGCTGTTCGGCTATGTACCCCTTGATATCCACAGCCACGATCTTTTGGGCATACCAGCGGTCATAGCCATAAATGGTGGCCAAAGATGTGCCAAAAGATACCGCCAAACTGAGCGCCACAATGGGGATGAGTCCCGGTGGCTGTTTTGGATGTTCTTTTGGTGGCATTAATGGTTCCGAAACAGCTTCCTTTTTATCGTCATGCCAGATTGAATAAATCGTTTCCATAACTTCATCTTCCTTTATAGGTAGATACCATGCTCTCCTGATGCTGCCATTGAGGCTCAAATAATCACCGTCTGTTTGGTTGAGACGAAGTGGTGAGGAGGTTTGTCAGGGTTTGAGCTCCTGTTTCCCGCTGGATCTGTTCAATCAGATATTCGAGACTGGCATCGCCGAAGACGGTATGACTCTCCGAAATGCCGGTGTTCCTGGAATCGCCTTCGCTTAGAGCTGCATCTTCCGCCTTGACCCCACAGACATAAACAACGGCAGGAACATGATCGATACTGTACCGTCTGAACAGCAGGGGATCGACGGCGAGTGCTGCCGCCAGCATCTCGCATTCTCCATCAGTCGGGTTACAGGATGGATCACGTTGCAGCACCGAACCGATGAACCTGATGGTCGGCTGGATCTTCGTCATCCCCTCCACAAACCCGCGCATGACCAGGATAATTCCCGAATCTCCCAGGCGGGCCACCGAAGCAGCATAATTCCTGATCGCCTGCAACGGCATGGAGGAGGAGATGAAGACATAGATTCGTTCGTCGCTGCTGAGTTTCCCGCGAGTGTCAGGAGCCTTGCTGTCCGGGTAAAACCGGGTAGTGGCGTCACCAAAGAGTTCGTTCGTGATCCGTTGTGTTTCCGCCTTCAGTCGTCCCTGGAATTCCTGAGAGCGGTAGTAGGCGTCCACCTTCCCGGCCATATCTTTCATCTCCGCTTCTGACTTGTTGGGTGGGACGCTGATAGTTCCGGCCATCCGATTTGCCTTGTCCAGGGCGGACTGCACCTGTGTGGTATCAATGAAAGCCTGCCGGAGATTGTCCCCTCGTACAACGGTCGGAATCACCATAAGGGCCACTGTTAATTGAGCGCATAGCCGACGCAACAGACCCTCCTTCGTGTCAGTGACCAGAGAAAATTGTCAGGAGACGTGTTGGTAGTCCCAAAGGGCGGGTTCTTTGCCGTTCCCCAGATAAGAGACGGCCTGCCTATGGGGATGCAGTCGTTACCGCGCACTGGCCTTGCAATCTGGAGCCGGTAGTTGCTCTTGACGAGAATCGGCGTCACGACCCCGGCGCTGGCGCACTGGTTGATGCCGGTGTCGTACAGCAGCGTCTCCCTCCCCAGCTTGAACAACATGCGTGCCGCCAGGCCGGCGTTCACGTTGAGAGGATTGTTTTCGATCATGCTGCCGGACAGGGGGTAGAACGACCCCCAACTCCCCATGCACCAGAACAGAGGATCGATAGGATACGTCACCGTTGCCGCCACGCTGTCAGCAACGCACGCCAGTTGCGAGACCGGATTGCCGAACAGAAGCGCCTCCGGGTTGATGATGAACGACAGGCTGTCGTCATTCCACATGGGATCGACTTCCGTCATGTAGGCCAGGTCGAAGGCCCGGCTTTCGGCACAGGGGAAATCCATGAACAGCTTGAGTATCGACCAGGCCGGAAAGTAGAAGTAATGGGCCTGCTGGAAGGCGAAGTCCGAATCACCGTACTCCCTACTTCTGATCTCTCCAGAGTAAAAACCCGGTTTGGGGTTGGTCATGCCGGTTCCCATGACGGGAAAACAGAAGGGGTCCTTGACCGTCTCGATCAGACGGGCATGTTCCCAGAAAGCGGTGGATACCCCCATGATCAGAACCCCCTTGCTGTCAGGGCAGGCGCAGACCGGCGATGTGATATTGCCGGGTGCAGATTCGGCTCCGTTGCCGTAGGTGACACTGCCCATCTTCACCGGGAACATGCACTGCCAGCAGATGTCGGTCACCGGGTTGAGTACCTTGCCCTTGCAGGCGCCGCCGGCACACCGGGCGGATGACGCATCTAGCAGAATCAGGAGCATGATGATGATCGAGATGTTATGCCGCAGGGATATGCTGTTCATGGAACTCTCTTTCCCTTGTGGGATACTTTCAGGGCTTTCTTTGACTTCCCCACTGGCAGAGCCACTTCGGTCACCTCCATGGCCCTATCCTTCTGCCTGATGATCGATGGGACAGCCTTCAGTTTGAAACGCTCGATGATCTTCCTGTTCGCATAGAACACGGGACGACTGACCTGCTTCGCTACGGCTCCGTACATCCCCTCTGTGAGCAGGAGCGTGACATCAAGCCGCTTGTCATACTCCGAGGCGGCAAGCCACTTGACCTGTGCCGAATCACTGCCGTCGATGACCACGAGCGTTTTTGGGTAGTTCACGTAATCTAGCGGGTTGAAGGTGTAACCCTTGGGGTAAAGTATCCCCCCCTTGCCGTCTGGAACGTCGATGTTGGTGGTGTAGGTCATATCCACCGAGAAAACCCGATCCTTTTTTGCCCGCGGCAGACTCAAACTGTCAGGAGGCCCCTGGTAGTTCTCCACCTTGCGTTTGTCCAGAATCTTGTTCCAGTCCACCTGTCGAGCCCGTTCTTCGATCTCGGCCAGGGCGTCCTGCTCCGCTATCCGGTACGTCATGCCGAAGGTGCCGAGTACCTTGGCCTGTACCGGGACTGTACAAAGCATCAGGGCAATCACTATCGGAACAGAACGTGCCTTCATTTCGGTGTCGCCTGGTACTTGTTCTGGATGTTCTGCATGATTGTCTGTTGTGAACCATCAATCTTGGTAGCAAGATCCTTCTGTACGTCTTCGAAGTATTCCGAAAGATTGATCCTCGAAAAGTCCAGTGCCTGGAATTCTTCAGGGGTGAACCCCCGGCAATTCGGCAGTTTCGGAACTCCCCAGCCGCCGTTTGGCTGGAATGCCTGGAGTTGCGGTCTCCCCTGTTCATGGATGATCCTCGCCATTTTTGAGTTGAAGCAGCAATAGCTCTTCGCCTTCTGCACACATCCCACCAGCGGCCATTTCTTTTCACAATAGTCCCCCACGTAATGGCAGTCCCTGGCTGCACTCAGCATCCCGGTCTGGATGTCTCCCTGATCACAGCCGCTCCCCATGAGCACCTTCATAACCACCATGACAACTGCCGCAACAATGATGGTGGCGGGGTTTAAAAGAGCCGCCGCATATGCCTGTATGCCTGCGCCAAGGGCTGAGGCGCCGGTGGCGCCGCTGGCCATGGTGGCATAGGCCCCTGTTGCCGCAGCCCCTGATAGGGTTGACGTTGTTCCGGCAGCAGAAACAACGGTCATGGAGGTAACAGCCCCGGTGGCGGTGGTCGAGATCGCCGAAATCTGGGCGGCGCCGGTTACCAGAGCATTCCCGTAATAGGCGACCTGACCGATCTCGTAAGCCATCTGGATACCCTGGACCGAAGCCTGGATGCTGGCACCGGTATCCTCTGAAGCAATCTGGTCACTCTCGCAGCAGTCGTTGATCATCCCTACCGTGTAACCCGGGGGACGACAGCGAGACGCCTTGCCGTTGAAGATGTAGATCTGGCCAAGGCACTGACCGTTGGGGTCCCGTGGTCCGTCATCCTGGAGCATCGATTCGTCAAGTTTTGTCGTGATCTCCGCTCCAGGAGTTTCTGGATCGAAACAGGGGTTCGGAGAACACTGCATCTTGCCCTGGTATTCCATGCAAGCGTACTGGGTCCCGAGCGGACAGGTATTGAACCCCTCGAAGCAGCTGTCCTTCTGAGGATTGTAGATGACGGCGGCGCTGCAGATCGGCACGGCCTCGCACTTTCCGACGGGAAGTGGCGTGTAGGTCGTTCCTGCCGGGCAGTCGTGCTGGGCTTCTGATACGCACTTGTCGAGAGTGGTTGAGAATGTGGTGGTAGCGGCCTGGGAGAAGGCAGGGTTCTTGGGACATGCAACAGGCTGGAGACACTTGAAGTCTGCCTGACTCCAGCTGTAGGTGCCGCAATTGCGGGTAAGCGTGGCCTGACAGACATTGAGGTTCGAGTCATAGGCGCCGTTGGCGCATACCGGAGAAGAAAAACAAAGATTGGCGGCGGCATCGAGTGAGTAGGTGCCGCAGTTCTTGGTGATTGTTGCTTCACAGAGGGCTGTTGTCGTGTTCAGCGTCCCGTTGGGACATGAAGGAGCCAGAATACAGAGCCCGCTGGCGCTGTCGTAAGTTCCCTGGATGCAGGTTGGCGTATAAGCGGCCCAACAGACGTCCAGATTAGGGTCGAAGTTTCCCCCGGAACAGGTGGGATTGGTTGCAGACAGGCACTGATTGCCGTTGATGAGCGCCTGACCTGCTGGGCAGGCCATTTGTGTCGAAGCCATGGTGAACGAACCGGACAGCATCCAGTCACTGGCCGGTGAACCATCCTCGCAATAGCGATCCATGAAGTAGTAGCTGCAGTTGCCGACGCTGTCGCATTGCAAGGCCGACAGGGCATAGCCGGTACTGGTCAGCTCGGTTCTGGTCAAGAGGCTGAGAGGAGACTGGATCGTAAAGGCATCAGAGCCGAGACAGCAGTAGTTTGCGGCAACATCTACCTGCCCTTGAGGACCGTTGGGGCAGGAAATACTTACGTTGCAGCAGGAGTCCGCATAGGGTGCGCAAAGAAACGACTGAGGACTGCAGGATAAGACCTGTTGTGAGCTGACACTGGTGACGGCGTCACACTTGTTAGTAACCACGTTGTACGTGGTGCCTGCCGGGCATTCGGGAGTATTTTCGCATCGACCTCTTGTACTGTTGTAATTGTAGCCGCTGGGACATGTCGGTACGATGGGTTGAACGCACAGATTGTAGGTTACATCGTAGTTGCCGTAGGAACAAATCGGTGCACGCTGACACACTCCGGTCTGTGCGTTGGAGGTATAGCCATTGGCGGAATCACAAGCCGGCATCCAGGCCTTTTCGCATCGATCCTTTGACGTTCTGAATGATCCACCGTCGGTACATGTTGCCGATTTGACGCACCGGCCATAGGTAGGGCTTGCCGGGTTGGCATCGTAGGTATAGCCAACCGGGCAATCGTTCCGTACCAGTTTTTCGCAACGGTCAGTTGCTGGATTGAAGGTTCCGTTTTCGGGACAAACAACTGATTTGGTGCATTTGTCGATACCTGCATCCCAGGTATAACCGCTGCCGCACACGTTCTGTGTCGTCGCTTGACACATATCACGAGTTGATTCCAGAGTAGAACCACCGGGACAGACAGGAGCAGTATAGGTCTCCACGCATTCCGTTGTGCTTACCGGACAGAATTGCCCTTGAGCGGTCTGGATACAATGTGCCACCTCGCCGGGATCTCCGGCATAACCGTTGTTGTTCAGGTCCTGGCCACACATGATGTTGCTGATGGCATTAGGATCGGCTGGTGGCGGTGTAGGTGGTGGTGGTGGGGGCGTGATCGTGTCCTGACTGCTTACGACGGCCTGCGCCGTGCTGGTAACTCCCGAGATTGACAGCAGGAGAACAGCATAGAGTATTGAGTATGCGATACGGAAAGGCATCTGGTCTCACCTCGACTGCATCGGCTGTTTCTGACCACTGGTGCAGATATTATCCTTGCCCGCCAGCCTGAGCGTCTGTATGACCGTAGCTGCCTCGGCAAACTCGTTGATGCACTGGCAATCAATGAC
>JBGSQD010000199.1:0-27433 GCA_041738275.1 Geobacterales bacterium
TCTCGACCGGTTCTATCCGGATTGAGCCTTTGCGCATGATCTGCAGGGACTCCATGGGCCGGAAAATCAATCGGTAATTGGCTGTCAGCGCCTCCAGTCCCCAGCGTCCGGGGGCACTCCAGTTGGCCTGGTAGGAGAACATTGCCCCTTGATCAGTCACCCCGGCACCGGCAAAGATCGCGGCCGACGGATGCCAGGGGAGGCTTCCGGCAATATGGCAATCCATATGCAGCGGTTTGCCGGCAAGGTAAAAGGCGAGATCCACAACGTGCGTGGAATTGCAGATAAACCATTTCTCCTTTACCCCCGGCCCTTTTGTCAGCCCTTCAATGACATGGCCCCATTCGGTAAACTCGAAATTACACGACAATAGCCCGCCGTCTTCTTCTATCAGACGCCTTGCATGCAAAACTGCGGCATAAAAACGCCGGTTATAGGCGACATAAACCTCTGCCTTGTTTGCTGCGGCAGCAGCCGCCACGGACCGGATTTCGGAAAGGCTCAACCCGGCAGGCTTTTCAACCAGTATTTTCTTCACGCCGCTGTTCAGCAATTGAACGGTTGTCTCCGCAAGGGCATCGACGTTGACACTTACAATTGCCTGTTCGCAGGGGGCAGGCTTTGCCTCAAGAAACAAGGCCAATCCGCCCCTGACAACAGCCGTGCCTGTCTTTTCCTCGCAGAGGGCAGCGGAACCCTCACCCCGGCCGATGACCTTGAATGGCTGCTTCAATGCTTCCAGGACCTTCATGTAGTCCATCGCCATCTGCCCGCAACCTACGAGCCAGGTTTCCTTGTTATTCATAATTGCTTCTTTCATCCTGGATCCGTGATGCCGAAACGCCGAAGCGCGCGGAATGCCGATTCAGGTTCATGTAATTGGACAGTAGTCGTACTGCTTGCTGCTCACGTTATTAAGATGCCCGATAAAGGATCTCAGTACCGGAAGATGGAGCTGCATGGAATCTTGGTACGGAGTCAGACCGCACTCGTTGCCCATGAGTATCTCATGCGCCACCACGCCGGTCAGCTGGCTTTGATAAGGCATGGTAAAGGCCTCCTGCTGCTCTGCCCCGGTGATCTTGTTGCTGAACAATGCTGTCCCGGCAGCCTCATGGATCTTTATCTGCTGGTTGGCGGTTCCTATGGAGACCTGTAACGGTGTGCCCGGTTCAATGCGGGATGAGATCTCAAACAGGTCACCACGGGCATTCGACCCTTTCAAGGTCCCGGTAAACTCGACAAAACCGGGGCGTTTGCTTTCCAGGACCGCTTTGTCCAGCAGTTTGTCGTCAATCTCGATGGAGCTGTTTCCCGTGAGAAACGCCATCAGGTCCAGGAAATGTATGACATTGCACCCCAATCCCCAATTGCTTCCGTCGACACAAAAGTTGATCGGTTCTTCTCCTGAAAGGATATTCCGCAGCTGCCGGTAGATCGGGTAGAGCCGCCGTGGACAGTTGACAACAGCATTTACCTGCTGCTTTTGCAGCAGCTCTCCAACCCTGGCGAAATCGGCTTCCTTCTGAAACAGGAACTTTTCCAGGATAACATTGCGTACAGTCCTGTCGGCAATCAGGGAGGTGACAACCTCCGCCCTGACGTCCGCGCCGGTGGCGATCACTGCCAGGTCGATACTGCTGGGCGCCTTGTCGATGTTGGTGTAAAACCTGATCTCTTTGATATTTGGATTTTCCTTGATCTCGACGAACCTTTCCTGGGCTGTCTTGAGGGATGTCTTGTCAGGGTCAATGACGCTTATGGACACCGGGATGTCGATCTGCGCCAACCCTTGAAGATGCCGGCTGCCAAGCTGGCCGGCGCCGACCAGAAGAATCTTGTGGCTTGATTCAATCATATTTTATGGACCCTTTTGAGAAATACCTCAGCGACGATGAGATCGGTTTCTGTGTCAACATCAATACTGTTATTTTTTGACATTATGTACGGCAGGGTATCCCCGGTTACAAACGATCTTGTCTCGACAATCGCCTTTGTGTCTGCCACGTATACCGCACCATTCAAGGCATATACCGGCGGCAGGTCCTGCCTTCTCGAGATGTTTTTCTGTTTTTCCAGCAGCGGCTGCATCCTGGCGTGGGCATCGATGGTAAACATCCAGTAAGGACTCTTATCAGGCTCTGTAACCGAAACACAGGAGCCGACATGGTTTTGTGCGCATAATTCTATGCAGGCATCGATGTCTTCACAGGTTCTCAGCGGCGATGTCGGCTGCAGCAGGACAACATAATCGTAGTCCGGCAGCGATTCAAGGGCATGGATGACCGGTTCGATCCCAGGGGTATTGTCCTGTGCAAGTTGCGCAGGACGCATGAAAGGCACTTCGCAACCCCACTGCCGGGCAACATCGGCTATCTCCCGATCATCCGTTGAGACAATGGTGCGGTCTATATATCGGGATTTTCCTGCTTCCAGGATGGTCCACGCGATAAGCGGCTTTCCTGCAACTTCCCGGATGTTTTTACGAGGTACGCCCTTGGAGCCTCCCCTGGCCGGAATAATGGCAAGAACGGATTTATTCCCGATCACGAAAACACCTCACTGTAATCACCATTTGCCTTCTCGAAATCATCGGCTCGGCCAATATCCAGCCAGTATTCATGAATCGGGAAAACGGCTGTCTCGTGCTGAAGCTGTAATAAGCCGTCAAAAAGCGTAGGCATATCAAAGTATTCGTTATTGGGAACCATTGCAACGGCTTCAGGATTGAGGACATAGATACCGGCATTAACAAAAAAACGATGAATCGGTTTTTCCTGGATCTTTTTCAAGCGATGATTATCCACCTGCACAACCCCGAATGGAACCTGGAATTCATACTCACGGACGCACATGGTGCCGACAGATTTGTGCCCTTCGTGAAAATCCATGAGGTGCTTGAAATTAATCTTTGACAGGACATCCGCATTCATCACAAGCAGCGGCTCGGTAGGAATTTCAGGAAGCAGACCAAGGGCGCCGGCAGTGCCCAGCCTTTTCTTTTCCTCGAGATATCTGATGACTATGCCCCAGCGGGAGCCATCACCAAAATAGTCCTTTACCATTTCAGCCTTGTAGTTGACTGAAATATAGAAATGCTTGAAACCGTATTCAAGGCAATTTTCCAGAATGGTTTCCAGAACCGGTTTGTCACCGACCCTGAGCAAAGGCTTGGGGCAGTCCTTGGTAAGCTCGCCAAGACGCGATCCCAGCCCTCCCGCCATAAACACAACAATATTGTCCCGTTCCGGGATGCTGATCAGTTCATCCCAGACATCCAGGCCAACGACAATGCCGCTCTGATCCACAAGCGGAATCTGTCGCAGTTGCCTGGTTCTCATTGTTGCCAGGATCGTTTCCCGGCTTTCATGACAGTTTGCAATCGTCGGCCTGGCAAACATTATCTCGCTTACAGGGCTGTCAAGGGAGATCCCCTTCAATATGGCCCGCCGGACATCGCCGTCGCTGACGGTTCCAAGAAGTTTATTTGCGCCGTCAACCACAAGGGCGATCTGCAGGGAACCCGCATCAATGGTCTCAATGGCCTTGATAATGGTGGTATCAGGGCTTATCAGCACCTCTTTCCAGCGATTCATGCAAACTCCCGTGCCGGCACGCCACGCACCTTCGTGCGGGCATGTATGTCTTTGACAACAACCGCACCGGCGGCCACAACTGCATTGTTGCCGATACTGATCCCCTGGATAACGGTTGCTCCGGTACCTATATGGGTTGCCTCGCCGACCGAAATCCCGCCGGAAAGTGTCGCTCCCGGGGCAATATGGGCATGATCGCCGACGATGCAATCGTGATCGATGGAGGCGCGTGTGTTGATGATGCAGTTGCAGCCGATGCTGCAGCCTGGCTGTATGACCGACCCGGCCATAACCTGCGCCCCTTCGCCGAGAACAACATCCGATGCCACGATTGCCGACGGATGGACAACCGTGGCAAAGCAAAAGCCGAGAGCCTTGAATTTATCGTACAGTTGCCGGCGCTTGGCCGGAGTGCCTACGGAGCCGAGCCCGTTTACCAGCTGGACCTCAGAAGGCGGGAATTCAGTGGCAATGTTGTCGTTGCCAAGCACGGGAACACCAAGTACGCAGGTTCCGGCCAGTTCGGGGTCAGGGTCCAGAACCCCGGCAATGACGGCAGAAGATTCAAATAGGGCATCGATCAATACCTTTGCATGCCCTCCTGCTCCCAGTATGATAACCGGCAGGCTCATCGACTTATCTCCTCATCGACAGTGAAATCGCGGCCTGCCTTTCTGCCCAGCAGCTCCCAGAGGTGCATTGGTGACAAGCCGGTTCCCGGGCGCTTGACAACAACATTTTTGTCAGTGAAGGTTTCCCCCGCACTGATCGGGCAGGCAGCCACCAGGCTCTTTCTGGCTACAGGGATGTTCTTCAGTTCACTTGCTGCCGGATGCTTTCTGCCGGAGCCCAGCGCCTGTTCAACACATCGGATGGCTATCACCATTTGCTTAAGTTCACCTGCCTCGAGCGACGCTTTGTGATCCGGTCCAGGGAGGTTGCGGTCAAGGGTGAAATGCTTTTCAATGACAACCGCTCCACGGGCAACCGCGGCAATCGTCACGGCAATCCCTTCCGTGTGATCGGAATAGCCGACCGGCAGCCCAAAGGCGTTTTTCATGGTGTCCATGGCAGCAAGGTTCACATCCTCAAGCGGGGCCGGATACTCTGTGGTGCAGTGCAGCAGGGTCACCTTGTCCCGCAGGACCGCTTGCCCCCCGGTGCTGCCGTATGCGGCACGAAAGGCTGCAACGGAAGGGGCGGCGTCTACGCCCAGATAGCCAAAGGCAAGCACGCCCAGTGCCTCCTCTACCTCACCGAGACTGGACATCCCGGTGGAAAGAATCACCGGCTTGCCTGTCAGGGCAACCTTCAGCAGCAGGGGCGCGTTGGTGATATCGCCGGAGGGAATCTTGATGCAGGGCAGATCGAATCGCCCGGCCAGCAGGTCAACGCTCTCCAGGTCAAATGGTGTGGAAAGAAATGCTATGCCGCAAACCCGGCAATGATCTATCAGCACCTCATGGGCATGTTCGTCAAGCTCCAGCCTGCGGATCATCTCGTGCTGGGATTCGTCAATACCGGTTGTCCTGGTCTGATATTCCGCCTTGGGCGCTGAGCGGCTCACCAAACTGTCAGCCTTGAAGGTCTGGAACTTGACCGCATCGGCGCCGGCTTCAGCGGCAACCTGAACCAGCTTCTTTGCCATATCGAGTGAGCCGTTGTGATTAACCCCTGCCTCGGCGATTATGTAGGTTCGTCCTGCGTGCATTGTGCACCTCAAAGGTCGTAAAAACGTTTTCTGTCGCTAAGGCTTGCCTGTTTCAGGCGGTTCTTGATTTGCGAGGCGGACGCGCCGTAGCCGTAGATGGAAACACCCTGCCTGATACCTTCCCGAAACGACGGGGCAAGGGCTTTACGGATTGCTGCTGCTATGGATTCTGTCGTTTCCTCGCAATCAATGATCGACTCCGCCTTGAGACGTCCCGACTGCCGGTCGCCGATGTTGACGGTGGGGATATTGCAGGCAGGGGCCTCAATGATGCCGCTGGAAGAGTTGCCTATCACGGCATCAACGTACTGCAGCGCACTCAGGTACCGTGTCTGCCCCATGGAGGTAAATACCGCGACCCGCCCTTTATTACGCCTGGCATGTTCATCGATCATCTGTCCCAGGATCCTGCCATCGGTGTCGGAGTTGGGCTTGGTGAAGATGATCCTTGCGTCGGGGAATTGATCCAGCGCCTCAAGCAGCGCCTGCATGGCTGCTTGAGGTGTTGTCGTGCCAAGGGTTGCCGGGTGATAGGTTACCAGAAAGCAGGTGGCGCCAAGTTCAAAGCCGATGCTCTGTTCAAGTTCCGGTTTGTCCAGCAGTTGCAAGCGTTTTATGTTTTCAATGCCGAGCGCTCCAACATTAAAAACCGTATCCGGGTGTTCACCCAGCTGGATGACACGGGTACGATACGGTTCGGCAGCAACAAAATGCAGGTGGGACATCTTCGTGATGGCGTGGCGGATGCTTTCGTCAATGGCGCCTTCCGTTGTCTCCCCGCCATGGATGTGGGCCACGGGAATCCGGGCCACCAGTGCTGCCTGGGCTGCCGCCAGGATCTCGTAACGATCTCCCAGGACGACCATGATATCCGGTTGCAAGCGCTCCAGGACATCTGCAAAGCCGATCACCCCGAGTCCGATGGATTTGGCGATTCCGACCGGGGTATCGCTGGAAAGCAGCATCTCGACCTTGGCGTCGATGGTGAAGCCATCTTCTTCAATCGTCCTGTAGGTCAGGCCGAATTCAGGCGAAAGGTGCATGCCGGTAACAACAAGCTGCAGCTGCAGCGCAGCATCAGCTTGAATCTCCTTCATCAGCCAGTATAGCAGCCCATATTCGGCTCTGGTTCCGGTAACGACGCATATTTTACGCATTGATCAATCCTGAGCCTAACATGGCGCTGCTGGGGATATTGACAATTCTTAGTTCCAGGCTTTCCGCAACGGGCAGATCCATTCTCGGGCAACCGGCAAACATGGGCAGCTTGTGCATCAGGGTCCAGGCCGGTCGGGTCATGATGCCAGCGTCATTAGTGACGGCCAGAAGCGCATCCCGTTGTCCGGCACACCCCTCGTCAAGAAGCAGGGTGTTTAACCAGTAGTTGCTGCGGCTGCCCGCAGGTTCCGGAAAGAAACGTATGCCGGAGAGACCATTAAAGGCCTGACGATAACGCTCTGCCAGGTCGCGCTTGGCGGCCAGAAAGCCGGGAAGCTCTTCCAGCTGGGCACAGCCGACGGCGGCATTGATATTCGGCATGCGATAGTTGTAGCCGATCATGTCGTGATTGAATTCCCAGCGATGGGGAACCTTGGCGGTAGTGGTGATATGCTTGGCCCGCTGCCCAAGTTCTTCGTCATTAGTCAGAATTGCCCCGCCGCCACCGGTGGTAATGGTTTTGTTGCCGTTGAAGCTGAGAGCGGACAGCAGGCCCAGTTGGCCTGTATGTTGCCCCTTGTAAAAAGAACCGAGCGATTCTGCCGCATCTTCGATCAAGGTGATATGGAACATCCGGCAGACCTCCAGCAGCGGGTCAAGGTCAACCGGATGCCCAAAGGTATGCATCGGCACCACTGCCTTGATACAACGGCCGGTGAGTATGTTGTAACACCCGTCAGGGCGCTGCTCCGTAATCGCTTCGAGGTGAATCCTTAGCTTGTCCGGATCCACACCAAGCGTTGTCTCCTCGCTGTCGATGAAATGCGGGATTGCTCCACAATATGATACTGCATTGGCTGTGGCGATAAAGGTTAAGGCCGGCATGAGAATTTCATCATCGGCCTTCACTCCAGCAAGCAAAAGACAAATGTGTAATGCCGCCGTGCCGTTGACAACGGCTATGGCCCGCTTGACGCCGGTATAGGCGGTCAGGTCTTCTTCAAAACGGTCAACGAACTTGCCGACAGACGAGACCCAGCCGGTATCGAGGCACTCCTTGACATAGGTCCACTCGTTGCCGGTGAAACAAGGCTCGTGCAGCGAAATAAATCCGCTGCCTGACGGCAGTACCGATTGCAAGGCATAAAGTACGGCCTTTGTATCTAATTTGGCTGTCATATGTTGTAGCGGTCCGACTTGTAGCAGGCCAGGTTACTGGGGACGGCAAACCATTCAACAGTCTCGGCCAGCCCTTTCCTGAGACCATCCTTGCCGTGATACTCAGGCCGCCATCCGGCGAGCTCGCAAGCCTTTGCATTGTCGGCCCAGAGCCGCTCAACCTCACTATTGTCAGGACGCAGGCGGATATCATCGGTTTCGATTTCGATCGAAACATTCATGATATCGGCAATCATTGCCACTGTCTCGCCAATGGAAATCTCATAGTTGCTGCCGATATTTATAACCTCGCCCACGGACCGGTCTGATTTGGCAACTGCGATGAAGCCAGCCACCGTATCGGCCACGTAGTTGAAATCCCTGGTCGGATGCAATGAGCCAAGCTTGATCTTGCGGGCTCCGTTGGCTATCTGGGTGATGATTGTGGGGATCACGGCACGGGCCGACTGCCGCGGGCCGTAGGTGTTAAACGGCCGGATGACCGACACCGGCGTGCCAAAGGACGAATAGAAGGACATGGCAATCTGGTCGGCCCCGATCTTGGAGGCCGAGTAGGGAGACTGCCCCTGCAGGGGGTGCTCTTCGGTAATCGGCACAAAGCGGGCAGTGCCATAGACCTCGCTGGTGGAAGTATGGACTACCTGTGCAACACCAAGCTCCCGGGCCGCCTGGACAATGTTGAGGGTGCCTTTGACGTTGGTGTCGATATAGGTGTCAGGTGAGTGATAGGAATAGGGAATCGCGATCAAAGCCGCGAGATGCAGCACGACATCGCAGCCCTGCATTGCGGTCCGCACGCCGTGGGGATCGCGGATATCCCCGGCAAAAACATCCATAGACCTTTTGATCTCCGGGGCAGCCTGGTCAAGCCATCCCCATGAGTTGAAGGAGTTGTAGAAAACAAAAGCCCGGACATCGTGCCCCTGTCTGATCAATTCTTCCGTAAGGTGAGAGCCGATGAAACCATCGGCACCGGTCACCAGTATTTTTTTGTTGGAGAGGTTCATCTTATTTTCCTCAGATCTCGACTATGTTCAGATTCATTTCCTTGTAGCTTCTATGCATCTCATTTAAGGCGAACTGCGAGGTTTCTTTTACATCCTCCACCCGAAGCTTGAAGACGGTGGCGGTGGAACGGTAGATCCTGCTTAGGGTATCAATTCCGGCGGAGTAGAAGGTGGAAATCTCTTCAGGCTGCCACCCCTGATGAAGGATCTGCTGTTCAAGGATCCTGTCGAATACCTGCAGCTGAAAACCGTACTTCTGTGCCATCTCTGCCATGAATTGCCGCTGGCTTTCCGATTCGTTCTCCTTGCGGTGCAGGACATAGGTCCAGTTTCTCCCATGGTAGTGCTTGGCGACTGCTGCAAGGTAGAACTCGAATCGTTCCGGGTTCTTCAGGACGTATCTCTTGATGTCGCAGCCGATGAAGAATATCTCTCGACTCACCGGCAGCGAGGCGACCTGCTCCCTGAAGAAACGGTAATCGTTGTGCACGATCCGGAGATCCTTCGAGTACTCACGGATTCTTGGGTACATGGTGAAGAATGATGCCTTGTCATAGAAGTAAGGCCCCAGCCTCAGCATCCGGTTAAAGAGCTGTTTGAGCTTCGGGATATCCTCTTGGTGTCTGCTCTTCACCAGGTAATTCCCTGAGCTTGCCATTTTGGCCCGCTGATAGGTCGAGGCACCGTCGTCTATGATCACGACCTGTTCCGGTTTCACGCTGTTTATATAGATATTGACGATCTGGGTGGCGTCGCCCAGGAAGCAGTACTTGATCCGTCCATGGCGGCGCAGCAGGGAGAGGATCAGCCCTGCCTGCTTCAGGTTTGACCTGATGTCTCCGTGGATAATCTCGTCCCACACCGCATCGGAGCCTGCAATTACCTGCTCCATGAGCTCCTTGTCCACCTTTTTTCTGGCAAGGATCAACAGGATTTTCATGCCGCAATCGTCGTATCTCTTGCTGGCCTCGACGCAGTTGAATAACTGCAAAGGCGAACGAACAATAAAGATGCTTGAATTTACCACGTAAACCCCATTAAAACCTGAAACTATAAATTAAGCTGACTTGTCGCCTTTACGGAGTATCGCAATTTACGATCTCGACATCAAGTTTTCTGAAAATATCGGTGTAACTGCTGCGTTCCTTGTTATTGGGGAACTTCATGAGATTTATCCCGCAGGATACCACCTTGCACCAGTCCGGAAGGATCATGCGGGCGGTCAAAAGCCCTGTGCTGCAGACGCCGATCACCACACCGTAAGGGCACTCAGCCAGATGGTGTTCCAAGGGTTTGTCCAGGACAAGTTCGGAGTACTCATCCTGCGCATATTCCCGGGTTGCATCGCGAGGATGGGACTTGTAATAAACCTCCTCGATGCCGCAGGCATGAAGGTAATCGCCGATCTTCCCCGTAACAGTTGCGACGCTCTCCCTGGTCATGCGTTTGTAGGCAATCAGTGGTTGCCCGATAACAAGGGCCCGTTTCATCACGCGCTCTTTGTCACTTCCGTCGGAGGTCTGCAAAAACGACGGCAGATAAACTACTTTTGCAGGGTTGTACTGATGCGGGAACCGCGGCAACAGATAGATCCTGTCCACGAGCCGGTCGTCGGACCCTGTGCGATCCCCTTTGAAGCGGTAGTAATGCAGTTGGGGACAGACAATCCGGCGCGCCAGCCGACTGTACTGCAGTAATTCCCTGAATAAACCGAGCGGCTGTTGTTCGACATTCATCGTGCCGTCAGGGATGAGCCTTATCCTGAAATCTGCTTCCGGAAAGGTTTCCCGAAGATAGTTGATGTTGTAGTTGATCGCCTCGGTATCGATGACCGTGGTGTGCAGGACGATCTGCCGGGCGCCACGGCAAAATCCGGCAACGATGTCGAGATTATGCCTGGTCCGGCGAATCCGCCCGAAATATCCAGGTTCGGGCTCGAACCTGGGCCATGGCAGGTAGGTCACAAAATCCCAGTGTGACTCGTTCACAAGGTCACGGAATTCCGGCTTGAGATAAAAAACGGCATTCCGGGCGCCGGACTCGAAGTGCTGGACAATCTGTTCGGCACACAGGCAGTGCAGCGGCGAGTAAACCATGAACAGGTTAACCGTATGATTTTTGGTGCTATCTCCCGCCACAGATCAGATCCCAGGCAGCCGGCGTACCCTTTGGTACTCCTCGCGCAACCCTCTTTCCCATAAGCGTCTCCAAATACTTCGGCGCTAGGCCCAATCCAGGCCGGATTGCCCTCAGGTTCTCCGGCGTAAATGGCTCTCCTTCTGCCATGTCCTGCACGACATAGAGAGAGCGCCGGAAAACCAGCGATTTTTTCTCCTGCTCTGTCGGGCCGTAACTGACGGTGCCGAGGGCCTGCCAGGCACGTTTCGTTTCCACCACCAGATTTTTCATTTCCTCCGGCTCCAGGGAAAATGTGGAGTCAACCCCGCCGTCGACGCGGTTCAAAGTAAAGTGCTTTTCGATCACCGTTGCCCCAAGGGCCACTGCTGCAACGGCAACCCCGGTGCCCATGGAATGGTCGGAGAGCCCGACCTCGCATCCGAACAGTTCCCGCAAATGTGGTATCGTGCGGATATTGGTGTTTTCCGGGGTTGAAGGATAGGTGCTGGTGCACTTGAGCAGGATGATGTCTATGCAGCCGGCTTCGCGAGCGGCCCGCACCGTATCGTCAAGTTCGGCAACGGTCGCCATGCCGGTTGAGATGATCATCGGTTTGCCCGTAGCCGCAACCTTGCGGATCAGGGGGAGATCGGTATTTTCAAACGAGGCGATCTTGTAGCAGGGGACATCCAGTGATTCCAGAAAATCTACCGACGTTGCATCAAAAGGGGTGCTGAAACAGATCAGCCCCAACTCGCGGCATCGGTCGAAGATCGGCTTGTGCCACTCCCAGGGGGTATGGGCTTCCTGATAAAGATCATACAACGAGCGCCCTTTCCAGAGGCTTTTGGGATCTTCTATGAAGAACTCCCGCTCGCTTATGTCAAGGGTCATGGTATCGGCGGTATAGGTCTGTAATTTTATGGCGTGGGCACCTGATGCCGCGGCCGCGTTCACAATCTCAAGCGCGCGGTCTAGTGACCGGTTATGGTTGCCGGACATTTCAGCGATCACAAAAGGGGGGTGAGCTAGGCCGATGCTGCGATCGGCAATTGCCATGGAGCTGCTTTTATTCATTACAGGACCTCTTTGAAAATCGCATGGTGCTCTTTATATCCTGCTGATTCAAATGCGCGCAGAGATGCAACATTGTCTTTAAAGATCTCCGCATTGATGGTTTTTATGTCCGGATAATTACCCCTGATCCATTGGGAACCGCAACGGATCAGCTGTGAACCGACACCCTGTCCTTGCCCGCCAGGCACCAGATAAACTGAAATCAGCGCCTCATTGGCCGTAAGATCATAACGCAGGACACCAACAGGTTTGTTGTTGATTTCTCCAATCAGCAGGGCACGGGCGGGGTTGTTCAGCGTGCTGCAAAACCAGCTTCGATGTGCATCAAGCGGAATGGGTTTGTCATCAAATATATGGCGCCTTGTTTCCTCGGCATTTCGCCATTCGTAAATGGAGTCGCAGTCATCCATGACTGCCCGGCGAATATGAATCTCGGGCGGACAGAGCAGGGCCGCCAATCTCTGGGCGCCTCTTGCATCCACTGCGGCAAAACTGTGGGTGGAATAAGATTGCAGGCACTCCGGAGACGAAGCGAAAACATTAAACACATCCAGAATCTTTTTTGAAGAAACCGTCTCTGCTTTCCCAAGGTAAAAGAATAGGCCAAGACCAGCGCCGGTTGCCGACAGTTCCTGCTGGTTGTCAGCTACTGCCGTCACCAGGGAAGGCAACCCCACGGAACATCTTTCCCAGGTCGTTACCCCGCCTGCCCCCATGGCAAGATCAGCTGCCGCCATCAGTGCCGCCATGTTGCTTACCTGGCAATGATAGTGAAAACCGTCATGCCTCGCACAGATGTTTCGTATCAGTTCTTTATGAAGGTTGCCGCCACCAACCACCACATCGACTTCAAACTGGCGGCCACCCATTCCTGCCAGGGCTTGCACTGTTTTTTCTGTTTCGTTGGTCGGGTCTACCCCGCCGAAAAAAACCAGCACCCGCTTTACCTGACCATCTCTTTGGCGAAGGTTCTTTCGGGCTGTGACAAATTCCGGTCGCAGCAGAGCATACTTCGGGCCGAGCAGTTTGTGGCATGATTTGGGAACGAGATTGTCGTAGCGCGTCTCCATCCCATCATACAGGTTCTGATCCAGCAGAAGGTCGCAGTCATGGGCACGATCCGCCAGGTCATCAATCACCATGATCCGGCCGACATGGGGGCGAAGCGCCTCCTCCCAGCGGCGGTCAAGGGCGTAGTGGTCGACAATCAGCCACCCTGGCAGCTCCTTTTCCATGGCAGCAATGGTCTCGGCTGCATCCTGCTGCCACGTAACGCCCAGCCAGGCGGAATGGGCAATATCGTCCGCTGCTGCTGTAAACTCATCCGCCGACTGCGCCAGTCGTATCACAGGATACCCCTTGCCTTCGATCATGCTGATCAGGTTGCCGGGATGTTCACGGCAGACAAAGGTGATGCCTGCCCCGCGTTGCCTCAATTCGTCGGCCAGGGTGAGGCAGCGCATGACATGGCCGCTGCCGATCTGCAGCGAGGCATCGGTTCTGAAGATGATCCTCATATGCTGTTCTTCCAGGCCTGAAACATCAACTCTGCCCGCTGCCAATCTTCCATGGTGTCAATGTCCTGCACCTGATGGCGCGGCAACAGTACTGCCGCAGCATCAGGGGAAAAGATCATCTTCTCCGCAAGCCAGGCGCTGGTCCGGCCCCAGTAGAACTGCCCGGCGTCGTGAAAGGTCTCTTCCAGATCCTGTGAACGGGTATTGAACTGTTCGGGATTAAACATTGCCACCCGCCCTTGCGGGTCAATCCGGATGGCCCGCTGGATCGGAAAGGGGTAACTGGTGACGGAGAAGGCGTAATCGCTGCCGGTGTCAGCAAGAATCCCGAGACCGCGCCGGAGGTCTGCAGGGGTGATAAAGGGGGCGGTCGCGTAGATGCAGCAGACACGTTCCGGCTGTTGTCCCTGCTCAATCAACCAGCTGGCGGCATGACGTACGACCGGGATAGTGCCGGTGTGGTCATCCGACAATACTGCAGGGCGCATGAACGGAACCTCCGCACCAAACCGCCGGGCGACATCGGCAATTTCCTGATCATCGGTAGAGACCAGAACCTGGCTGAAACAACCGCTTTGCCGGGCCGCCTCAATGGACCAGGCGATCATGGGCTTCCCGCAGAAACCTTTGACGTTCTTGCGGGGAATGCGTTTGCTCCCCCCCCTGGCCGGAATGATGGCGACGTTCACGACAGGACACCACGAAGCGCTGCAACCACCCGATCCTGCTGCTCGTTCGTCAGGCCGGCGAACATCGGCAAGCTGATCGCCTCCGAATAGTATTGCTCCGCCTCGGGAAACATCCCGGCGGTAAAGCCCATCCGCTGGTAATAGGGCTGGGTATGTACCGGAATGTAGTGCAGGTTGACCAGTATTCCCGCCGCCCGCAGCCCTTCGAAGATCTGTCGGTGTGTTCCGGTGGTTTTGTCCAGCTGCAGGCGGATCACATAAAGATGAAAGGCGGACCAGGTGTCGGGATGCTGGGCCGGAAGGATGAGCGGCAGGTCGCGCAGTTTTTGCTGGTACTGCTCAACCAATTCGTGACGGCGGTTTACGAATTCATCAAGCCGCTGCAGCTGGCTCAATCCCAGAGCAGCCTGAATGTCGGTAATACGGTAGTTGAACCCCAGCTCTATCTGCTGGTAATACCAGGGACCATGGGATTCACCTTCCATCAACCCCGGCTCGCGGGTTATGCCGTGGCTGCGCAGGCGGAGCAGCTTCTCATAAAGATCGCGGCGATTGGTGACAACCATGCCCCCCTCGCCGGTGGTGATGATCTTGACCGGGTGGAAGCTGAAAACGGTCATATCCGAGAATGCGCAGTTACCGACCGGTTTACCCAGGTATTTTCCACCTATGGCATGGGAGGCATCCTCAATCACGGTAAAACCATATTCATTTGCAAGTCCGGCAATTCGGTCCATCTCGCATGGCTGCCCGGCAAAATGGACCGGGATCACGACCTTGGGGAGGGTGCCCCGCACCTTGGCGACCGCCAGCTTTTTCTCCAGTTCTGTAACACTCAGGTTATAGGTGCGTGGATCAATATCAACGAAATCCACTGATGCGCCGCAATACAGCCCGCAGTTTGCCGAAGCCACAAAGGTGTTGGGTGATGTCCAGAGGGTGTCGCCCGAGCCAAGACCTGCTGCCAGACAGGCAATATGCAGCGCGGATGTGGCGCTGTTGACGGCTACGGCATATTGGGCCCCGCAATATGCCGCCACTTTTTGTTCGAACTGCTCGATAACCGGCCCCTGGGTAAGCCAGTCCGAACGAAGGACATCAACAACAGCCTGAATGTCGGCTTCGGATATGGATTGCCGGCCGTATGGGATTGGTTGGTTTGTCATGGAAGCACCCTTTAATAGGTGAAGGCAGGATCGACGTGAGCCTTGATCAGTTGCCGGATTTCCTCAACAGAAAGCCACTCGGTATTGGTGCCGCTGTTATAGCAGAAACCATCCCCACACAGTTTGCCATTGAATGTGGCTGTGAACTTGTCCACATCCCATATCCCGATGGAAGGAAGTATCACGAAATATTTCTCAAACTCCACCGTGGACAGGGCGTCCGTCATGGTGATCATCTCTTCATGGAGCTTTTCGCCGGGGCGGATGCCGACCATCTTCAGCGTACAATCCGGTGCGACTGCTTCGGCTACATCAGTGATCTTGTAGCTGGGAATCTTGGGCACGAAGATCTCGCCGCCCCACATGTTTTCAAGGGCATACAGAACCAGTTTTACTCCGTCTTCCAGGGTGATATTGAAACGGGTCATTCTTTCGTCGGTGATCGGCAGTACCCCCTCACTCCTCTTTTCAAGGAAAAAGGGTATGACGCTTCCCCGGCTGCCCATGACATTGCCATAGCGCACGACTGAAAACTTTATGTCGTGCTTGCCTTTGAAGTTGTTGGCTGCCACGAACAGTTTGTCTGAACAGAGTTTGGTAGCCCCGTAGAGATTGATGGGGGCTGCTGCCTTGTCGGTGCTGAGGGCGACCACCTTTTTGACACCGCGGTCGATGGCAGCCTCGATGACATTCTGTGCCCCGTGAATATTGGTCTTTATGGCCTCGAACGGGTTGTATTCACAGGCAGGGACCTGCTTCAACGCCGCGGCGTGGATTACGACATCAATACCTTCCATGGCCTTTGCAAGGCGGTCCCGATCGCGCACATCACCGATAAAATAGCGGATCTGCTTGTATTGGGCCGTGGAAAACTGTTGGGACATCTCGAACTGCTTGAGCTCGTCACGGGAGTAAACCACGATCCGCTCGATCTCCGGGTACTGGAGCAGGATGGTCTCGACAAATTTTTTTCCAAAAGAACCGGTGCCGCCGGTTACCAGGATACTGCGATTATTAAGCATATTAATGTGCCCTTTATTATGGATTGATTTAACAGGAAACCGCTTCATCGACCAGCATGACCGGGATGCCTTCGCGAATGGGGAATGCAAGTCTGCAGTTGTGGCAAAGCAAATTCTGCTCGTTGTCGCTTGTCTTGAGTTCGCCTTTGCAAACAGGGCAGGCAAGTATGTTCAAGAGGCCATGCGAGATCATGTGATTGCCCTCCTCAAATATTTGAAACCCATCAATAATGCCATAAAAGGAGTTATTTTTGAAGCAAATTGCAAAGGTGCTCCTTCAGGGGTGCAGGTTCCATGATTATGAGTTCCAGGCGGGCCAACATAATCCGCTGTCTGAACTCCAGCGGCAGATCCTGCAGCTTGACCCCGTCTTTTTCGGTTGTGACGGCCATATCAGCGCCATATTTCTCCATTGCCTCCTTAATGGCTGACAGATCGCTCTCCGTGTAGGAGGTGTGATCAGGGAGACGAATGGTGTGAACCAGGTTCAGGCCGCGGCACCTTAATTCGTCGAAGAACGATATCGGGTCGGCGATGCCGGCAAAGGCCAGTACATTGTTGTTGGCGAGGCTGGAAAACTGGACATGCGGGCCGCCGGAAAGCGGCAGCAGATCAATAAGCTGGTGGTGGCTGGTGCAACAGGGGATTCCGGTTGACCGGGGGGCAAGGGTGGTACCCTTGGGACAGCGTGTCAGGATAACCAGGTCTGCCCGTGCAGCAGCCTGGGCAGACTCCCGCAGCAGACCTGCTGGCAGTGTCCAGCCGTTGCCGAATGGCCGGGCAGAGTCCAGCAGCAGGATGTTAAGGTCTCGCCACAGCCGCAGATGCTGAAATCCGTCATCCAGCAGAAATACGTCCGGTGATAGCTGCTGCATGGCCATCTGCCCGGCGGCATAACGGTCCGTGCCGATCACGACCATCAATCCCGGCACGGTTGATGCCAGCAGGTACGGCTCATCACCGCACTCTCGCGGACCCAGCAAGAGTGTGGCACCATCACTGACGATGGCGATCTGCCCCTCCAGTGAACCGCCATATCCCCGCGACAGCACGGCTACCTTGTATCCCTGTTCCAGCAGTAGACGCGCAATATAGGCTGTGACCGGGGTCTTGCCGGTACCGCCGACGGTAATATTGCCGATCGACACCACCGGCCGAGGCAGACGACCTGTTTTCAGCATGCCTGTCCGGTACATGGCGGCCCGCAGGCGCTGGATAAACGAGTACACCAGGGAAAATGGCGCAAGTAGGAGGATCAGCAGCCGGCCAACAGTCGTTGTACGTGTGCCGCAGGCAAGGTCGCGCCAGTATGATGGGAAGGAGCTTTTCATAGATACCGTGATATTACCTCAATATGCCGGGCAGTTGCCCCGCCAGTCTCTTTCATCATCTTAAGCCCGTTCTGTCCCAGGACCCTTCTCAGCTCCAGGCTTGCGAGCAGTGCCCTGAAAGAGTCGGTAAGATCGGCAGCTGTTTCCACCTGGATCCCGGCCCCGTAATGCAGCACCAGATTGGCAATTTCCCGGAAGTTGGTCATGTTGGGGCCAAAGATGAAGGGTATGCCGAGGGAGGCCGGCTCCAGCAGGTTGTGGCCGCCCGTGGGAACCAGGCTGCCGCCGACAAAGGCCAGGTCGGACAGGGCATACAGGTCCATCATTTCCCCGATGGTATCGATCAGCAGTACCTGCCCGCCTTTCAGCATCTCCACATCGGGTGTCGTTATTGTTGTGCGCCGCCGGTACGCCAGGTTCATGCGCTCCAGCAGTGCTGCAACCTCATTGGCCCGCTCGGGATGGCGAGGGACGAGCACAAGAAACAGGTTTTCTTTTGTTGCCAGGAGATCCAGATAAGCGGCAAGAACCTGTTCCTCTTCACCGGGATGGGTACTGCCGGCGGTAATTACGGTCAGGCTGTCCGGTATGAGGTACTGTTTTCGAAGGCGGCCCCTTTCTTCATCCTGCACCGGATGAAAGGGGATGTCATACTTGAGGTTGCCGGTTGCCGTGGTGCGCTCCTTTGGAGCGCCGATGGCGATAATCCTTTCGCAATCGGTTTCCGTCTGCATGCAGAGGGAGGAAAATTGCTGAAGCGCATGACGGAAGAACCAGCTGAACTTAAGGTAGCGGCTGAAGGAACGATCCGATATTCGCCCATTGGCCAGTATAACCGGGATTCCGAGACGTGTTGCTTCCCGGGTGAAATTGGGCCAGATCTCGGTTTCCATGATGATGATCAGCTCAGGTTTGATATGTTGCAGCGTAAGGCGGACAGCCGGCAGAAAGTCAAAGGGGAAGTAGATGCAAAGATCCGGTTCCGGGAAGGTGGAGCTGATTCCTCTTCCGGTCTCGGTGGTATTGGAGATAAGGATGGCATGTCCGGGATATTGTTTGCGCAACGCCTTAAGCAGCGGCCGTGCGGCAATTGCCTCACCCACCGAGACGGCGTGCAGCCAGATCACCGGTCGATTACTGATCCTTGCCAGATCGGCCGCGGCAATACGACCGAATCGTTCGGCAAAGGCGGGTGGCCTGCCGCGACTGAGGGAGCGGTAGAGATGGTAGATGACGACCGGGAAGAGCAGAAAGAGCGAGAGTATGTTATAGATGGTGTAGAACATGATACCTCGGAGTCAATGCGGATCATCCAATCAAAATATCCACATCCGCCCGTAATGCCACTGAAAGCTTCTTCAATAACCCCACCGACGGCTCACGCTTGCCATTCTCGATCTGTGAGAGTGCAGCGGCCGATACACCGCACACCGTGCCGAGCGCCTCAAGGGTCATACCCCGGTATTCCCGGAACACCTTCAGAGGGGGGATTCCTTCAATTAGTTGGTTCACGACAACGGCCGGGAAGGATTCTCCCGGATTGGCGCGGTATTCACGAATGTCGCGCACATCCTCAAGGTCTTCGAGACGTTTGATGAGGTCACGATATTCCGCGATAGGCAATACGGCAAACTCCGGCCGGCCGTCCTTTTTTAAAAGTTGCGCTCTCATTTGTACGCATCTCCTCTTGGCTTGATCTTTACGACGACGATCACCAGCCTTTCGTCGACAATCTCATACAGCACCCGCCAATCACCAACCCGCAGCCGATATCCGCCCACTCCCTCCAGGCGCTTGACATTGTTATTAGCGGCATATGGCGAACCGGCAAGATGTTCGATCTTATCCCTGATCAACCGGGCGGTGTTTCTCGGCATTTTCAGGAGTGACTTGATTGCCTCTTGCTGGTATTCGATCTTGTACATAATGTTAACTCATAGTTAAGGTGGATACAAACAATATTTAACCTGTCCCAACGGATTCAGCTCTCCTCCTGGTCCAGCTTCATACGACAAGAGAGCACAAGCGCGGTGAGATAGACCATACCCCATGCCCACAGGTTGTCGCTCAGGAAATGCCCCCCTTGGGCAATGCGGGCGATGCTCATCAGGACGCCGAAGCAAAGCCCCCCTGCCAGCCAGCCAAGGGCGAGGCGCGGACGGCGCCGACGGTAGATGAAAAAGGGAGCGCTCATGTAAAAGGCCGCAGATCCATGGCCGGAGGGGAATGATCGACCATTGCCGTCCTCACCTTTTTGCCATGGCTGGAGAAATTCCTTCTTGCCGCCGAATTGTACGATCTCTCTTGGACGTGGCCGGCCCCAGTGCTCCTTGAACAGGGAATTAACCATCAAACCCGGACCCAGGACAAGCAGCAGCACAAGAAAGACCCCGGAACGCCGCCAATGGCTGAAGTCACTGCGTTTAAATGAAATAATACACATCGCCAAACCGAATAAAGCCAGGGTAATGGCGGGAAATCTGTCCATTTGGTAAAGTGTCTTCCAGGGGAAAACCTTGCCTATCGGCCAGCTGCCGTCAATATAGAATCGGGAGGAAATAGTCAGGTCTGCCCCGCTTGCGGCAATAATCCACGTTGCCGCCACCAGGCAGGCGACAACCGCCGCTATTTCCATCCATGCTCTACGACTCATGCTGCGATCTCTCCTGCTCGTTTCCAGCGGCGATGCACCCAGTACCAGTCTGCAGGATGGGCGCAGACAAAGTTTTCAAGATAACTCGCCAGCGCCTGGATATCCTGCTGGATGCCTTCTTCCGTGCGATTGCCGCAAAGCACGTACTCAGGATGGATCGTCAGCACATGCCGATCCCCGGCGCGGTGGATAAATACCGGAACCAGCGGCACCCCTGTTTTGTGGGCTATGATTGCAGGGGCCTTGTTGGCCCAGGCCTTCCTGCCAAGAAAATTGATCTTGACGCCATTGTCTGCAAAAACCGCCTGATCCGCCAGCATGCCGATTACGCCGTTGTTTCTGATAACGCCGAGGATTGGCCTCAAAGCGGATTTATTATAGATAACCTTGTTGCCGTAGCTCATCCGCATTTTTTCCACTACGGCATTCAGGTAGGGATTGTTCTGGTGGCGAACAATTGCCCAGACATTCTCGTTGAAAAGTTTTTTAAAGGATAACGACATCAGCTCCCAGTTGCCGCAATGTCCTCCTATAAAAATGACCCCTTTGTTTTTTTCCCTGGCGGACTGAAGATTTTCACGTCCCGTGACCTCAATAGAGTCGATCAGTATGTCGCCTTTCCCGTGATAAAGCCGGCATACCTCCACGATTGAGATTCCCAGATTGATAAAGGTTGCCCGCGCAATATCTTCTGCCGTGTCAAAGCTGCCTGTCCAGGAAGGGTGGCGTTTCATGAAGGGGAGGGCCAAACGGATGTTTTCAATGGCGATGCCGCGTCTTTTGGCAAGCAGCCTGAACAGTGCATGGCCGATCGTTCGACCGGTGGCGCGGAAAAAACGCTGGGGGATGGTTGCCATTGCCCAGGTGAAAAGGTAGAAAGCAGCTGCCTGTATGGCCCAGATTATTTGTTTCATGTTGTTAAGCAACGCCCTCGGCAGGTTCCCGCTCACTGAACTGCAGAGAGTGCAGCCTGCTGTAGAGGCCGCTGTTCTTCAGCAGCTCTTCGTGGGAGCCGCTTTCAACTATCCGGCCATCTTCCAGGACAAGAATCCTGTCGGCATGCAGAACGGTGGAGAGACGGTGGGCAATTACGAATGTGGTCCGGTTGGCCATCAGGTTATCCAGCGCTTTCTGCACCATCTGCTCGCTTTCCGTGTCCAGGGCGCTGGTGGCTTCGTCCAGGATCAATATCGGTGCGTTTTTCAGGAGTGCCCTGGCAATGCAGATCCGCTGGCGCTGCCCGCCGGAAAGCCGTATGCCCCGGTCGCCGATATTTGTTTCGTAGCTCTCGGGCAACTGGACGATGAAATCATGGGCAAAGGCGGTTGCCGCTGCAGCCTCTACCTCCTCCTGGGATGCTCCTGGTTTGCCGTAGCGGATGTTGTTGGCGATGGTGTCGTTAAAAAGGGTGGTTTCCTGGTCAACCAGGGCGAATTGCCGGTTGAGGGATTCCAGGGTAATGTGGCGAATATCTTTGCCATCCAGCAGGATCTGCCCCTGATTGACGTCATACAGGCGCATGAGGAGGGCGATAAAGGTGGATTTCCCGCCGCCGGAAGGGCCGACCAGGGCGATCATCTGGTTGCTGGCGGCATTGATGGATATATTCTTGAGTATGGGGTCATCGCCATAGCCGAAGGAGACATCCCTGAACTCCACCTGGCCGTTTGAGCGCATTATGGCAGTTGACGTATTGGTGTTGGTAATAGTGGGTTTTTCATCCAGCAGCTTGAATACCCTTTCGGAAGCACCTGCGGAGCGTTGTACAATGTTGTAGGATGTCTGCAGTTTTTTCAGCGGGGTATAAAGCATGATCATGGCGGCAATAAAGGAAAAGAACTCGGAGGCGCTCATGCGGCCTGAGAGCACCTGGTTGCCGCCGATATACACAACCGTCGCGATGCCCAGCGAGGTGATCATCTCGGAGATGGGGGTGGCCAGCGAAGAGTACTTGATATAGCGCTTGAGCTGGTGGAGGTATTCGCTGTTCTTTTGGCGGAAACGCTTGTCTGCCAGCTGTTCCAGGCCAAAGGCCTTGATGACCTTGATGCCTGAAAAACTTTCCTGCAGGATGATGCCGATCCCCCCCATGACATCAAGGCTGCGCCTGGCAGAGGTCTTGATCTTTTTCCCGATGAGCTGGGCCGGGTAGGCGGTCAGGGGAATAACGACAAAGGTTATGATGGCCAGTTCCCAGTTGCGGTAGAATATTACTCCAAGCAGCGCCACAAAGGAGATCAGGTCGCGGAAGAGTCCGGTGACGACCTGGCTCATTCCCTCCTGCATGGTAGTGATGTCGTTGGTCATGCAGGACATCAGGTCGCCGGTGGCCTTGCGGTGAAAAAAGGCCATGTCCTGTTTGATCGTGCTGTGATACAGGTCATTGCGAATGTCCTGAATAGCCTTCTGACCCGCCAGTTTGATGGAGGCGTCATAGACATAGCGACAGACGCCCCGTACCGCAAACAGCACAATTATGCCGATCGGCACCAACAGGAAGATATTTGCATCCTTGCCGGCAAAGATCTTCTTCAGAACAGGTTCAACCAGATAGGCAAAGGCTCCATCCATGGCGCCGACCACCAGCGAACAGATTGCCGAAAGCAGCATCAACCACCAATAGGGGAGAAAATAGGTTAATGTCCGCTTCAAAACCATTGCTATTGACTCTCCATCATGCTGTATGCCAGTTGTGCCACGCGTGCGCTTGCCTTGCCGTTCCCGAGCTTTTCGCGAATTGACAGCATTTTCTGTTGAACCCTCTTTGCGTAGGATCCGTCGTTCAGAAACCGTTCGATCTCCGCTGCGATCCGTTCCGGGCTGGCTGCGTCCTGAATCAGCTCCTGAACCATTGTTTCTCCGGCTACAATGTTGCAAAGACCGATGTTGTCGATCTTCACCAAGCGCTTGGCCAACTGGTAGGTAAGAGGTGACAGCTTGTAGATGATTACCATGGGAGTGCCTACCAGGGCGATCTCCAGGGTGACGGTGCCGGATACGGAGATTACTGCATCGCAGGCCCTGATCATGTCATGGATCCGCTCCCGGGTTATGGTTACATCCAGGCCGGCGTCCTTGAGCTGCGGGGTTATGTCGTCGTTTTGCAGGGTGGATGCCAGGGGGAGGACGAACTGGATGTCGGGGAAACGTTCCTTCAAATTCCTGGCTGATGTGGCAATGACCGGCAGGAGCCGTTCGATCTCGTTTCGGCGGCTGCCGGGAAAGAGGCCGATAATTCTTTTGGCCGGGTCGAGTCCGAAACTGACGGCCGCCTGATTGCGATCCATGGTGACATTGACCATATCCAGCATTGGATGCCCCACAAACGTGACCGGTACGCCGGCTTGTTCGTAGAATGATGCCTCGAAGGGAAGGATCACGGCCATATGATCCACCAGGCGGGCGATCTTCTTGACGCGCCCCTGCCGCCACGCCCAGATCTGGGGACTGATATAGTAGAGCACCTTGATGCCGGCTTTTTTGGCAATTTTTGCCAGTCGCATGTTAAAGCCGGGATAGTCGATCAGGATCAGCAGGTCAGGGCGGTCATTCAGGAGAATCTTCTTGAGTTTCAGGAAGGCGTTTGAGATGACGTCGAAGTGCTTAAGCACCTCCACCAGCCCCACGACAGCCATGTCGGCGGAGTCCACCAGGGTTTCGACACCGGCCTCACGCATGCGGGCGCCGCCAATGCCGAAGAAGTGCAGGTTTGGGTCAAGTTTGGATGCTTCCCGTGCCAGGTCGGCGCCGTAGATGTCGCCGGAGGCCTCACCGGCCACAATCATTACACGACGGCTAAGTACCTTTTCAGTGCTCAACCAGGGCCTCTATGACCGTTTTCGCCACCGTACGCACCGCTTCCTCAGGCATCTCCGGGTAGACCGGCAGCGACATGCAGCGGCTGGCCACATCTTCCGCCACCGGCAGGGTGATACCGGCATACGCTTCGGCAAAGACATCCTGCTTGTGAAGCGGGATGGGATAGTAGACGGCCGAGGCGATCTGCTGTTCGGACAGCCTTGCCATGACCTTATCGCGCCCGTCGGTCAGGAGGGTATACTGGTGGTACACGTGCACCCCTTTGTTGTCCTCGAACGGCACAGTAGCCACATCCTTCAGCAATTCCGAATAAAGGTGCGCCACCCGACGGCGGCCGGTGTTGAACTCGTCGATACGCTTCAGTTTGACCCGCAGGATGGCGGCCTGGATGTCGTCCAGCCGGCTGTTGTAGCCGATCACGCTGTGGTGGTAGCGCACGCGGCTGCCATGGTTGCGCAGCACCTTGACCTGTTCGGCAAGTTCAGCCGTGGCGCAGGTGATCAGCCCGCCGTCGCCGTAGCACCCCAGGTTTTTGCTGGGGAAGAAACTGAAACAGCCCAGGCTGCCGATTGTGCCGGTCATCCGGCCGCCTGCGGCTGCGCCGAAGGATTGGGCGCAGTCCTCGATAAGCAGCAGCTGGTGGGCATCGCAGATTTCCTTGATCTGGGTCATGTCAGCCGGCTGTCCAAAGATGTGCACCGGAATGATCGCCTTGGTACGCGGGGTGATGGCCGCCTTTATCAGGGCAGGATCGATATTGAATGTGCCCGGTTCGATGTCCACGAAGACCGGGGTGGCCCCGACGTAGCAGATAGCCTCGGCCGTGGCGATGAAGGTGAAGGGGGAGGTTATGACCTCGTCACCCGGTCCGATGCCGGCCGCCAGGATTGCCAGGTGCAGGGCATCGGTACCCGAGGCGCAGGATACGGCATATGGGGCGCCCAGATAGGCCGCGGATTCCTGTTCAAAGGCGGTGACATTAGGGCCAAGGATGAACTGTGTGCTCTCGATGGCATCCAGCACGGCCTTGTCAATTTCGTTTTTCAGATTGTGATATTGGGTTTTAAGGTCCACCATCGGTATCATGAAGGTCTCCTGTTGAGGCTGGTATTGATCTTGAGCGCAGTTTCCAGCGCCATTCTACCGTCACGGCCGCTTACCTGGGGTGGTTTCCCCTCGCGGATGGCGGCTATGAAGGATTCTATCTCGCTTCGCAGTGCATCGGCCTCGCCCAGTTCCCGTTCGTCAACCTTGACGTTGGGAATGCCCGGAAACAGCTCACCGCTTCCCTTCTGTGCCACCAGCACCTTGCGGTTCTGGAAATCCAGGGTGATGTAGGTGTCCCGCTGAAAGATGCGCATCTTGCGCTCGCTCTTCAGACTGATGCGGCTGGCGGTGACGTTGGCCACGCAGCCGTTTTCGAAGAGTATGCGGGCGTTGGCGATATCCTCCTCGCCGGTGAAGACCGGTGCGCCGATGGCGTCAACGCGTTCCACCGGGGACTTGACGATATGCTGGATGATTTCGATGTCGTGGATCATCAGGTCGAGCACCACGTTGACGTCGGTGCCGCGGGGCTTGAAGGGGGCGATGCGCACCGACTCGATGAAGAGCGGCTTCTGCATGATGCCATCCAGGGCCACCAGCACCGGGTTGAAGCGTTCCAGGTGGCCGACCTGAAACACCGCATGGTTTTTCTCAGCAAGTGCGATCAGTTCATCGGCTTCTTCAATGGTGACGGTGATCGGCTTTTCGATCAGGACATGGACCCCGGCGGCGAGAAAATCCCTGGCCACGCTATGATGGTACTGGGTGGGAACAACGACACTGACTGCATCCACCAGACCGATCAGTTCACGGTGGTCGCTGTAGGCACGGGTGCCAAGCGCTGCTGCAATCTCTGCGGCCCTTTTCGGGTCGTTATCAACCACGCCGACCAGTTCAATACCGGGAATGGCAGCATATTTCTGGGCATGGAAGTTACCCAGATAACCAACGCCTATGACGGCAGCTCTAAGTGTATTCATCCGCGACAGATCCCGCGCTTGGAATTTTCTATAAAGGTCAGAAGGTAGTCGATCTCAGGGCAGCCGCTTATCTCGCTCCTGATGCGGCTGATGGCGTCCGGAAGTTTCAGATTGGCCATGAAAAGGGTTTTGTAGGCCTTTTTCAGGTTGCGGATTGTTTCTTCCGAGAAACCGCGCCGTTTCAGGCCTATCAGGTTCAGGCCGCGCAGCTTGGCGTCACGCTTTCCGGAGGTGGCGATCGTGTAGGGGAGGATATCCAGTCCCACCATTGTGCCGCCGCCGATCATGGCGTAGGCCCCGATCTTTGAAAACTGGTGCACGGCAACCAGGCCGCCCAGAATGACGTTGTCCTCAACCGTGACATGTCCTGCCAGGGTAGCGACGTTGGCCATGACCACGCCGTTACCCACAACGCAGTCATGGGCCACGTGTGAGTAGGCCATCATGAGATTGCCATTGCCGACTATTGTCTCGCCGTGGCCCGTAGGCGTGCCGCGGTGGATGGTGGCAAATTCACGGATGACGTTGTTGTCGCCGATTCTGGTCCACGCCTCTTCTCCACGGTATTTCAGATCCTGAGGGGCGGCGCCCACCGATGTCTGGTGATAGATCTGGTTGTTACTGCCTATGGTGGTCCAGTCGCCGATAACGGCGTGAGCGCCGATCGTGGTCCCTGGGCCTACGGTGACATGCTTGCCGATGATGGCGTAGGGGCCGACTGTCACATCCGGTGACAGATGTGCGCTTGAGTCGATAATTGCGCTAGGATGGATCATTCTCGTTCTCCACGGTAGAGCTGCGTTGCATTGCGTCCCTACATACTTGATTTACTCTGCCGCATCGGCAAAGGTTGCCTTCAGAGCGGCCTCTGTGACGAGTGTTTCGCCCACGTAGGCCTTGCCGTTGACACCCCAGATGCCACGCCGGCAATAGGTTGTTTCGATTTCGATGCGCAGCTGGTCTCCGGGAAAAACCGGTTTGCGGAATTTGGCGTTGTCGATGGACATGAAGTACGTGACCTTCTTTTTTGTCGCTTCATCGGAGGCGAGATAGGCCATGATGCCGGCCACCTGCGCCATGGCTTCGACAATCAGCACACCAGGCATGACAGGGTGCCCAGGGAAATGCCCCTGAAAGAAAGGTTCGTTGATGGTAACGTTTTTGAGTCCCACACAGCGCTTGCCCTGCTCCAACTCGACGATCCGGTCTACCATCAGGAAAGGATAACGGTGGGGAAGGATCTTCATGATTGCGTTGACATCCAGTAGCATACTTAACCTCGGCAAATAATTTATTTTTTCAGCAGTGCTTCCAGTTCGGCAATTCTTTTCTCCAGCGTGCTGACCGTTTTTCTCAGTTCCGG